>JBFHWX010000082.1:0-13621 GCA_041599275.1 Desulfobulbales bacterium | reverse complement strand
GGTGGCGTCCATGCCCTACGGCGAAAAACCAGCGAAAAAACGCCAGTTTCACTTCCCAGGGGACGGGGGAAGCTGGGCGCCATGCCATACCGCGACAATCCATACGGTGTCGTTTTTCAGCCTGTAAAAGAATCTGTATGGTGCAACAATGACTTCCCGGTAAGGGAGATCAGGAAATTCGGGAATGGAACGGCCAGAGAGGGGCTGGTCGCTCAAACGTGAAAGTTTTTGTTCCGCTTTTGTCCGGAAAGAAAGCGCTGCCGCCGGGTTGTCCCTGCGGATATACGCAAGTGCATGAAAAAACTGTTTCCTCGCAGTTGGCGTGAAAAATATTTTCATTTTATTCCGCCAGCATTTCGTCAGCCTCTGCCATAACTGCTTCCAGTTCGTATCCGACCCCAGCTTCGATTTCCTTTTCGCCACGGGCAAGAAGACGCAACAGCTCAAGCTCGTGTTGCGTCTGTTCATACTCTTTCATGCTGACCATCACGGCTGCTGCGCGTCCCCTTTGCGTGATGAACAGGGGCTCGCGGGATGAGGACAGCTTTTTGACAACGCTGCTGGCATTCTGGCGAAGATCTGAAATAGGGAGTATCTGGGGCGACTTGGTCATTTGAGCACCTCCTGGTTGTAAAGTTAATTGTACGAACAGATGTCTATCTGAGCAAGTAAAAAGGGAGATCGGCAAACCGAACGGCAAACCGGAACAGCTTTATTTTATTAGGTCCATCACACCTGGGATCAACAACGGCATAAAAAAACCGGCGGGAGCAGTCGCAACGACACTCCCGCCGGTTTCGTTTTCAGGCAGGGGAGGCTCTCAGCCCGCCGCCCGCACCAGGGTCTTGCTGCCAGCCCGGAACTGCACCTCCATGAGGTTGGGGGCGATGAGCCGCACCACCACGCCAGGCCCGAAGGTGGGGTGGGCGAGGATCTGGTTCGCCTCGAAGGAACCGGTCATGCTGTAGGGCGCCCCCTCTTCCGGATCGCGGCCGGCCAGCAGTTCCTCGAAACGGGCTTCTTCCTTGGAGACCCGCACCGCGGCGGCCGTTGAGCGGCTCTCTCCCTTTTTCACCACCCGGCTGCCGCTTTTTTTCACGGTGCCCTCCGGTGGCCGGTAATTGTGGCGGCTGCCGCAGACCCGGCACTCCACCTTGGCCACCCGGCCGGCGGTGAGGGCGATCACCGTATGGTTGGTTGTATCCTTGCACTTGCCGCAGCGGCTGTCGATCTCGCTGCCGGCGTTCACACTGTTTGCGGCTGTCATTTAACCTCCACTCCGTATTCGGATCGAAGTTCTCTTTCCCCTTGCTGCCCAGGGTGCGGATCAGCCGAGGGCCATCTCCCACCGGATTCCGCAGGCGGAAAGGGCGGCATGCTACCCCAAGTGGCAACAAAACGAAAGATCTTTTCGAGAAAGCCGGCCGTCGTCTACTTGGCTTCCTCTCTCTCCACGGTCAGATTGAGCTGCCTGGCGCCGCTCTGGCGAGCGATGTCCAAGGCCCGCACCACCCGGTCATAGACCACGGTGCGCTCGGCGGTGATGGCCACGGCGCCGTCGCCGGCGGCAAGCGCAGGCCTGAGCAGGGCGGCCAGTTCGTTATCGGAAACGAGGCGATTGTCAAAATGAAAGCCGCCTCTGCCGTCCACCACCACCCGCGGAATGTCGAGCAGATATTCCGCTGACCGGCTCACCCGCGGCACGGCCACCGAGAGCCCTTCCTGCTCGACAAAGGAACTGGTGAGCAGGAAGTAGATGAGCAGCAGAAAGATCATGTCAATGAGAGCGGTCAAATGGATCGATATCCCGCTCCGCTTCCTCTTCGCTATCCGCAGCATGGCCATCTCCTCGATCAGCGGCCAGGGGCCAGTATTTGAGCACGGTCACCGCCACCTCCTCGAGTTCGGTCTGGGCCGCAGCCAGCCTGCCTTCGAGATAGCCGTGGAAAATGATGAGCGGGATCGCAACCAGCAGGCCAAAGGCGGTGGTCAGCATCGCCTCCCAAATGCCGCCGGCCAGCACCGCCGCGTTCACCCGGCCACCCAGGCTCTCCACCGCCATGAAGGCCTTGATCATCCCGAACACCGTGCCGAGCAGGCCCAGAAGCGGCGAGATGTTGCCGCAGATGGCCAGCACCCCGAGCCTCCGGCCGAGGTATTCGATCTCCCGGCCCACCGCGTGGGCGAGCACCGTCTCCATGGTCTCACGGTCGCTGCGCGGCAGGGAAAATGCCTCAGCAAGCAGGAGCTCCACCGAGGAACGGCGCCGTTTGGCGGCCCTGACCCCGGCGAGCAGCCGGCGGGCCCCGGTGGTTCGGCCCTCGGCCAGCAACGAAAAAAAACGGGCGCCGATCCCTTCCCGGTCCCGGGCGCCCCGCAGGGTGAGAAGGCGTTCGAAGAAAATGGCGGTGCCAATGAGCGAACAGCAGAGGATCGGCCAGACGAGAATGCCGCCTTTCAGCAGAAAATCGAGAACAGGAAACACGGACGCACCTCCCTGGGGAAGGAGCAGGAGCGGAAACCGAGAAACATACGCGGCGCAGAAAGCAACTCAGAGCTGCCTGCTTCAAGAGTAGAACGAAGCCGGTTGCTTGTCAAACAACTGGTGTGTCGCTGCGGAAAAACGGCGCATGGTTACTGGTGAACAGGGGCGGGTCGCGGCGCAGGATAACGGCCACGGCGGGATGACGCTTGAACTCCCGATCGAGGAAGCGGCGCACCCGCGAGCGCTGCCAGCCCGCCGGGTGCACGAAATCGGCATAGAGGGAGAGATCGCCTTCGTACAGGCCGCTGCTGGCCAGGGTTTTGGCTTCCGGCGCACCCAGCGGCAGGTTGAAGATGGCCAGATTCAGAAAGGTGATGGCTTCCCGGTGGCAGACCGTGAAATCAAGGGTTGCCCTGGCCTCGGCCTCGGTTTCCGGCGGCGTGCCGAAGAGAAGGTAGACATAGGTGGCAATGCCGGCTGCGCGCAAAGCCTGCAGGACCCTCCCCACCAGCCCCAGGTCGATGCCCTTGTCGAGCCGGTCGAGCACCTGCTGGGAGCCGGACTCGAGGCCCAGCTTGAGCATCCGGCAACCGGATTTGCGAAGCTCCCGGCAAAACTCGGGATCGGCCAGGAGCGGGCTCACCCGGGCAAACCCGTACCAGTCGACGCCGGGCGGCTTTTCCGCAAGACCGCGCAGCAGCGCCGGACTCACCGCGTTGTCGAGGAGATGGAGGAGCACCGGCCGGTGGCGCTCGATCAGGCCCGCCACCTCCCCTGTCACCCGGTCCACGGGAAGCGCCAGGTACGGGTTGCCTTCGGCTCTCTCCGGGCAGAAGGAGCAGCGGTTCCAGTAGCAGCCCGAAGAGGCGGCATAGGGCAGGACGAAGCCCGGGGAAAGGTAGCCGGCAAGGGGCAGGCCGGCGTAATCGGGGGGATGCTCGCCGGTGGCGTTCCTGCCCAGCAGGCGAAGGAGCGCTTCCTCGCCGGGCCCGGCCACCAGGTGGTCGATGAGTCCGGCGAAGGTGTTTTTGAAAGAGGGGTTGCCGAGCCAACTGGTAACCAGCCCGCCTCCCAGGACGATGGGCAGTTGGGGGGCAATTTTTTTCAAAAAACCGGCCATGGCGAAGGTGGCCTCCGCCTGGCTCAGGTAATTGAGGGAGAAGCCGACCAGGGGAGGAGCGGTTTCTTCCAGGATTTGTGGCAATCTCCTGGAAAAATAGGGATAAAAAAGATTTGCCGCAGGTTGCGCCCCGGCTGCGAGCAGGTCCGCGCTTTTCTGGGGGGAGCAGGCGGGATTCTGGAAATTAACGAGTCCGAAATCCACCCCATGGGCGGCCCCGGCAAGTTCCAGCACCCGGTTGAGATCGACGGCGGCCCGCCGGTAACGGTCCGGACTGCAGTAAACCGCTGGGTCACGCAGGGCCGCGAGATTCGCCGCGACATGCCGGCAGGCCCTCCGGCCCCAGGTATCCTTGGCAGCCGGCGGGTCGGCCAGCGAAACGAGCAGGGCTTCGAGACTCGCGTCGAGCAGGGTACAGGGGATGCCTTGTCCGCGCAGCGTGCCGGCCAGCCGGGCAATGCCGGCCGGAGGCTCGCAGGGTTTGGCAACTGGCGGGTTGATGAGAAGCATGGTGCGGGCTCCGGGGAGAACTGGCTTGCTGACCGGTTTCTGTTTACCCGATGCACGCTCTTTCCACATGCTTTTTTCGATTTCTCTCGCGGTGCCCTTCAATAAAAGAACCCGCTCCGTGAAGGGGAGCGGGTCCGTGGCGTCTGCCCTGTTGAACCGGAAGTTCAGGATGTGCCGCTGATGATGTCGTTCACCTCGCTGGCCAGGTGGGAAGACGGGGTAACCACCACGTCCCGGTCGCCGATGGATGTGGAGAACCGCTTGTCGTCGCCGCTCCGGTGGTAGGCCTCCTGCAGTTGCGCCACCATCTTCAGGAGCTGCGCCTGTTGTACCCCCTTCTGTTCCTGCAGGGTCTTGAAATTGTGAATTTCGCCGTCCTCGATCCAGGCCATGCCGAAGTTCTTGCGGGGGTTGCCGATGAAGACGTAAGCCCGGTTGTCCGGCGCCGGTACGATCTCCATCGGGTCGGAGACATCCCGCATGAGGGCCTCCAGCGGATCTTTCATGCTCGCCAGTTCCTTGGCCGTCGGGCTTTCCGCAGCCAGGGGCGGGTACTTCTTCGTCGTGGTGCCGAACAGTTTATCGAGAAATCCCATAAGCGCCTCCTTTTCACAGATGTTTCGTTTACCCCGGCGCAAGCCGAAATTCCTCGCAGCACGGGCAGGTTCGCCCGCAGCCCGCTGCGCCGGAGCCGTTGCCGACAAAACACGTGAAACCGGATGTATCGAGCCTCACGCAGGAGCGGTGGCCCGTGGATTGCGCCCTTGGGTGGAGATTTTGGCGGAACCGGAAGAAAGAAACTACCACTTTGTGCCAAAGGACGAAGAAATCCTATCACAAAACGGCAGCCCGGTCAAGCGAAAGGAAAAACGACAGGCAGGTCACGAACGGATGCGCGGAACCAGTACCCGCACCGCCGGGAAAAGAGGGATGCAGGTTCCGCACCGGCCCGGCTTGCAGGGGCGGTCCGCAATGCAGCCGGTGCTCCGATGATGGCGGATGTGCCAATGGTCCTCCTGGCAGGAGGCATTGTTCTCCTTGTCCTCCCGCTGGCAGCGGTTGCAGACATTATGACGGTCGACCTTGGCGAACGAGGCCACAGGGCCGCCCAGAACGCTGCCTTTGCCTCGTTGCGGCCAAGCAAAGCGCTCGGTGCATCATGGGTTGGTGGCAGTCGAGGCAGGAAAGCACCCTGCAGTGGCCAGTTGCGCCGCCCCGTCGGAATTTTTGATCTCTCCTGCGCCACGACGCTCTTCCACCTTGCCTGCCGCGTACCGCAGCAACGACCCCGGACCCCGGTGACACAACAGCCCCGGGAACTCAACCATGGTCTCCCCCGCTTCGCCGCTTCTTGAGAAGACCGCGATGCTTCTTTGTCTCGAGCCGCCTCTCCTTTGCCGCCTTCGACACCTTGGTGGGGCGCCGCGGTTTGTCTCGGTGCAGGGCCTGTTGCAGAAGCTCGACAAAGCGAGCCACCGCAGCTTCACGGTTGGCCCCCTGGGTGCGGTGCCGGTAGGAGACCACCCGCAGCACCCCCTGGCGTGAGATCCGGGTGGCCAGGCGAGAGTACAGCAGCTCCTTCTGCTCCGGGCTCAGGCTGGGGGAGTTGCGGCAGTCGAAAGAAAGGGTGACCCTGGTGCTCACCTTGTTGACGTTCTGCCCCCCTGGGCCGCTGGAGCGCGAAAAGGCAAAGGACAGTTCGGACTCCGGAATGGCAAGGCTCTTGGTGATCTCGATCATGGTTCTTTTACCAAGCAGTACTTTTGGAAATATCAGCAGACGAAGCCGTTGGCTGCATGGCGCGGCGGTACCATTTCAGACACTCTTACCCGAGCTTCTCAGCTGCTTTTCGACCAGACGGCCTGGCTCTGTTTCGACCTCCGGAAGGGCGAAGCCCATTTCGAGCTCTGGTTCCCGGCCCTGCGCTGAGCAGCGGCGCCCCGGCCGGTTCAGCGCAGCAGTTCGAGCTGGTCCCGGTTCCATTCCTCGAGGGGCACGTCATCCCGGATATAGCCCCTGGCAGGAGCGGCCCCGGTGCGGGCAACGCAGCGCAGGGCAAGTTTCCTTCCTTGGCCGAGGTGGGTGGTGGGCAATTCAAGACCCATCTCGGTGTCCACCGTAAAGGAAACGGTGCCGTAGCCTTCATCGGGGGCCACCCGCTCCCCTTTCGCCTTCCGGAAGAAATACCACTCCGCCGAAGTGGGCAGGGCCCAGGTGCCGGCCGGCGGCAGCCCGCGGCAGATCTCCTTGGCCCTCTCCAGCTCGAAGGGAGCCACCTCGCCCCTGGCCAGCAGCTCGCTCCAGACCAGACCAGATGCCCTTTCGTGGAATCCATCGACCCCAGCCGGGGTGCGCACCCGCTCCCAGCCAGGGGCCGGCTCATCGACGACCGTATAGTCGAGGGGGCCCGCGAAACGGCTCTCGAGTTTTTTTTCGAAAGCCCTCCGCTCGACTTGCACCCCCACTTCCTCAACGGCTTCCCGATAGGTGGAAAGCTCGGAGAGAAGCGCCTCGAACAAGAAAGTAAAACCGCCATGAATGGGCAGGGGCACCAGCAGAGCGAGGCCTGCCAGGCCGAAAACTCCCAGCAGAACCGTGCGCAGCGGGCCACGCCGGCGGTAGCCCCGGTACAGATACCAGAGCCCGGCCAGCGCCAGAAGAAAGTAAACCAAAGCGAAGAAAAGAAGAAAAATCATCACACCTTACCCTGCCCAGCGGACGCCAACGCATCTGCCAGGCAGCCAACCTTTTTCAGCCTGCCCGGCGAGCAGCAGGGAACATACCGGGAAGGAGCATGGGAGAAAACTTTTTCACTATGCCATAAACCAGTATAATGGTCCAAGCGCTGCCTGGCGGGAAGAGAAAAAGCACTTCACCGCACCCTGGTCGCAGGCCGTAAAAACAGCCTCGAAGTTTGTCATGAAAAATTGGAAAAATTACGACGGCAGCTTGTGGAGTTTTTCACCGATGGGCGGGGTGGACAGGAAGATGGCTGCCGGTCGAGGCAAACGCGGCGCGATAAAAGAAAAACCTCTTTTTTATATACAGCCGGCCCAAAGGTCGGGTATAAGCCTGTTACCGCGCCAAGGAGCCACCCATGCAACCCAAACGTCCCTTCCGAAAAACACGCCCTGCCGCCCCTGCGAAAAAACCTGGCAAACCGCCGGCCACCGGGAAAGCCGGCCCGCCGCGGCAGGAGCCCCCCCGAGAACGCCGCCCAAAAACCGGTCCGCCGCCGGCCCGCCGCCATCGTCCGGCGGTGTCCCAGGAAGAACGGGAGGCGCCCGATTCGTTTGCCCGGATTCTCAGGGCGCTCGTTCCGGAAGGCCGCCGGCCCCAGGATGCCAACGGGCTGACGGCGCCCCTTGTTGATCTTGACTATGCCGAGGAGCTGAAACTCAAGAACGAGGCCCTCGCCGCGTTCTGGCAGAAACACTCCCTTCCGGGCCAGCCGGAGCCGGTCTTTGCTTCGCCGCGGCCGCGCCGGTACCGTACCACCTCCAAACGGCGGGTTGCCTTCCGCAACGGCCGTTGCACCCTGTTCTTCGACGAGGCCGCGAGCAAAGGCCAGAAACGGGCCTTTCTGCCCTCGCTCCTCGAGCCCCATGAGCACGCGGCCATCTACCAGTTTCTGCAGCAGAAGCTCTGCGAACCACCCTTCCACCTGGTGGCCGGCCATCTCAACTACCTGATCATCCGCGGCACCTATGCCGAGCGGGCGGTGGTCTTCAACCTCGACGAGTTGAACGGCCCCATCGTCCGCAAGCTGAAGATCCTCGCCGCCCACCTCCAGAAGCTGCCCATCGGGGTCACCTCCGCCGCCGCCTACTTCGACCCGAGCCATTCCGATTACTACCTCGAAAGCCGGCGGCCGGAGGGCGCGCTGCAGTACAAGAAACTCTTCGGCCCCGAGCTCCTCATGGCCACTTTCTGCGAGCACCGCTACCGTTTCCACCCCACCTCGTTCTCCCAGGTGAACGAATCCATGGTGGAACCCATGCTGGAACTCTCCCGGCAGATGCTGGCGCCGGCCCAGGACACCAATTTTCTCGACCTTTACTGCGGTTACGGTCTCTTTTCCCGGCACCTGGCGCCCTTTTTCCGGCAAGCCATCGGCATCGACGCCGAAGGGCCGTCCATCGACGCGGCCCGGGAAAACTGCAAGCCGGGCTCCGGTTGCAGCCGGGTCCGCTTCATGGCCCAGCGCATCACCAGCGACCTCATCGAAAACAATTTGCCCGAGGCCAAGGTGCCGGAGGCCATCCTCCTCGACCCGCCCCGCAAGGGCACGGCCCCGGAGGTGATCCCGGCCCTCGCCGGCCGGCATCCGGTGCGGGTGCTGCATATCTTCTGCGCCGTGGACGAGATCCCGGCCGCCCTGGAACAGTGGCGGGCCGGCGGTTTCACACCCCGACGGATCGTGCCCCTGGACATGTTTCCCGGCACCGCCAACCTCGAGGTCCTGGTGCTACTGGAACCTGGCCTCCCGGCCGCTTGACCGCCGGCCTGGCCTACAGCTCGAGAACCCCGGCGGCCCGCTCGAAATCAGCGGCCTTCACGTAGATCACGTAACCAAAGCCGCCCCGGCCATCGGCGACCCCGGTGGAGGCATAGACGTTGACGTTGGCCCGGAAGAGCAACTCATGGATCGGGATCAGGGCCCCGAGTTCGTCGTCGCCCTGCACGAGGAAAGCCTCGTAAGGCCCGTCGAGGGCCATGCCGATCCGCCCCGATTCGACCGCAAACCGTTCCCGGTCGCCGGGGAACACCGTGAGTTGGGTGCTGTTGGGGCCCACCGGAATGGCGGTGAAGGCATGCAGCTCGAGCCCCAGGCCGTGGAGGGTGGAAAGCAGCCGGTATGCCTCCCCGGGTTGGTCCCGCACCGTAATGTTGTAATATTCCACCTTATGGATGGCAACGGTCATGGCGCACCTCCTTCTGCGGCGCTCTTGGGGGAGTGCAGAGAGCGAGGGAAAGGGACCGGAACCTGCCGGGCGCCAGTTGCCGGGACCGGTCCGCCGACCCGCTTTGGCGCTTCTTTTTTATGTTAGCCAGGCACCTTGAAAAAGCAAACGTTTCTTTGGAAGTGAAAAAGTCTGCCCGTGAGCGCTCCCTCTTTCACCGACAAGCCCAACCCTGACCAGGCTGGCTCTGACGCCTGGGCCGGCATCGAGGCCGAAGTTCGCGGCCTGCTCGCCTCTTTTGACCGGCAACTCGGCGACTGGCTCCTGGAATACGAGGCCAGGGACCTTGCCGTTCCCTGCCGCCCCGGCTGCGCCAACTGCTGCAGACTTGCGGTGCAGAGTTCCGTGGGTGAAGCGCGGCTTGCCGCGAAAATGCTCACCGTTGACAACAGGAACGCCCTCCACCGCCATGTGGCTGAGCTCCTGCGGCGGACCGGTGACTGCACCGATATGCTGGAATTCCTTCGGTTGCGGCGGACCCTTGGCCCCTGCCCTTTCGTCGACCTGCAGGGACGCTGCGCCGTTTATCCTGCGCGCCCCTTTGCCTGTCGGGGCCTGCTGTCGAGCCGCTCGCCGTCCTGGTGCGGGGCCGACCTGAGCGGGCTCCACCCCTTGGAGAAAAGGGCCTTTCTGAACAGCCTCGACCCCGAGCTCGTCGCCTTTCCCAGCCACTACCTGGCCGCTCCCCAGGAAAGGGGCCGGGAGCTGGAGGCCCATGCCACCTACGCGGTGCAGGAGCGTTTTGGCTTCTCGGTGACGGGCAATTTTCCGTACCTCGTTTTTCTCGAAACAAACTTCGGGCTGAGCCACACGCTGGCCCAAGGGCAGGCCGCCGCCCGCAGCGTCCTCGACCGGGGCAGCGCCCGCTCGCCGCTCCTGGCGCGCATCCTGCCCGCCTCTTGAGAAGACCAGAAAAACATCGACAAACGGCAACCCGCCGCATAGATTTTTTTCTACCCCCTTGCCAACCGGGAGAGGGCGGCGGCAGATTGCCTCTCCCCACAATCCGAAGTGGAGAAAATCATGCGTTTTTTTCTGATCCGCACCACCCTGCTGCTCTTCCTCTGCCTGCCGGCCGCGGCCGCTGGTGACGAATGCATGGAGGGCGACTGCGACAACGGTTTCGGCACCGGCTTTACGGAAGCGGGCACGATCTACAAAGGTGAATGGCGCCACGGCCTTCCCCACGGCCAGGGCACAGAATTCCTCGGCAAGGGCCAGGAACGGTCCGGCACCTGGCAGGAGGGCGAACTGGTGGCCCAGGAGGAAGGAGCACCGTAACCGGTCCTGCCACTTTGCCGGGTGCTCGCCGCCCCACCCCTGCGATGATTTTTCGGAAAAGGGCTCATGCCTGTTGCGCTCCCAAGAACCGGCACCACCGCGGCAGGGAGTTCTTCCGCCTCCCCCCCCTTACACACGGAGAAAACCCATGGCAAATCCCCTCTTTGTCGGCAAGGCCAAGGAGGTCATCCACCTGCTGCCCGAAATGGCCAACCGCCACGGTCTCATCGCCGGTGCCACCGGTACCGGCAAAACCATCACCCTGCAGGTTCTGGCCGAGGAATTTTCGGCCTGCGGGGTGCCGGTCTTCCTGGCCGACGTCAAGGGAGACCTGGGTGGTATCGGGCAGCCAGGCACGTTGAGCGGCAAGGTGGCGGAACGGGCCGCCCAGTTGGGACTTGCCGATTTCTCGCCCGAGGCCTGCCCGGTGGTGTTCTGGGACGTGTTCGGCGAGCAGGGCCACCCGGTGCGGACCACGGTCTCCGACATGGGGCCGATCCTGCTGGCGCGGCTGCTCGACCTCAACGACACCCAGGAAGGGGTGCTCACCATGGCCTTCCGGGTGGCCGACGACAACGGCTGGCTGCTCCTCGACCTCAAGGACCTGCGGGCCATGGTGCAGTTCGTGGGCGACAACGCGGCGGAGCTCAGAACCGGATACGGCAACGTCTCCACCGCCTCGGTGGGCGCCATCCAGCGTGCGCTCCTTGCCCTGGAGGAGCAAAACGGCGAAAAATTCTTCGGCGAGCCGGCCCTCGACATCAACGACTTTCTGCAGACAGCCGGCGGCCGCGGCGTGGTGAACATCCTGGCCGCCGACCGGCTTATGCGCTCGCCGCGGCTCTACGCCACCTTCCTGCTCTGGCTGCTGGCCGAGCTTTTCGAGGAGCTGCCTGAAACCGGTGATCCGGAGAAGCCGAAAATCGTCTTCTTCTTCGACGAGGCCCACCTGCTCTTCGACGACGCCCCCAAGGCGCTTCTCGACATCATCGAACAGGTGGTGCGCCTCATCCGCTCGAAGGGGGTGGGGGTTTACTTCGTTACCCAGAACCCCATCGATCTGCCCGACACCGTGCTCGGCCAACTCGGCAACCGGGTGCAGCATGCCCTGCGGGCCTTCACGCCGCGGGACCAGAAAGCGGTGCGGGCCGCAGCCGAAACCTTCCGGTCCAATCCGGACCTGGATGTGGCCACGGTGGTGACCGAGCTGGGAGTGGGAGAGGCCCTGGTCTCGATGCTCGACGGGAAGGGGCGGCCGGCAATGGTCGAACGCGCCCTCATCCGCCCGCCCAGAAGCCGGATCGGGCCCCTTGAGAACCCGGAACGCCAGGAGTTCATCAAGAAATCCGTGCTGTTCGGCCATTACGAAGCAGCCAAGGACCGGGAATCCGCCTATGAAATCCTGCGGGCCAAGGCCGCCGCCATGCAGGCCGAGGCCGAACGGCGGGCCGCCGAGGGGGAAGCCGTGCGGGCCGAGGAGGCCAAAAACCAGGCGGCGCGGACGAGCCGCGGCAACCGCATGGGCTTTGGCGAGGCGATCATCAAGAGCACGGTACGCGCCATCGGCAGCCAGCTCGGCCGCCAGATCGTGCGCGGCGTTCTGGGCTCCATTCTCGGTGGCCGGCGGCGCTAAAGAAAACAAGACCTGAAGATCATGACCGATTACCTGCTCAACCTCGATCCCATTGTCCAGGCCCTCCTCGCCACCCTCTTCACTTGGGGGCTCACCGCTGCCGGCGCCAGCCTCGTTTTTCTGACCCGCACGGTGAACCAGAAGTTCCTCGACTGCATGCTGGGATTTGCCGCCGGTGTGATGATCGCCGCCTCCTTCTGGTCGCTCCTCGCCCCCGGCATCGACATGGCGGAGCAGATGGGCCAGACGCCGTGGCTCACCGCCGCCATAGGCTTCCTGGCCGGCGGCCTCTGCATGCGGCTTGCCGATCTGCTGCTGCCCCACCTGCATCTCAACCAGCCGCTTGACCACTCAGAGGGCATCAAGACGAGCTGGCGCCGCTCGACTCTTCTTGTGTTGGCCATCACCCTGCACAACATCCCCGAGGGATTGGCGGTGGGGGTCGCCTTCGGGGCGGCGGCGGCAGGCCACACCGCGGCCACCATCGGCGGCGCCGTAGCGCTGGCCATCGGCATCGGTTTGCAGAATTTCCCGGAAGGAACCGCCGTTTCCATGCCGCTCCGGCGCGAAGGCATGAGCCGGGGAAAGAGCTTTCTCTTCGGCCAGGCCTCCGGCATGGTGGAACCCGTGGCCGGGGTGGCGGGCGCCGCCTTCGTGCTGCTCATGCAGCCGGTGCTGCCCTACGCCCTCTGCTTTGCCGCCGGCGCCATGATCTTTGTGGTGGTGGAAGAGCTCATCCCGGAGAGCCAGCGCAAGGAGGAGAACATCGACATCGTCACCATGGCCACCATGCTGGGGTTTGCGGTGATGATGATCCTCGACGTGGCGCTGGGCTGATTTTCGAACCAGGTGCGGGAGGGGGGAAAGCATTGTCCGGCCAGTCCGACAGGCCAGACCAGTCGGCGTTTTTTCACCCCTTCACCCGGTTCCGGCCCTCCTGCTTGGCCAGATAGAGGTTCTGGTCGGCGGCGGCCACCAGGATCTCCGCCGAATCGTCGCCGTCGGGGACCATGGCCACTACCCCCAGGGAGACGGTGACCCGTTCTGCGGTGGGGGAAGCGCTGTGGGCAATGTCCAGCGCCAGCACTCCCTGGCGCATCCTTTCGGCAAGATGCAGGGCCCCCTCGATGTCGGTATGGGGCAGAAGGCAGACGAACTCCTCACCGCCGTAGCGGGCCACGAGATCCGAAGGACGGTTGGCGGTCTCCTCGAGAGCGGCCGCCACCTGTTTGAGGCAGTCGTCGCCCTCCAGGTGGCCGTAGGTGTCGTTGTAGTTCTTGAAATGATCGATGTCGAGCATGACGAGAGCCAGGGGAGTGCGGTGGCGGCGGGCCCGGCGCCATTCCTGGGCGAGGATCTCGTCGAACCGCCGCCGGTTGGCCACACCGGTGAGGCCGTCCCGGGTGGCGAGACCCTCCAGCAGATCGCCCCGGCGCTTGAGTTCGAGATGGTTCCTGACCCTGGCCCGCAAAACCGGCACGGAAAAAGGTTTGCGCACGTAATCGATGGCCCCTACCTCGAGCCCGCGGGCCTCGTCCTTTTCCTCATCCTTGGCGGTGATGAAGATCACCGGCGTGTTGCGGGTGAGGGGATCGTCCTTGAGCCTCCGGCACACCTCGTAGCCGTCC
>JBFHWX010000081.1:0-13734 GCA_041599275.1 Desulfobulbales bacterium | reverse complement strand
TCTTTTTGGCCCTCTCCCTCCTTTTTCGCCATCACACCGTTTCTGCGGCGTTCTTTTTTGCGTCTCGGGGGCTGGGCAACGGTTCGGTGCGGGCGTCGAGCAGAAGAAGGGTGGTTTGTTCGGCCGCGAACGATGTCAGTTTCCGGCAGGATTCCGCCTTGGCCGCCTTGTCGTGCATAAACTTTTTGGTGAGCACCCGGCAGCAGGTGGCGCCGAATTCCTTTTTAAAGGTATCGTGCAGGGTGCGCACGGCCTTTTCCATAGTCTTTTCCTTGGGGGCTCCGGGGGAGCAGCGGCCCAGGAAGAGGCCCAGGGCCGTGATCCCGGCCGCCAGGGCACCGCAGGAGCAGCCCGAGCCCGCCATGCCGCCGCAGTGGCCGGAGCCCAGGCGGATGGCCTCTTCCTCGGTAAGCGGGCCGCCGAAATGCTGGTTGACGACGAGCAGCACCGCCTCCGAGCAGCAGAGTTGTTTATCTTTTATGAAGCGGCCCGCCTCTTTTCCGGCCCGGCGGGCCGCTTCATGGTTGGAGGCGGAATCTTCCGTGTCGCAAACGACGGTTTGCATGGTCTTCTCCCCTGGCAAGCTCTCAGACTTTGCGGTTGAAGGTAAGGCCTGGCTGGTCGCCCGGCGCCCGGTCGACCGCGATCACGTCACCTTCTTCGAAAGCGCCTTCCAGGAGCCGCATGGCCAGTCCGTCCTGTACGAAGCGCTGGATCGCCCGTTTGAGCGGTCTGGCGCCATAGGCAGGGTTGTAGCCGGCCTCGATCAGGAACTGCTTGGCCTCGAGGGTGAGCTCCAGATCGAGCTTCATCTCCCGTACCCGTTTGCGGAGGAGCGCCAGCTGGATGTCGATGATTTTCTCCAGGTGTTTTTTGCCGAGGCCGTGGAAGATGATGGTCTCGTCTATCCGGTTGAGGAACTCCGGCTTGAACTGCATGTGCAGCACCTCGTCGAGCTTCCGTTCCAGTTCCGGCCGGTTGGCCTCGCCCAGTTCCATGATCATCTGGCTGCCGAGGTTCGAGGTCATGACCAGGATGGTGTTCTTGAAGTCCACGGTGCGGCCCTGGCCGTCGGTCATGCGGCCGTCGTCGAGGATCTGCAGAAGCACGTTAAACACCTCGGGGTGGGCCTTTTCGATCTCGTCGAAGAGGATCACCGAGTAGGGCCGCCTCCGCACCGCCTCGGTGAGGTAGCCGCCCTCCTCGTAGCCCACGTAGCCCGGAGGGGCGCCGATCAGCCGGGCCACCGAATGTTTTTCCATGAACTCGCTCATGTCGATGCGGATCATGGCTTGTTCCGAGGCGAACAGAAACTCGGCCAGCGTCCGGGCAAGCTCGGTTTTGCCGACCCCGGTGGGGCCCAGGAAGAGAAAGGAGCCCAGCGGCCGGTTCGGGTCCTGGAGCCCGGCCCGGGCCCGGCGCACGGTGTTGGCCACCGCCGCGATGGCTTCGCTCTGGCCCACCACCCGCCGGCCGAGCACTTCTTCGGCATGCACCAGCTTGTCCTTTTCGCCGGCCAGCAGCTTGTCCACCGGGATTCCGGTCCATTTCGCCACCACCGAGGCGATCTCTTCCTCGCTCACTTCCTCTTTGAGCATCTTGCGCTCCTGCTGGATCTCGGCGAGTCGCTGGTTTTCCGCTCCGAGCTGTTTTTCCAGCTCGACGATGCGGCCGTAGCGGATCTCGGCCACCTTGGCGAGATCACCCAAGCGCTGGGCCTGCTGCTCTTCCACCCCCGCCTTTTCGATCTCCTCCTTCACCTGGCGGATTTTGGCGATGATCTCGCGCTCCAGCGACCAGTGGCTTTTCATGGCGGTGAGGGTCTCGTTGACGTCGGCCAGTTCGTCCTCGATTTTGTCGAGCCGCTCCCGGGAGGCTTTGTCCTTTTCTTTTTTCAGGGCCTCGCGCTCGATCTCCAGCATGATCCGTCGCCGGTCCACCTCGTCTATCTCGGTGGGCAGGGAGTCGATCTCGATCCGCATGCGGCTTGCCGCCTCGTCAATGAGGTCGATGGCTTTATCCGGCAGGAAGCGGTCGGAGATGTAACGGTCCGACAACGTGGCCGCCGCCACCGTGGCTGCGTCGGTGATCCGCACGCCGTGGTGGACTTCATACTTTTCCTTGATGCCGCGCAGGATGGCGATGGTCTCTTCCACTGTCGGCTCCTGGACCAGCACCTGCTGGAAGCGGCGCTCCAGGGCGGCGTCTTTTTCGATGTACTTGCGGTATTCGTTCAAAGTGGTGGCGCCCACGCAGTGCAGCTCGCCGCGGGCAAGCGCCGGTTTGAGCATGTTGCTGGCGTCCATCGCCCCTTCGGCGGCGCCGGCGCCCACCAGGGTGTGGATTTCATCGATGAACAGAATGACCTCGCCCTGGCGTTTCTGGATTTCCTTTAAGACCGCCTTCAGCCGCTCCTCGAACTCGCCCCGGTACTTGGCGCCGGCCACCAGCGCCCCCATGTCGAGTGCCAGCACCTGCTTGCTGCGCAGGCTCTCGGGCACGTCGCCGTTGACGATCCGCTGGGCCAGCCCTTCGACGATGGCGGTTTTGCCGACCCCGGGCTCGCCGATCAGCACCGGGTTGTTCTTGGTGCGCCGGGAAAGCACCTGGACCACGCGGCGCACCTCGTCGTCGCGGCCGATCACCGGATCGAGCTTGCCCTGCTTGGCGACATCGGTGAGGTTGCGGGCGTATTTTTCCAGGGCCTGATATTTTTCCTCGGGGTTGGGGTCGGTGACCCGCTGGCTGCCGCGCACCGTGGCCAGGGCCTGCAGGAAGCTGTCTTTCGTCACGCCCTGGCCGGCCAGCATGCGGGCGGCGGCCTGCTGCAGGTTGTCGAGGAGCGCCAGGAAGAGGTGTTCCTGGCTGACGTATTCGTCCTGCATGGAGCTCGCCGTCTTGAAGGCCTGGTCGAGCAGACCGTTCAATTCCCGGGAGGCATAGACCTGGCTGAAGCCGCCGCCGCTCACCTGGGGCAGCTTGGCGAGCAGTTGCTCGGTCTCGGCAAGTACTGTGCGGATGGTGATCCCCAGTTTCTGAAGCACCGGCACGATGACCCCTTCGGGCTGGGAGAGCAGGGCGTGCAAAAGGTGCTCCGGCCGCAGTTCCTGGTGGCCCTTCTGCTGGGCCAGGGACTGGGCGGCCTGCAACGCTTCCTGGGATTTGATGGTCAGTTTGTCGAACTGCATGGCGTGTTCTCCTTGGCAGTTGTTACTTCTCCCCGCTGGAGCCGAAAGACTGCAGCGGTGGATAATGGCGGCGACGTTGGTGATTTCTGGAAAAGATCAATACAGGCAAGCGGTTGAGTTTCCTGGCCGGTTCGATCCGGAAAAGAAGGTAAGATTGGATGGCGGGTCTGTCAAGAATCTGACACAGGTGGCGGGCGGAACAAAAAAAATCCCCTGGCGTTTCTGCCAGGGGATTTTTTGCGAGGCTGCAGGGGGCGATCAACTGCCGCAGGAGCTGCCGCAGGAACTGCCGCAACCGCCGCCGCCACCCACCGGTTGGGCGGAGGTTATGCTGAAACCGGAGCGCATGCCCGCGTCGATGAAGTCGATCTTGATGGCGCCACAGGCGCCGGCCAGGGCTTTGTCCACCAGAAAGGTGAGGCCGTCCTTGTCGAAGGTGCTGTCGTTTTCTTTCGGCTCATCCAGAGCCAATCCCAGGGAGGGACCGGCTCAGCCGCCCTGCATCAGGGCGACGCGCAGGGCAGAATCCAGATTGTTCTGCTCCATGTAGCTCTTGAGGTTCTGGATGGCCAGAGTGGTTACTTCCAACATGCTATACATTCTCCTCTGCCTCTTGATGTAATCCGACCGGCACGGGCCCGAGGCGCTGGAAGCCGATGCCGAGATATTGGGTCAATTCTTTTGGTGGAACTGGCACCAATCAATAAATACTATCAAAAAAGTTAGGTTTCGTGAAGCCAAAAGTCAAGGTTTGGTGGTGCTGGTGGCGAAAAAGAGTTGGAGCGGGCTCCCGGCAGCGGAGATGGCGGGCGGGGCAGGAGAGCAAATTAATCTGGTATATTTCACCCGATTTCGGTAACCATATTAAGAAGTGGCTGTCGGTTACGCCCCCCCTGTGCCGGCGTACGGATTTTCCGGTGCGCCGGGAAACGGCGGCCTTCGGCCCCCCGGCACGGCCAGCCCGTTTTGTATGTGTCCAAAATAAACCCAAGAGACACCGGAGAGCTCATGAAAAAAATCGTCATTTCCACCGGTGGCGGCGACGCTCCCGGCTTGAACGCCGTCATCTATGCGGTGGTGATGTCGGCCCACGCGCGGGGTTGGGAAGTCTACGGCTCCCGCAGCGGCTACAAGGGGCTGCTCGATCTCGACGAGCTGGTGCGGCTCACCCCGGAGAAGGTGGAGGGGATAACCGCCACCGGCGGCACCATTCTCGGTTCCACCAACAAGGGCAACCCTTTCAAGATGCCGGTGGAAAACCTTGCCGGCGAATTCGTGATCCGCGATCTGTCCGAGCGGGTGATGAAGAATTTCAAGCGCATGGGCTTTTACTGCCATATCGCCGTGGGCGGCGACGGTTCTCTGGAAATAGCCCACCGCTTTGCCGAGATGGGTATGCCGGTGGTTGGGGTGCCGAAGACCATCGACAACGACCTCAAGGCCACGGTGCAGACCTTCGGTTTCGATACCGCCATCGCCACCGCCACCGAGGCTCTCGATAAGCTGCATTCCACCGCCAAGAGCCACGACCGGGTGATGGTGGTCGAGGTCATGGGCCGGGAGTCGGGCTGGATCGCTCTCAATTCCGGGCTTGCCGGCGGCGCCGATGTCATCCTCATCCCGGAGATTTCCTTCGATATCGTCAAGGTCTGCGAAAAATTGAGCGACAACGAGCTGTTCGGCAAGGACTACGCCATCGTGGTGGTGGCCGAGGGGGCCTGCGCCTCGGAGTGTGAAGTCATGTTCAAAGGCGAGGGCGAGGTGGGCCGCCAGGAGGTGGTGCTGGGCGGCATCGGCGAGTGGGTGGCCGAGGAGATCCGCAAGCGGCTCGGCAAGGACACCCGCAGTCTGGTGCTTGGCCACCTGCAGCGGGGCGGCAGCCCCACCACCTTCGACCGTCTGCTGGCCCTGCGCTTTGGCGCCGCCGCCGTGCGGCTGGCCGAGAGTGAAACCTTCGACCACATGGTGGCCCTGGCCTCGCCGGGCATGAAGGCGGTGCCGCTGGCTGAGGCGGTTGCCTCCCGCAAGAAGGTGGACCCGGCCAACGACAAAGTGCTCACCGCCCGCGAGATCGGTATCTGTTTCGGGGATTGAAAATTTTTTCTGCCACAGCGAGTGATTTCTCCATGGAAAAAAAAGATGATGTCCTGGTGCTGATCGTCGACGACGAGAAGACCATGTGCACCCTGCTGCAGCGGATTCTCGACAAGGCGGGGTATGAGAGCCGGGTGGCGATGAGCGGCGAGGAGGCTTTGGAGTGTCTGGCCCGCGAAGTTTTCTCGGTGGTGCTCTGCGATATCAACCTGCCGGGCATTTCCGGCCTCGAGGTGCTCCGGCAGGGCCGGCAGCGCCCCGCTGACCCCGCCTTTGTCATGGTCACCGCGCTCAGCGACCGGGAGACCGCGCTCCTGGCCCTGCAGCGGGGAGCGTGCGGCTACATCGTCAAGCCCTTTACCGCCGAGGAGGTGCAGATCCAGCTCGAGATCGCCCTTCATCTGCGCACCATGGAGATCGAAAGCAGCCTCACCCGTCAGGAACTCGAGGAGTTGGTGGCCGAGCGGACCGCCGAACTCTCCCGGAAGATCGAGGAGCAGAAAGAGACCGAGGAGAGCCTCTTTGTCGCTCTCCAGAAGGTCAAGGAGGTGGAGGAGGAAAACCGCCTGGCCCTGAACCACCTGCAGACCATCATCCAGTCGATTCCTTATCCCTTCTACGTGGTCGATGTCAGCAACTACCAATTGGTCATGGCCAACACCGCCGCATCGCCGGACGGTTCCTGGGTGGGCCAGACCTGTCATGCCCTCACCCACCAGCGGGACACCCCCTGCCGTTGCGAGGAGCACTGCTGCCCTCTGCAGGAGGTGGTGCGGACCGGCAAACCGGTGGTGGTGGAGCACCTGCACCGGCGGCCTGACGGCTCCGAGGCCTGGTTCGAAGTGCACGGCAACCCGCTCTTTGACATGGGCGGCAAGGTGGTCCAGCTCATCGAGTTCTCCATCGACATCGATGAGCGGAAAAAGGCGGAGCACGCCCTGCGGGAAAGCGAGCAGCGGCAGCGCGCCATTCTGGATGCGGTGCAGACCGGGGTGCTGCTGATCGACCCGGAAGATCACCGCATCGTCGAGAGCAACCCGGCCGCCTGCCGGATGTTCGGGGCCGAGCGCGAGGAGGTGGTGGGGCAGGTCTGCCACCGCTTCATCTGCCCGGCCGAGCAGGAGAAGTGCCCGGTCACCGACCTGGGGCAGAAGGTGGACAACTCCGAGCGGGTGCTGCTCACCAGAGACGGCAGAAAGCTGCCCATTTTAAAGACGGTTGCCTCCGTTACCCTGGGCGACCGTTCCTATCTGCTCGAGAGTTTCGTCGATATCTCGGGGCAGAAGGAGGCGGAGGCCTCCCTGAAGCAGGCCCTGGCCGAATCCCGGCGCCTGGCCGCCGAGTTGGAGAGTACCTACGCCGACCTGCAGGCCACCCATGAAACGGTGCTCCACCAGGAAAAGCTGGCCTCGGTGGGCCAGCTTGCCGCCGGCGTGGCTCACGAGATCAACAACCCCATGGGCTTCATCACCAGTAACCTCAGCACCATGCGGAAGTATCTCGAGCGGCTCACCGCTTTTCTCGGTCGGCAACAGGAGGCGGTCGATCGCCTGCTGCCGGACACGGAGCGGACCGCCCTCGTCGAGGAGCGCCGGTCCTTGAAGATCGACGCCATGCTCGCCGACCTTCCCGGGCTGCTCGACGAATCCCTGGACGGCGCCGAGCGGGTGCGGGTCATTGTCCAGAATCTCAAGAACTTTTCCAGGGGGGACGCGGCTGTCTGGGCGATGGCCGACATCAACCAATGCCTGGAGACCACTCTCTCCATCGTCTGGAACGAATTGAAGTACAAGGCAACGGTGGAAAAGGACTACGGTGAGCTGCCGCTTACCTTCTGCAGCCCCCAGCAGCTCAACCAGGTGTTCATGAATCTGCTGGTGAACGGTGCCCAGGCCATTACCGGGCAGGGCACCATCCGCATCCGTACCGAGAGCCACGATGCCTCGATCCTGGTGACCATCGCCGACACCGGCTGCGGCATGAGCCTCGAGACCTGCAAGCGAATCTTCGAGCCCTTCTTCACCACCAAGGAGGTGGGCCGGGGTACCGGCCTCGGTCTCTCCATCGCCTACGACATCGTCCGGGCCCATCATGGCGAAATCTCGGTGGTGAGCGAGCCGGGGCGGGGGACGATTTTCACCGTGCGGATCCCGGTGCAGCAGGAAAACGGCAAATGAGCTGCGGCAACAGGCCGTTACTCTGCAGGGCAGGGGCGGCGTGAACAGGCTGGAGCGGCTCTATGAGCTTCTCTTCGCCCGCTTCGGGCCCCAGGGCTGGTGGCCGGGCGAGACCCCCCTCGAGGTGACGGTGGGGGCGGTGCTCGCCCAGAACACGACCTGGCGGAATGTCAGCCGCGCCCTCGACAACCTGCGAGAGGCCGGACTTTTCTCTTTTTCCGTCCTGAGCCGGCTTACACCCGCCGAACTGGCACCCCATATCCGGCCGGCCGGCTACTACAATCTGAAGGCCGCCCGTCTGCTGAATCTCCTCTCCTTCGTGGCGCGGGAGCACGGAAACCTCGAAGCCTTTTTCGGGCTCGACCTGACTTCCCTGCGCCAGGAACTCCTCTCGGTCAAGGGCATCGGCCCGGAAACCGCCGATTCCATTATCCTCTACGCTGCGGAAAAGCCGGTCTTTGTGGTGGACGCCTACACCCAGCGCATCCTGTTCCGGCACGGTTTCCTTTGCGAGGATGACGGTTACGGCACCATCCAGGAACTGTTCACCGCTGCCCTGCCCGCGGAGGTGCCCCTCTACAACGAGTTCCACGCCCTCTTCGTGCGGCTCGGCAAGGAATACTGCCTCAAAACCAAACCGCGTTGCGATGGCTGCCCGCTTCAGGGCTTCTGACCGGTATCTTCTTTTTTGTGGGTGCGGCCGCTGGTCTCGTACCACAGGAACTGTCGGCAGAAGCCGCGGATGATCCGCGCTTCCCGGGAGCGCAGGCCGATCCGGCCAAGGAAGTGGCGGATATTGCGCATCCAGTAGGTATGGTCCTCGGTTTTCAGGAAACCGATGCGGGCCAGCAGTTCCTCGATGTGGCCAAACATCCCTTCGAGCTCGTTGCTTTCGGCAAGCCGCGGGGACTGGCGGTCCAGCGTGCCTTGCTGGCGGAGCAGCAGGTAGTGGAGCTCGTGGCAGTAGACCGCCACCGCCTGGGCCAGGTTGAGGGAGGAGAAATCCGCGGTGGGGATGAAGCTCGTCAGGTGACAGAGCGCGAGGTCCTCGTTGGTGAGCCCCCGGTGCTCGGGGCCGAAGAGCAGCGCTACCCGGTTTTCGGCCAGGAGCGGCAGGATGGTCTCGGCCAGCTCCCGCGGGTCCTTTTCGAGATGGCGCTGGCGGCCACGGCGGGCGGTGGTGCCGATAACGAAGGTGCGGTCGGCCACGGCCTCGGCCAGGGTGTCGAAGCGGTGGAGGCTGTCGATCAGGTGGGCCGCCTTGTGGGTGGCCATCATCAGCATTTTTTCCCTGTTCGGTTCTTCGCTCGCCACCACGGCCAGTTGGGAAATTCCCATGTTGGCGGCGATCCGCGCTGCGGCCCCGATGTTTTCCGGAAACTTGGGCTCGACGAGAACGAGGCGGAGGTCGGCCAGGCTCTGCTGGGGAGACTGAGTGGGTTGCATGGTGGTAGACAGCCTGCTCAGGATTGCGAATCGCCGGCGGTCCATTCCGGGACCAGGGCGAAGTCGATGTGCCGGCGCGGGATATCGACCCGCACCACCCGCACCCGCACCCCATCGCCCATCTGGCGTACCGCCATGGTGTTCTGGCCGATCAGCCGGTGGCGCTTCGGGTCGTGCTGGTAGACGTCGTCTTCCATGTCCTCGATGGGCACGGCGCCGCTGATGAAGTGGTCGATGAGCTCCACGAAGAGGCCGAAAGCGGTGACCCCGGAGATGATGCCGTCGAACTCCTCGCCCACCCGCTCGGCCATGAACCGGACCTGCAACCGGGCTGTGAGCTCGCGTTCGGCATCCACCGCCACCCGTTCCCGTTCCGACAGAAAATCGCCAGCCTCGGGCAGCGCCGCCGGCGTGGTGACGAGCTGTGGCCGCTTGCCGCCGGCGGCCTGATCCCGCAGCAGGTTTTCAAGCGCCCGGTGCACCTGGAGGTCCGGGTAGCGGCGGATGGGTGAGGTGAAGTGCACGTAGTCGCTGGCGGCCAGCCCGAAGTGGCCGACGTTCTTCGGCGCGTAGCGGGCCCGCTGCATGGTGCGCAGCAGCAGGTTGTTGACGATGTATTCCCGGGGCGTACCCTCAACCTGGGCGAGGATGTCGCCGAACCAGGGCGGCGTGCCGGTCTCTTTGCGGCTGTTGATGCCCAAGCCTCCTGCGAACTCGACGAACTCGGCGACCTTGGCGGTATCGGGCTCTTCGTGGATGCGGTAAAGGGCGGCGCGGCCGGTTTCGGTGAAGGTGGCGGCCACCGCCTCGTTGGCGGCCAGCATGAACTCTTCGATGATCTTGTGGGCGGCGTTGCGCTCGGCCCGGACGATGGCCTGGATGGTGGAGTCGTCGTTCAGGATGAGTTCCGGCTCCGGCAGGTTGAAACCGATGGCGCCGCGGGCCATGCGGCGTTGTTCAAGGGCTGCCGCCAGTTCCTGCATGGCTTCGAGCTGGGGGATGAATTTTTTGAATTGTTTGCGGGCTGCCGCTTCCCGGTCAACGAGCACCCGCCGCACTTCGGTGTAGGTGAAGCGGTTGTGGCTGCGGATGAGGCTCTTTGAGAAAAATTTGCCGGTGCGCGCTCCCTGCCGGTCGAAGTCGAGCACCGCGGTGAAGGCATAGCGGTCCACCAGCGGGTTGAGGCTGCAGAGATCGTTGGAGAGCCGTTCGGGCAGCATGGGCAGCACCATGTTCGGGAAGTAGACCGAGGTGCCGCGGGCGTATGCCTCCTTGTCGATGTCGGAGTTGAGTTTGACGTAGTGGCCGACGTCGGCAATGGAGACGTAGAGGCGAAAGTCTTCGCTGGTGCTCTCCACCGCCACCGCGTCGTCGAAGTCGCGGGCGGTTTCGCCGTCGATGGTGACGTGCGGAATCTGCCGCAGGTCGAGCCGCCCTTCCTCCGGGGTGATTTCACCGGCAAAGCCCTTTGCCTGGGCCAGGGCCTCTTCGGAGAATTCGTCGGGCAGGGCGAACTTGCGGATCACCAGCCGGGTCTGCACCGCCATGTCGTTGGGGTCGCCCAGGACCTCGACGATGCGGCCCGTGGGGTTGCGGCGGAAGTCCGGGTAGTCGGTGAGCTCAACGAGCACCATCTCGCCGTTGCGGGCGCCGCGGTAATCTTTGCGATGGACCAGGATGGTGAAGATATAGCGTTCGTCCTCGGGAGTGACCATGCCGGTGTCGCGACCGGCGGTGAAGACGCCGGCAATGCTCGTGGTGCGCCGATCGAGAACGCGGATCACCCGGGCTTCGCGGCGGCCGCGGCCGCTGTCGGAGAGCAGGAACAAGGCCAGGTCGCCGTGCAGAGCGGTGCCCATGGCCCCGGGCGGTACGAAGGGGTCGTTTCTGTTGTCGCGGGTGGCGTTCTCGGTGCCGGCCAGGACGGCGAAGCCGAAGCCCTTGGGGTTCACTTCCAGCCGGCCCTCGGCCAGGTTCCTGGTGTCGGCCGGCCGAAAGAACTCGCCGTCGGCGGCCAGGGTGCCGGCGCGCAGCTGCTCGGCCAGGGTCTCCTGCAGTTCCTTGCGAAGAGAGCGGCCGAGGCCGAGCTCGGCAAGGATCTCGCGGGCCGAGAGCGGCTCGGGGCTGGCGTAGAGCAGGGCGAGAATCTGTTCGGCCAGTTGTGGCCGGCCACTGGCCGGCGTTCTGCCGCCGCGGCGTTCTTTTTTTCCACCGCCGGGTGACGAGAAGGTGCGTTTCTTGCCGGTTCTGCCAGAAAATTTTCGACGTGCCATGGAGGTCTCGGGAGTGTTCGATGGGGAAAGGGGGGGCGGCGAATGCCTCGCCTTGCCTCCCTCTGGCGCTTGTTCAGGCCGGTAGCGGCCCGGGGCTGCAGAAAAAGCTTGTTCCGCCGCTGGCGCGGTGTTACTAAAACAGTTTGCTCCGCGGTTGCGCGAGTTGCGGTCAGACCGACCGCCGCCGCAAGCGGGTTCCATCATACCAGATTCCCAGGAAAAGAGAACCAACTTCACTCCGATGGCCGAGAAACGGTTCGACATAGACCGCTACCGCCGGACCATGGCCGGGTATATCGGGGCGCCCGGACCCGCCAACCGGGTGTTCTGGGAAGCTCTCGACTTTTCGTTGCGCTCCCATGAGGGGCAGTTCCGCCGGTCCGGCGAACCCTACATCGCCCACCCCTGCCAGGTGGCCCTCATTTTGGCCGAGGAACTCGATATCCGGGAGCCCGAGATTCTGGCCGCTGCCCTCCTCCACGACACCATCGAGGACGTGCCCGAGGTCACCGCCGAGGTGGTGGGCGAGCTTTTCGGGAAAACCGTCGAAGAGCTGGTGGATGGCTGCACCAAGATCAACCATTCCACCAAGGACCGCCAGACCTTCTACAAGCTGGTGCACCGCAAGCTCTTTTCCGGGGCGGCGGCGCGCATCGAGGTGATGCTCATCAAGCTCGCCGACCGTCTCCACAATCTGCGCACCCTCGACGCCCTGCCTCGCCACAAGCGACAGAAGATCGCCGACGAGACCCTCGACATCTACGCGCCGCTGGCCCGGGTCATGGGGCTCTTCAACATCAAGCGGGAACTCTACGACCTGGCCCTGATCTACAAGTTCCCGCGCCAGGGCCACAAGCTCGAAAGCCGCATCCGGCAGCTCGAACAGGCCCCCGAGGTTCAGGAAATCGCCGAGACCCTGCGCACCGAGCTCCAGAAGCTGTGGATCGACTGCCAGATTTCGGTGCGGGCCAAGGGGCTCTGGGCCTACTACGATGCAGCCGAAAAGACGCTCGCTCAGCAGATCCAGCGGCCGGTGGAGCTCATCCTGGTAGTCCAGGACATCCAGACCTGCTACCGGGTGCTGGGGGTTCTCAACCAGAACTACCCGCCGATTCCCCGCACCATCCGGGACTTCATCGCCAACCCCAAGCCCACCGGCTACCAGGGCCTGCACGCCAAGGCCAACATCAAGGGCACGAGTTTTCTGTTCAAGATCCGCACCCACGACATGGAGCTCCGCAACCAGCGGGGGCTGATCAAGGGCTGGTCATCGGCCGCAGGTTTTGTGTCCGACAGCTTCGAGCGCGATCTTCAGGAGATGTTCGACATCCTCGGCACCGACGACGATCTTTCCCACAAGGACATGATCGCGGCGAGCGGCCGCAAGGAAATCTATACCTATACCCCCAAGGGCGACCGGGTCATTCTGCCGCGCAATTCGGTGGTGCTCGACTTTGCCTATCAGGTCCATACCGCCATTGGTGACCGCTGCATCGGCGCCGCCATCGGCAGCCGGCGGGTGGGCCCGGAGCAGGTGCTGCGCGACGGCGACCAGGTGAAGATCATCCGCCAGAACGAGCCGGTGCTCTTCGATCCCTACCTCCAGGAGCTCTGCCAGACGCCCCGGGCCCGGGCCGGGCTCGCCAAGGGGTTCCGCCGCCGGCGCCAGCGGCTGGCGGTTGAGATCGGCCGTTCGCTCCTCGAGCAGGAACTCAAGCGCAATGGCGTCCCCCGGGAACTGGTGGACGATGAAGGGTTCGAGCGGGTCTGGGAGAAGTTCGACCTGGGTTCTGCCACCGAGCTCTTTTTGGGCATCGGCAGCGGCGCCGTGCATCTGCGGCAGGTGGTCTATGCGGTGATCGACCTCTTGCGCGGCGGCGAGCGCATCCTGCAGCCGCCCACCGGGGTGTTCAACCGCTTCGATTTTTCCTCTCTCGATCCGGCCAGTATCAAGTTCTCCGCCTGCTGCAAGCCGCTGCCCACCGACACCGGCATCCTCGGCCTGCTCTCCGAGCGGGGCCTTTCGGTGCACCGCAAGGAGTGCAAGCGGCTGGCCGGGCTCCGGCTGCAGCGCGAGGACGTGGTGGAGCTTCACTGGCGCCTGAAGGACACAGCGATCCGCAAGCCCCAGAGCCTCCTGGTCCACGACACCACCCGCAACCGCCTGCTCATGCTGCTGGCGGTGGCGCCCGAGCAGATGAAAGTCTCGGAGATCATCTCGCTGCCTCTCAAGACCCCCCTGCGCTCCGACTGGGAAATCAACTTCGAACTCCCCAATCTCCACGTGCTGAAGGCGATCCTGCAGCATCTCTCCAAGGCCGGCCTGTCCTACGAGTTCGTGCTCGAGCAGTAGTTCTTCAACCTCGCTGTCTGCCTCTGGATCCGTCTGTGGCCGGCTGGAGTCTGACTCTCCCGATCAGAACGAACCGACCACAGTGGCGGGCGTGCGGATTTTCCGCACCAGGCTGCCGCGGATGGCGCCCGACAGGGTGAGTGTGTCCCCGGGCGCCACCGAGGGCTCGCCACCCGCCGTGGGTGATGGTGAGGGTGTCGTTG
>JBFHWX010000080.1:0-13845 GCA_041599275.1 Desulfobulbales bacterium | reverse complement strand
TTCGTCCCTTGCCGGTGAAGTCTCAGCGCTGCCGGCGAGGCGGATTTTCCTTGTTCGATTTCCAAACACATTGGAGTGAATCATGGCAGAAGCAACGACAAACAGAGCAGGATCGGTAATGGTCCTGGGGGGAGGTGTGGCCGGCGTGCAGGCGGCCCTCGACCTCACGGACCTGGGGTACTACGTGTATCTCGTGGAGAAATCGGCGGCCATCGGCGGTGTCATGGCCCAGCTCGACAAGACCTTCCCGACCAACGACTGCTCGCTCTGAATCCTGGCGCCGAAGCTCGTTGAGGCCGGTCGGTCTCCCAATATCGAAATACTCACCAACGCTGAACTCATCAAACTCGACGGCAAGCCCGGCGACCTCGGGGCGACGTTGCGCCTCAAGCCGCGCTACATCATCGCCGACAAATGCACTGCCTGCGGGCTCTGCACCCAGTACTGCCCGCGCCACCAGGTGGACGAGTACAACGAGGGGCTGGCCATCACCCGGCCCATTCACATCGATTATCCCCAGGCGGTGCCGGCAACCTATTTCATCGACCCGCGCTCCTGCCTGCATCTGCAGCACGGCACCTGCCAGATCTGCGTACCGGTCTGCCAGAGCAAGGCCATCGATTTCAGCCAGCAGGCCGAGGAACGCACACTCCAGGTCGGCGCCGTGATCATGGCCCCCGGCTTCGGCCGCATTCCCGAGGAGACGTTGGCCAAGTACGGCTACGGCAAGCATCCCGACGTGGTGACCTCGGTGGAGTTCGAGCGTCTTCTGAACCCCTCCGGGCCCTTCAGAGGTGAGGTGCGTTGCCTTTCCGACAACCGCCACCCGCACAAGATCGCCTTCATCCAGTGCGTCGGCAGCCGCGACCTCGGCTGCGACAACGGCTACTGTTCGTCGGTCTGCTGCATGTACGCGATCAAGGAGGCGATGGTGGCCAAAGAGCATGACCCGGCCGCTGAAATCACCGTCTACTATATGGACATCCGCACCCAGGGCAAGGAATTCGACGCCGCCCAGAAGCGGGCCGAGTCCATGGGCATCAAGTTCGTGCGCTCCAAGGTGGCCGATGTCATGCCCTGGGGCAACCAGCTGCGGCTTACCTTCAGCACCGTGGACGGCAAGCACTCCTTCAAGCCCTATGACATGGTGGTGCTGTCCGTCGGCCTCGACTCGCCGGCCGACGCCCAGAAGCTTTCCGAGATCAGCGGCATTGCGCTCAATAAATACAAGTTCAGCCAGTCCGACGCTTTCGCGCCGCTCGAGACCAACGTTCCCGGCGTCTTCGTGGCCGGCGCCTTCCAGGGACCCAAGGACATCCCCGAGTCCGTCACCCAGTCCAGTGCCGCCGCGGCCCTGGTTTCCGGTTTGCTCAAAAGCGAGCGCGGCAAGGGTGCGGTGATCAAGAGCTACCCCGACGAGCAGGAAATGGGCGAGGAGGTGCGGATCGGCGTCTTCGTCTGCCACTGCGGCATCAATATCGGTTCGGTGGTCAACGTGCCGCGGGTCAGCAACCACGCCGGCGGCATGGAGAACGTGGTCTACTACTCCGAGAGCATGTACTCCTGTTCCCAGGACGCCCAGGAGGTGCTGAAGGAAAAAATCCGCGAGCACAACCTGAACCGGGTGGTGATCGCCGCCTGTTCGCCCCGCACCCACGAGCCGCTCTTTCAGGAGACCCTGAAGGATGCCGGCCTCAACCGCTGCCTGATCGAGATGGTCAACATCCGTGACCAATGTTCCTGGGTGCATGCCAACGAGCCAGACCGGGCCACGGAGAAATCCATGGACCTGGTGCAGATGGGCATTGCCAAGGCCAACCTGTCGAAACCCCTGGCCGAGCAGACCGTGCCGGTGACCAGCGTCGGTCTGGTGCTGGGGGGCGGGGTGGCCGGTCTTACCGCTGCTTTGAACCTCGCCGAGCAGGGCTACCAGTGCCATCTGGTCGAGAAGAGCGGCGAACTCGGTGGCATGCTGAAGGGCACGGCCGAGATGAAGGCGCTTGCCGACAAGGTCAAGAAGAACAAGCTGGTGAGCGTCTATACCAACGCCGAGCTCGTTCGCACCGATGGTTTCATCGGCAACTTCACCTCGGTGGTGAGCGTCGCCAGCGGCAAGAAGAGCGCCGAGCAGACCATCGACCATGGCGTGATCATCATCGCCACCGGTGGCGCCGAGCACCGGCCGGAGAAGGTTCTGGGCAACGAGGTGAAGTACTCGAAGACCGTGGTCACCCAGCGGGAACTCGCCGAGCAGCTTGCCAACAAGAAGTCCAAAGCCCCGGAATCGGTGGTCATGGTGCAGTGCGCCGGAAGCCGTGGCGACGACCTCAACTACTGCAGCAAGGTCTGCTGCACCCAGGCGGTGGAAAACGCCCTTGCCATCAAGGCGAAAAACGCCAGGTCACAGGTGGTGGTGCTTTACCGCGACATGCGGACCTACGGGTATGCCGAGGACAAGTACCGCGAAGCCCGGGAAAAGGGCGTGCTCTTCGTGCCCTATTCCCTGGAGCAGAAGCCCGAGATAAAGAGCAAGGGCAAGAAGCTCGAGGTCAGCTACTTCGACCCGATCCTGGGCGAGGAGGTGACCATGGCTCCGGAACTGGTGGCTCTTTCGGTGGGCCTCGTGCCGTCGGAAACCGACACCCTGTCGAAACTCCTGAAGGTGCCGGTGACCGCAGACAAGTTCTTCCTGGAGGCCCACGTCAAGCTGCGCCCCGTGGAGCTGCCGGTGTCCGGCGTTTATGTCTGTGGCCTGGCCCACGGCCCGAAACCGGTGGATGAGATCATAGCCCAGGCCCAGGCTGCCGCCGGCAAGGCTGCCATCCCGCTCGTCAAGGGCGAGGTGTCGGTGGATCCGATCGTGAGCAACGTCGACCAGGATCAATGCATTGGCTGCGGCCTTTGCGCCAGCCTCTGCCCGTACCAGGCCATCGAAATGTTGAAGGTCGACAAGAAGCGCAAGGCCCACACCATCGTCGCTTCCTGCAAGGCGTGCGGCATCTGTTCTTCCCACTGTCCGACCTTTGCGATTACCATGGGCGGCTTCACCAACGAGCAGATTACTGCCCAGATCAAAGCATTTGGAGACTCTTCCCGCATCCGGGAAGGCAACTAGAGGAGCGCTTTTATGAGCAACGAAAAGTTCAGCCCCAAGATTCTGGGCTTCCTGTGCAACTGGTGCTGTTACGCCGCCGCCGACTCGGCCGGGGTGTCGCGCTACCAGTACCCGCCCAACCTGCGGACCATCCGCGTCATGTGTACCGGCCGCATCGACCCGGCCTTCGTGCTGCGCGGCTTTGCCGAAGGCGCCGACGGCATCTTCTCCGGCGGCTGACAACTCGGAGAATGCCATTACCAGGTTGGTAATTACGACGCAATGGGAATGAACACGCTGATCGTCAACGTGTTGAAGGAAGTAGGCATCAATCCGGAACGCTTCGCCCTGCAGTGGGCCTCCGCCGCCGAGGCGCCGCGTTTCGTCAAGCTCATCACCGATTTCACCAACCGGATGGCGGAGCTTGGACCCCTTGGCTCTTCGGAGGGGATCGCGCCCGAAGAGCTCAAAGGCCGGATCGCCAAAGCCCTCGAGGTGGTGAGTGACCAGAAGGTGCGGGTTTCCTTTGGCAACGCCACCAAAGCGGTGCGCAAGGATGGCATCTGGACCAAGGAACACATCGATTCGGTGGTTTCTGAAAAGATGGCCAAGGCCCTGGAGAGCGCCTTCGGAACTGCCGGTTCCTGAGCGGTTCAGCGAATACTCAAAAAAAACGGTTCCCGGAAAGGGGAACCGTTTTTTTTTGCCGGTAACCGAGGGCACTGCCAGAGGTAAAAAACGGGGGAGGCAAGGGCTTCGTTTAGAGAAAAAGGGTGCCTGACTTCTGGTCAAAACGGGAGAGAAATTCTTCGATTACGGTTTCGCCGTTTTCATCGAAGGCGGGAACCTCAGGCAGGACCTCGCGGTTGGCGTGGTAGGAGGCAAGAACCCGCGCCACGGTCTCCTCGGTCTGCTCGGAGATGGTAATCTGGCCGGCGAGCCAGTTGGCCAGGTAGACGATCCGGCAATTGAGCCAGCCAGCCTGTTCCGAGCCACGGTCATGGTGGAAGCCGACCGGGATGGTGATCTTGTCGGGCAAGCCCCATTTTTTCAGAAGTGCCATGCCCACCCGGGCGTGGTTGGTGTGCAGCAGCTTCAGTTCGGCCTCGGGATTCATTTCTGCCGGAATCTCATCGTCGCCATGGTGGCGTTTGGCTGACTCGAGAGCGCGGTTGAGCACGATTTTACCGATATCATGCAGCAAGCCCGCAGTGAAAAGCATCGATGGGTGGCTGACCTTGGCATGACTGCCGATGATCGAGGCGAGGAGCGCCGTGGCATAGGAGTGGTCCCAGAGATGGCCGGGATCCAGGCCGTAGGCCGCTTGCGGGCTGCGCAACACGCCGATGGAGGCGCTCGAGATGGCCATCAGCTTGACCGATTCGAGGCCCAGCCGGACGATGATGTCGGTTACCGAGGTGATCTTGCGCATGTGGCCGAAAAGAGCGGAATTGGCCATGCGCAACATATTGGCCGTAAGGCTCGGGTCCAGTTCCACCTTGGAGGCCAGCTCCGGAATGGAACAGTCGGCATCGTGGGCGAGTTTCAGAACCTCCAGGGCGATGTCCGGTCGCGGGATGAGGGTGTCGACGTTTTTTATGTACTGGTGTTCGATGTCCATCGCGGGACCTTCCTGAATTCTTGCGGAAACCGCAGAAGAGCGGCGGGTGGTGCCCGGCACCGTCTCTTCTTTTTTCACCGTCTCAGGTGAAGAGATTTTCGTTGCCGTCCACCTTGCGGATGAGGTCCCGATAGTCCTTGGCGCCGTTGGAGCCCGGCGCGTACTCGTAGATGGTTTTTCCGTAAGCCGGCCCTTCGGAGAGCCGGACGTTGTAGCGGATCGGCTTGCACATCCGGTCCGCATAAATCTTCTCGAGTTTGTCCAGAATGTTACGCGTCTGCTTGATGCGCTTGTCGTGGAAGGTGGGCAGGATATATTTGAGGGTCACCTCCTTCCGGTACTTGCGGATCGAGGCGATGCTCTTCAGAAATTCACTCAGACCCTGCAGGGTCATGACTTCGAGGGAAACCGGGGTGAGCAGTTCCCGCACGTAGAAGAGAACGTTGACGGTGAGCGGGTCCCAGCCCGGCGAGGTATCGACGACCACATAATCGTAGTCGGACTCGATGGGGGTAAGGGCTTCGTTAAGGGTCATTTCGCCGCCGAAATCCTTGCGGTCGATGAGGCGTTTGAGACCGGCCAACGACTTGCCGCCGGCCAGCAGCCAGAGATTTTCCCGTGCCTCGATGATGGTTTCCGCCTTGGTCAGCTCACCGGTGACAAGCTCGGTGAGACCCGCCTTCGGGGTGATGCCCAGGGAGAAACTCGACTGGCCCTGGGTATCGGTATCCACCAGCAGAACTTTTTTGCCTGCCAGGGCGAGGCCGTGGGCAAGGTTGACGCTGGTGGTGGTCTTACCGACGCCTCCCTTGCTGAGCGTGACTCCGATGGTGCGGGGAGCGGCCGATGCCTTGGGCTGTACCTCCTTCGCAGGTGTTGAGACCGCCTCGGGTCTGTCAAGGGGAAAGGATTCGCCACAGCCGCGGCAACGCGCCTTTTTGACCGTGGCTGGGATTTTCGACTCATCGATGTTGTGCTGTTTTTTACAATGAGGACACGTGATGACCATGGATCGCCTCCGTACGTGGATTGATGTCCTGCAAAACAGTTGTCGGTGATAGTGGCCAACGAGAAGCGGGCACTGCCGGATCAATGGCTTGTTGGCGCGAAAAACGTCCCGCCAACCAAGAAGCGCCGCACGGCAAGAAAGGCGCCTGGCCTGTGGTTTAGTTGTTTTTTATGAATTTATTTAATTTTTCCAAAAGAATGGATTTGTCTCCCTTGGCGTCCAGATCCTGCAGCACGAGTTCTATGGCTTCGTTGACGATTTGGGATTTGGAAATTTTATGTTTCATGCCGTTGGGCACTTTTTGGCGGATCTTGGCGCGGGCGCTGCTGAGTTGGGCAAAATTTTCAGGAGTAAGGTAATGTGTCGATTTCTTGCGTGTTCTTGATTTTGTCCGGCGTTCCTTGGCAGCCTTTTTCTCGCGTTTCTTTTCCTCTTCGACAATCTGGGGAAGGTCCTGAAAGATGAGCTCGTTGAGTTGTTGGATCTCCGAGAGTTCGTTTTCATGACGTCCCGAGAACAGGTCGTCGAGCACGTCTCTTTTTTCCTTCTTCTGCATCGCCATGGTCTCTAAGTCCTCCATGCGAATAGGTCGGATCGGTGTCGTTGTGCGCCTTGCCGCGGCCGGCAACGGGAGCGTGAAAAGAAGTGTTTCCCGGTCGATTGAGTATCTGAAGGTGTAGCAAAGCCCGTTGTCATTTTTCCCGCTTTCACCTGGAAAAAGTTATTTTGCGAAGAGGCGTTTTCTCTGTTCCGCAAGATAGCTCCCCAGAGCCTTTGCCTCTTTGGGCGCCTTTTCGATATTGTTGAACCGGATACCGCAATGACGGTATTTTTCGGACAATTCAGGGGTGATATGGACGATGGTTCCCTCGAATCGATGCTTTCTGCCTTGGATAATCAGATCGAGCTTGACGCTTTCTCCGACGGCATAAAAGATGTCTTCCATGTCCAGGTGAACGGAGACCCCCGTCTCGCAGATGTCGGCCAGTTGGTAGGACTGACCGCCGATCTTTATGGTGATGGCTTCGCTGTCGGCTCCGCTTACACGGTATTGTTGCCGGATTATCTTTTCCGTACCCATGGTAGACTCCCAGAAGAGTTTTTGACGAATCGCCGGGCCAAGGAAACTATCTGTTTCACACCAAAGTGGGCCTTCGGGGGGCATCACCGTCGGCCACCACCTGCAGCACGTTGCCTGAACCCGTCCTGGCGGCTTGCAAAATTAGGGGTTCAAGAAAAAATATCGCCCTGGCAGCGAAAATTCCCTTGATGAAAAGCGGCATGTCTGCTGTCCGTTAGAGCGCGTCGAGTCTTCCCTGATTCCTGACATCCTTCATTAATAGCTGTACAAAAAAGCAATTTCAACAAGTTAATGCCTTGTAAGCGGAGAAAAGTGTTTTGGGGCAATGAGGCCGCGGAACCCTGGCCCTCTGCTTTCAGACAGGTGCATCTGCTCTCAGCCTTTTTCCTGCCAGCTGCCCGCAGGCCGCGGAGATGTCGCCACCTCTGCTTTCGCGGACGAGCACCGTATAGTTGTGCTGCCAGAGAATCTGCTGGAAGTTCTCGATCCGTCCGCGGTCCGGCCGGCGGTAGGGCAGGCCGTCGGTTTCATTGTAAGGCAGGAGGTTGATCTTGCAGCGGATACCCCGCAGCTTCATGGCCAGTTCCCGGGCGTCGGTATCGGAATCGTTGATGTCTTTGAGCAAAATGTATTCGAACATGATTCTTTTCCGCGGTGCCAGTGGGTATTCCCTGCAGGCCTGCAGAAGGGCCTCGACCGGGTAGGTGCGGTTGACCGGCATCAATTTGTCGCGGATGTCGTTGCGGACGGAATGGAGGGACACCGCCAGATTTACCCGGCTGGCCGCTCCGAAACGCAGCATCTGCGGAACGAGTCCGCAGGTGGAGACAGTGATCCGGCGATCGGAAAAATCGAGGCCGCCCTGGTCGAGGAGAATGTCGAGGGCCACCAGCAGGTTGTCCAGGTTTGCCAGCGGCTCCCCCATGCCCATGAAGACCAGATTGTTGATCCCTCCCTTGTCTTCGGCCAGCAGCTGGTCGCGGATGGCCTGCACCTGGCCGACGATTTCCGAGGGCAGCAGATTGCGCCGGAGACCGAGGCCGCCGGTGAGGCAGAAACCGCAGCCCATGGCGCAGCCGACCTGAGAGGAGACGCAGAGAGTGTTGCGCTCTCCTTCCGGGATGAGCACGCTTTCGATGAGGTGGCTGTCGGCAAGCTCAAAAGCGAATTTGATTGTACCGTCCTTGGAGCGTTCGATGACCGAGGGGGTGAGGGTGGTGATGGTTGCCCGCTGCTCCAGTTCGGCTCGCAGCTGCTTTGAAATATCGGTCATCTGCTGGAAGGAAACGGTTCCTGGCCGGTAGAGCCAGGAAAAGATCTGGGCGGTGCGGAAAGCCGGCAGATCGAGCTCACTGACAAAGGCGGCAAGCCGGGCGCGGTCGAAATTCTTGAGATCGGGAAGTGACATTGGCTTCACTCTGTTTCAGGGAAAATGGTGAAAAGTGTCCACTTTACCAGATGACAAAGTGGAAGAGAAGGAACATGGTCAAGGCATTTCTCGATCCTTGCCCAGGGGACTGACAAAGAGAGGTTTCGGCAGCTTGAGAGGGGAGGAGAGCACTTCGTTTTATGGAACAAGTTGTTGGGAAAACAGCTTCTTGCTTTTGTGCTGCGGCAATATGTCGCACTTTTGTGTTGACAATTTATCCAAAAAATGGTGTATGAATTATCTACAGTAACAAGCTGAATTGTCACTTTTTTTTGTGATGTGCATGGGTGATTGCTCATTCAGCGGCGACCTCTGCGGGTCAGGGATTCGCGGCGAGTTCCAGGACGTTTATGAGCAGAAAAGATGAAACGAACCGATGTTTTTCCGAAGACACGATGAACGGCAAGGGTGCCGGGATTTGGCGACCCCAGAGGGGTAATGTTTACTAACATTATTTGAGGAGGAAAGACGCATGAAGTTGTCCAAGAAGGCCTGGTTGGGCACCATTGCTGCAGGTGCGCTGGCGATGGGAATGATGGGAGCATCCTCCGCCGACGCGGCGGCTCAGTACAAGGGAACCTTTTATGTGGCCGGCATGGGAGGCCATTTCGCCAAAGCCGAGGTGGAGATCGATCCGGCAGCCGAGCAGCCGATCACCGTGCAGAGCCTCGACATGGTGGAGATCGGCGACGGCAAGAGCCACCCGGTGCATGATGCCCGCATCGACGTCAACAACCGCAACAACATGTTCTGGTCGACCTACAAGATCGATGAAAAGACCAACAAGACCCATGTCGGCATGACCGATCTGACCACCGGCGAGAAGGCCATGGATGTCGATGTCGACGTGCCGCCCGAGGCCACCAATACCAAGTCCATGTACTGCGCTTCGGCCCAGGCCAAGGATTATTTTCTGCCGATTTCCATGTCCAACAAGGGCTACATCGACGTTTTCCAGAAATCCGACCTCAAGATGGTGCGCCGCATGTTCCTGGAAGGCACCGAGGCGGATCCGGGCAAGCCCTACAAGTACTTCCACGGCGTCAACTCGCCGGACATGAAGAAACTGCTCATCACCATCAACGAATCCGACACCGACCACGGCAACATCGTCGGCAAGCTGCACCTGGTGATGGTGGACATGGACGAGTTCGTTAACGGCAACGTCAAGGTTCTGGCCAAGAACATCGCCGTGGGCGCCGAGAAGAAGACCATCAGCTTCCGGCAGTATTTCTCCAACGACGGCACCAAGATTGCCAACGCCACCGGTGACCGGCTGCTGATCCTCGACGCCAACACCCTGGAAACCCTCGATGCCGAGATGGTGGGCTCGACCAACGAGACCCATGATTCCATTTTCACTCCGGACGACAAATACGTGGTGCTCACCCTTCGCAACAAGCGAGCCCTTGAAAGTTGTGCCGATCCCAACAACCCGAAGGACGACGAGTACCTGATGGACGGCACCCTCGCCCTCTATGACGTGGCTGCAGGCAAGCTGGTGGGCAAGGCCACTTCAGTCTGTCTCGCCTGCCATGACCAGGAAGGACTCGATGTACACGCCGTGCTCTGCGGCCTGGACACCAACTGGACCAATATCTGATATCTGAAAATCTGTCATCCTTTCTTCCGCCTTCGGGCGAGCGGAAGGGTCAAACAAAAAAAACCGGCCGGGGCACAGCTCCGGCCGGTTTTTTTATTGTCGTTCCGTCCCGCTCAGCTTTTTTTTGCCGGCGGGCTGCCTTGGTCACAAGCGGCGATGGTGCTCGGGTACCAGCAGATGGCGTCCGTTGTCCATGGCCCGGTCGATGGCCTGAAGAATGGCGTTTTTGTCCCGCTGCAGGCGGCCGGCAATGGGCAGGTAGTTGGAGGCGTGGTTGGCATGGAACTGGACCCGGTCGAGTTCGATGTGTTCGACCAGAGTGCGCAATTCCCGGAGCATGGCGGTGCTGTCCGGCAGGAGAAAAAAGCCCTGGCGCCAGTCTTGATAGAGGGCAGTGTTCGGAAGCAGCATGAGGGTGAGGGCGGCGATCTGGTTCGGAGCCATGGCGGTGAGCACCCGGCCGGTGGCCTCGGCATGGGCCCGGGAGGCATCGGTCCCGGCGATGCCGAGAAGAACGGTGACCGACAGGAAGAGGCCTGCCTGCCGCACCCGCTGGCCGGCTTCGATCATCCGGCGGCTGTCGGAGCCCTTGGCGATGGACTCGAGCACTTGGTCATCGCCGCTCTCGAGCCCCATGTACACCCGGTCGAGGCCGAGGCTGGCAAGCTCCTGTAATTCTGCTGGGGACTTGCCGAGGATGGAGCGGGCATTGCCATAGAGACCCACCCGTTTTATCCAAGGCAGTCTTGCTTTTATCCGGGCGAGGATGGCGAGCAGTTTTTTCTGGGGGATGACCAGGGCGTCGCCGTCGGCCAGAAATACCCGGCGCAGGGCCTGGCAGTGGCGGGCCGCGAAATCGAGACCCGCCTCCAGCGCCTCTTCTTCCCTGATCCGGAACCGCACTCCCTTGTAGGCGCCGCAGAAGGTGCAGCGGTTGTGGGAACAGCCCCGGGTTACCTGCAGGATGATGCTGTCCGCCTCGCTGGGCGGCCGGATGACGTCGCCCTCGTAGTCCATCGAGGATCAGCGGTTGTCCTGCTCGAATTTCTGCATGAAAGCCACCAGCTTTTCCACGCCTTCACGGGGGAATGCGTTGTAGATCGAGGCCCGGCAGCCCCCCACCGAACGGTGGCCTTTCAGGCCATCGAAACCGGCGGCGGTGGCTTCCTTGACGAACTTTGCTTCGAGCTCCGGGGTGGCCAGGTTGAAGGTGACGTTCATGAGCGACCGGGAACCGGCTTCGGCGTGTCCCCGGTAAAAGTCGGTGGCGTCAATGGCCTGGTAGAGGAGAGCCGCCTTCTCCCTGTTCATCTCGGCCATTACCCCGACGCCGCCCATCTTCTTGAGCCATTTGAGCACCAGGCCAATGACATGGATGGCAAAGCAGGGCGGGGTGTTGAACATGCTGCCGGCATCGGCGTGGGTCTTGTAGCGCAGCATGGTGGGCACCGTCTCCGGGGTGCGGTCGAGCAGATCCTCGCGGATGATCACCACGGTGGCCCCAGCTGGTCCCATGTTCTTCTGGGCGCCGGCGAAGATGAGGCCGAAGCGGCTGATGTCAACCGGCCGCGACAGGATGTCCGAGGACATGTCGCAGACCAGCATCTTTTCGGTCTGGGGAAACTCCTGGAACTGGGTGCCGAAGATGGTGTTGTTGGAAACCAGGTAGAGGTACTCCGAAGCGGGATCGATGCTGTATTCGCCGGCGGTCGGGATATGGTTGTAATTAGTCGACTCGCCCGAGTAGGCCACTTTCACCTCGCCAAAGAGCTTTGCCTCCTTAATCGCTTTTTTGGCCCAGACCCCGGTGTTGAGATAGGTCGCCTTCTTGCCCGGTCCCAGCAGATTCATGGGCACCATGGCGAATTGGGTAGAAGCGCCCCCCTGGAGAAAGAGCACCTTGTAGTTGGCGGGAATACCAAAAAGTTCCCGGAGCAGGGCCTCGGTCTCGTCGCTGACGGCGATGAAGTCCTTGCTGCGGTGGCTCATTTCGATAAGCCCCATGCCGCGGTCGTTGAAGTTGACGATATCCTTGGCCGCCTGGGTGAGAACCTCGTAGGGCAGGGTGCCGGGGCCGGCGCTGAAATTATAGATGCGTTCGGGCATGGTGGTCTCCATTGCGTTTTTTTACGAGAAAACCTGAAAAGTACTGGCAGGGACGTTGGCAGAGAGCGGCAGCAGGACGGTCGTCATCCGGGAAGAAGCAACCGTGCGAAAGGACGCCCGGAATAAAGGCCACCATTATATTGCCGTGGCCCATGATGTCAATAACGATGATGAGATTCCGCCTTTTTTGTCGGGTGTGAGGGTGGGGGCAGAGGCCGCACTTCTCAAGGCATGGGGAAAAAAATCTGCAGGCAGGGGCGATTGGAATCCATTTCGGCGCTGGCGCCCAATGGCAGTGTTCTGTTGCAGCACTCGTGGCCGACGGGAAAATTGGCCCAGAGAGGTATCGGTTGGTTTGAAAAAAGCTCGAGCACCCTGGCCCAGACGATCTCTTCATTGCTCCGCCGGTTGGAGTCGGACTCCCCGGCGTTGCAGCGGAAGGATCCCAGGATGAGCCCTGCGAGTCCTTCCAAGCGGCCGGCGGCCTGCAGATGGGTGAGCATGCGGTCAATCCGGTAGGGTGCCTCGCCGATGTCTTCGAGGACAAGGATGGCGCCGCGCCAGTCGAGTTCGTGGACTGTGCCCAGAAGGTGAACGAGGTTGGTGAGGTTGCCGCCGAGGAGCGGCCCGCTCGCTCTGCCGGGGCGCAGCACCTCGATGTTGCGGGCTTCCAGGCAGAAGGGCGTGGCGACACTGAGCGCATCGACAAAGGAAGCGATGCTGTCGCGGTCCGCCGAGGCGAGGCTGGTGAGCACCGGCCCGTGGAAGGTGACAAGGCCGGCGTGTTTGAAAAGAGCGGCGTGCAGCACCGTGATGTCGGAAAAGCCGATGAATCGCTTCGGGTGGCTGCGGACAAGAGCCATGTCGATGCCGTTTACCATGCGCAATGAACCGTAACCGCCACGCACCGCAAGAACCGCGGAGATGTCTGGCGCGGCCCACAGCTCGTTGAAATCCCGGGCCCGTTCGTCGTCGCCGGCGGCCAGGTAGCCGTGGCTGCGCCCGGGCAGGTCGCGGCGGAAACGGGTGGCGTAGCCCAGTTCGTGAAGAAGCCGGACCCCCGAGCTGAACGCCTCCTGGTCGAGCACCGGCCCGGCCGGGGCTACCAGGCCGATGGTGGAGCCGGGCGGCAGCGGAGGCGGGAGCAGAAGAGCAGGCCGGCGCGGGTCAGCAACAGAGGTGTTCATTTTTAGCAAAGAGAATCTGCAGGCCCTCGAGGGTCAGCATGGGATGAACCGCTTCGATGGAAGCCGTGCAGGGGGCGATGACCTCGGCCATGCCGCCGGTGGCCACCACCCTGGGTTTTTGGTCTGGAAACTCCAGGCAGAGGCGCTTTACCAGGCCGTCAACCAGGCCGCCATAACCGAACAGCATGCCGCTCTTGATGGCGTCCCGGGTGTTGGTGCCCATGGCTTTGGCCGGCGGGCAGGAAAAATCCACCCGAGGCAGCTTGGCCGTGCGGCTGGCCAGGGCATCGTGGGCGATGGCCAGCCCCGGGGTGATGGCCCCTCCAAGGTATTCGCAGTTTTTCGAAACACAGTCAAAGGTAATGGCGGTGCCGAAATCAACGACGATGAGGGGGGACCGGTAGCGGGCAAAGGCGGCAACGGAGTTGACGATGCGGTCGGCCCCCACCTCCGACGGGGAGTCGGTGCAGACCGAAAGCCCGGTTTCGAGCCGCGGGTCGTTCACCTGCAGCAGGGGCCAGTCGCCGATGGCCGCAAACTGCTGCCAGGCCCGTTGCTGGGTGGGGACGACACTGGCCAGGATGGCTGATTTTACCTCTCCGAATGCCAGACCCCGCAGAGAGAAAAGACCGTGGAAGATGCCGGCCAGCTCGTCGGCGGTTCGCTCCCGGTCGGTCTTTATCCGCCAGTGGTGGAGGAGTGTTTCGTTTCTGAA
>JBFHWX010000079.1:0-14001 GCA_041599275.1 Desulfobulbales bacterium | reverse complement strand
ACCTCGTTTTCATCGGGCTCATGGCCATGATCGATCCGCCCCGGGCCGAGGCCGTGCAGGCGGTCCGGGTCTGCCAGGCGGCCGGCATCCGGGTGAAGATGATCACCGGCGACCACGCCGCCACCGCCGCCGCCATCGCCGGCCAGATCGGGCTCGACGGCGCCGCCGCCGAAGGGCGGCCGCGGGTGCTCACCGGCGGCGAGTTGGCCTCCCTCTCCGACCGGGAACTCACCGAACAGGCAGAAAGAACGGCGGTCTTCGCCAGGGTGGCGCCCGAGCAGAAGCTGCGTCTGGTCAGGGCTCTGCAGGCGAGCGGGCAGGTGGTGGCGATGACCGGCGACGGGGTGAACGACGCACCGGCCCTCAAGCAGGCGGATATCGGCGTGGCCATGGGCATAACCGGCACCGAGGTGGCCAAGGATGCCGCCGACATGGTGCTCACCGACGACAATTTCAGCTCCATCGAGGCGGCGGTGGAGGAGGGGCGCTCCGTTTTCGACAACCTGACCAAGTTCATCGTCTGGACCCTGCCCACCAACCTGGGCGAGGGGCTGGTGATCATGGTGGCCATTTTCCTCGGTCTCACCCTGCCCATCCTGCCGGTGCAGATTCTCTGGATCAACATGACCACCGCCGGTTTTCTCGGGCTGGCCCTGGCATTCGAGCCGAAGGAACCCGGGATCATGGCCCGTCCGCCCCGCGACCCCCAGACCCCGATCCTCACCGGCGTGCTGATCGGCCGCGTGCTGTTGGTCGGCGGGCTGCTGCTGGTCGCCTCTTTCGCTCTGTTTCAGTGGGAGTTGGCGCGGGGTGCAGGCCTTGCCCAGGCCCGTACCGTGGCGGTCAACGTCTTCGTGGTGGTGGAGCTCTTCTACCTGTTCAACTGCAGGTCGCTCTCGAAATCGATCTTCCGGCTCGGTTTTTTTAGCAACATGTGGGTGTTTGCCGGGGTGGCAATGATGATGGGCTGCCAGCTTCTCTACACCTACCTGCCGGTGATGAACCGGCTGTTCCAGAGCGCGCCCATCGAAGCGGCGGCCTGGCTGCGGATCGCCGTGGCCGGGCTAGTGGCCTTCGCGGTTGTCGAGCTGGAAAAATGGCTGTGGATGCGGTTTGGCCGCAAAACCGGGCACTGATCGCCACGCCGGCATGAAGGTGGCCTGCGGGGTAATGGAGACGCTTTTGCGCAAAGTGAGTATCCTGTTATGTTGACAACCGATCGGCACCAGGGAAAGGCCTGGACCATTCTGTTTCTGTGCTGGCTCACCGCCTGCGTTTCCTCCCTGGGCAGCTTGTTCTTCAGCTCGGTGATGGAGTTTGCTCCCTGCGTGCTCTGCTGGTACCAGCGGATTTTTCTCTTTCCCCTGGTTTTTCTGCTGGCCGCAGGCCTCTTTCCCCTCGATCCCCGGGTGGGCAGGTACGCGCTGCCGCTGGCCGTTGCCGGCTGGCTCACCGCCGCCTACCACAACCTCCTCTATTACAACCTGATCCCGGAAAGCCTCGAGCCCTGCCGCCGGGGCGTGTCCTGCCGTGAGGAATACATCGAGCTGTTCGGTTTTCTGACCATACCGGTTCTGTCGCTACTGGCCTTTTCCCTGCTCATCACCCTGCTGTTTCTTTTCAAAAGGAGTGTGTCCCGATGAAGAACCACGTGATCTTCGGTCTGGCCAGCCTGGCCCTGCTTTTTTCCTTCTGGTTCGGCTCTGCGTATTACAAAGCGAAAAAAGCGGAGAGCATGAGTTTCCTGGCCCAGGAAAACGCCGAACTCTTCATCCGGGAGCATTCCCAGTCCCTCGGCAGTGACGAAGCGCGGGTGCATCTGGTGGAGTTCATGGACCCGGCCTGTGAAACCTGCGCCGCCTTTTCACCCCTCGTGAAGGAGATCATGGAGGCTAATCCCGGAAAGATCAGGCTGGTGTTGCGCTATGCGCCTTTCCACGAGGGCGCCGACACCTTCGTCAAGATCCTCGAGGCGTCGAAGAAGCAGGGGAAATACTGGGAAACCCTGAACGTCATGTACCGGACCCAGCCCTTCTGGGCCAGCCATCACGACCCGCAGCCCGAGCGGATCTGGCAGTTTCTGCCCAAGGCCGGGGTAAATGTGGAGCAGATCCGAAAAGATATGGAGGATCCTGAAATCGTGCGCATCCTCGAGCAGGACATGGCCGACGCCGGCGTTCTCGAGGTGCGCAAGACCCCGGGCTTTTTCGTGAACGGCAAGCCGCTTCAGGTTTTCGGCCACCAGCAGCTGGTGGATTTGATCGAGGCGGAGATCAAGCTGCAGTATGGCGAGTAGCGTTGGCTGCACGGCAAAACGCCGTGGCCTGTCACCCAGCGCCGAGCCGTGACGCCATCATCCCTTCAGATCGCGCCGCAGCAGGATGAAGACGATGAGCGCTGTGGCGACCAACATCAGCAGCGGGCTGAAGAACCAGAGCAGCAGGGGAATCAGGAAATAGTAGCCGCGCATGCCCAGGGAAAAATACTTGCCGGCGGTGAGGAACATCTGGGCGATGTGGGCGGTGGAGTCGCCGTCCTCGATGGCATCGAGCCGCTCTTTCGGGATGTTGAGGATAAAGGACATGTAGTTGGTCTCCCGTAGCGCCCAGGTGAAGTTGAAGAAGGAGTAGGAAAGCACGATCACGACCAGCAGCACCCTCAGGTGGGCCACCGGCAGACCGGTGGTGGCCGTTGCGGCTGGCGCCAACTCGCCGCTGCCGCCGTTCCAGACCAGGTTGAGCGCGCCCATGATGAGAATCACCGCGGTGGAGGCCAGGAAGGAGGTGCTCATGATGGTGTTGCGAAGCGTTTGCACCACCACGATGTTGTTGGCGTCGTGGGAATGGGTTTCGATCCAGGCCAGGCGGTATTCCTGCAGTTTTCCGAGGAAGAGGTGGTGCGGCCGGTGGCGCAGCATGAGGGAGAGGAAGAAGCGGTAGCCCACCAGGGCGGCGAGGTAGACGACAAGAACCACGGCCTCGAAGGCGGTGAGGCCCGGGATCCAGGTGGGGCAGGGAAAGAGGGGCATGGTGGTGGGGCTCCTTTGGTTGCCGAAGAGTCATTGAATGGTGGCGTCGCCGGTAAGCGCCGGCTCCGAGAAGTCAGGTCTCCTGCCTCGTGGCGGGTTTTCGGGTGCCCGACATACCGGGGGCCTGCCTCCGCGCCTTCAATACCGCTGCTCCTTGGAGTCTCGCAGGCTCGCTTACCTGTATATCAAACTTTTCGGAGTCTGGCAGGCTCGCTTGCCCGGGTACGATGGCCTTTTGGCGGGCACATCATTTCATGAACCTGTTCTTTTTTTTCAACAAGCGCAACAAATTCAGTTGGAACGCTCTTCTTGGAGCGGCAGAAGACCTGCCTTTCTTCGACCGGTTGCGGATCGAGTTGACCGGCAACGGCGCCCGGCTTGCCGAATTGCTGCGGGCGGCGGCGCAGAACGGCGAAACGAGCCTGGTCTGTTTCTCCTTTTTCACCCCCCAGCTCTGGGAGACCGCCGAGTTGATGCAGAGCTTGCGGCGTCAGGCGGGGCCAGCCACCCTGTTTCTGGCCGGCGGCCCACACCCCAGCGGTGACCCGCAAGGCACGCTGCGGCTCGGTTTCGACCTGGTGGCGCGGGGGGAAGGAGAGGAGACCTTCCGGGAGCTTCTCTCCGCCCTGCATTCCGGGCAGGAGCTGCGCCGGGTGGCGGGGCTTGCCTGGCTCGACGAAAGCGGCAATCTGCAGTCGAGCAGCCGGCGGCCGCTCCTCGACCTTGACGCCTTTCCGCCCCATTCCGAAAAAACCAAACGCTTCGGTCCCATCGAAATCAGCCGCGGCTGCCCCTTCGTCTGTTCCTACTGCCAGACCCCGCATCTGCACGGCGGCCGGGTCCGGCACCGCTCCCTGTCGGCTATTCTCGAGCAGGTAACGGTGCTCCATCGCCACGGCATCACGGATATCCGGTTCATCACCCCCAATGCCTTCTCCTACGGCTCGGCAGACGGCAGGAGCGTGGATCTCGAAGCTCTCGACCGGCTACTGGCTGGGGTGCGGCAGACGGTGGGCAGGGCAGGGAAAATATTTTTCGGCTCCTTTCCCTCGGAGGTGCGGCCGGAACAGGTCAGCCCGGAGAGCGTGGCGCTGGTCAAAAAATACTGCCACAACGACAACCTGGTGTTCGGCGCCCAGAGCGGCTCGCCGCGCATGCTGGAAATGTGCCGGCGGGCCCACACGGTGGCGGACGTTTACCGGGCCGCCGAGCTTTGCCGGTCGGCCGGTTTCAAAACATACGTCGATTTCATCTTTGGCCTGCCCGGCGAGGAAGAGGAGGACATCCGGCTCAGTCTCGGGCTGATGCGTGAGCTGGCGGCCATGGGGGCCCAGGTCCATGCCCATACCTTCATGCCCCTGCCGGGAACCGCCTTTGCCGGAAAAGAGGCGGGCCGGGTCGCGCCCGAGGTGGAGCAGGAGATGCAGCGGCTTACCGCCCGCGGCCGGGCCTTTGGCCAATGGCGGCGCCAGCAGCAGGAAGCGGCGCGCATCGCTTCGTATCTCAGGACCGGCAGTCTGGCGGGTTGAGGCAGAAACGCCGGGAGGGAGTGGAGAAAAGAATCAGGCCGGGCGGATCACCCCGGCAAGGGTTTTGGCAAGGGTTTCGAGCTGGTAGGGCTTGGGCAGGATGGCGCCAAAGCCGTGCTCGGCAAAACGGGCCAGGGCGTCATCGTCGGCATAGCCGCTGGAGGCGATGAGCACCGCCTGCGGGTCGATGGCCAGGATCTGGCCGGCGGCCTCGACGCCGCCCATGCCGCCGGGGATGGTGAGGTCGAGGATGACCCCGTCGGAGGGCTGGCCATCGGCAAAGGCCTTGCGGAAGAGAGCCACCGCCAGGTTACCCTCGTCGGTGGCCTCCACCTGGTAGCCCAGGGTCTCCAGCATGGCGGTTGCCACCTTGCGGATCATCTCCTCGTCGTCGAGCAGCAGGATCTTGCCCTTGCCGCGGGTGGCCTGCGCTTCGGTTGCCGTTCTGGCCGGTTTGCCGCCGGGGTCGGCGGGCAGCAAAAGGGTGAAGACCGTGCCCCGGTCGAGTTCGGAATCCACCGAGATCTGGCCGCCGTGCTTGCGGACGATGGAATGGGCCGCGGCCAGGCCGATGCCGCTGCCCCGCTTCTTGGTGGAGAAGTAGGGCACGAAGATGTTGGCCAGGTGTTCCCGGGGAATACCGGTGCCGTGGTCCTCGATGGTGATTTCCAGGTAGGGGCCAGGTGAAAGCCCGTCCACCTCGCCTTCGGCCAGGGTGCGGTTGGCGGCCCCCACGCAGACGGTGCCGCCGCCGGGCATGGCGTGGGCCGCGTTCAGCACGATGTTCTGCACCACCTGGCCGATCTGCCCGGGATCGACCTCGGCGGTCCACAGGTCGGCAGCCAGGTCGAAGCGGCAGCGGCTCGAGCTGCCGTGCAGCACGAAGGTGGCGGACTCTTCGAGGATTTCGGATATGTCCGCGGTCCGTTTGACCGGAGTGCCGCCCCGGGCGAAGGTGAGGAGCTGGCGGGTGAGGCCGGTGGCCCGCTCGCAGGCCTTTTCCATGTCGTTGATGGAGGCGAGTGGCGGCCGCCGGCCGCTCTCCAGGGCGGTGCGCAGCAGGGAGAGGTTGCCGGTCACCGCCATCAGCAGGTTGTTGAAGTCGTGGGCGATGCCGCCGGCCAGCAGCCCCAGGGCGTCGAGCTTCTCGGTGAGGGCCCGTTCCTTTTCGAGCCGTTCGCTGATGTCGTGGAGCACCGCGCCCAGATAGAGCCGGCCGTCGGCGCCGGTGAAAGAGAAGCCCCGCACGTCCACCGGCAGGAGGGAGCCGTCTTTTGTGAGCAGGCGGATTGCCCGGGGCGGCGGCATATTCCCTGCTATGATGCCGCCCATGTCGGTTCTGATCTCCTCCCGGTCCTCGGGGTGGATGAGCTCGAAGGCGGGCCGGCCGATCACCTGGTCGAGGGGCCAGCCGAGCAGGCGCTCGGTGGCCGGGTTGGCAAAGACGATCCTGCCATCCTGGTCGTTCAGGTGGATCATGTCCAGGGAGCGCTCGGCGATCAGCCGGAAGCGTTCCTCGCTCTCGGCCAGGGTGCGTTCGGCCTGCACCCGCTGGCTGACGTCGTTGAAAAAGGACAAAATGGCGGGCTGCCCTTCCCAGTCGATGAGCGAGGAACTGCCTTCCACCCACAGGATGCGGCCGTCCCGGGCGAAAACCCGGCACTGGAAAGAGCTGTGTACCCCCTCGCCCCGCAGTCGCGCTTCGTGGCGGGCCCTAACAGCGGCCCGGTCCTCGGGGTGGACGAAGTCGAGAAAAGAGTGGTCGCGGAGTTCCTGGGTCGAGTAGTCGGTAAGCTCGAAGAGCCTTCTGTTGCCGAATTTGAGTTCCCCATCCTGGACCACCGAAACCGCCTCCTGGGCCTGGTCGATCATCTGCTGGAACTTCTGGGAGGCGAACTTTTCCTCGCTGATGTCGGTGTGCAGCACCACTACCCAGGCGATAACCCCGGCCTGGTCCCGGGTGGGAAAGAGCCGGGTGCGCAGCCAGCGTTTGCGGCCGGGCAGCCCTGAGAGGGCAGGGTCGTAGAGCTGGTCGGCGAGCAGCACGTTCTCGCCGGCGAGCGCACGCCGGAAGGCGGGGGCGCCGCTGTCCCTGAGTTGCGGGTCCTGGAACAGGTTGTAGCCCCGGGCCTTTTCGGGGCTGGTCTGCCAGAGTGCTTCCCAGGAACGGTTGACCCGCTGCAGGGTGCCGTCCGGGGTAAAGACCTGGATGGCGATGGGGGCCTGGTCGAAAAATTGCTGGAAGATGTCCCCGGATATGTCGAGGAGCGGGTCGGGCTTCATGGTGTCTACTCAGGGCAATGCCGCCGGTCCTGGAAAGGATGGGAAAACAGTCCGGCGTCGGGTTGATGCGGGGTTGTGCTGACAGCATAGCCGTGCCGGTCGGTCGCGGCAAGGGGCAAGTGTTGTCACAATGTGGGAGTGGGGCCGGGCAGGGCGCTCTTGCGGGCCGCTATTTTTCGCCGGCCAGGGCGCGGGCCACGTTGAAGCTGTGATCGCCGATCTTTTCCAGCGAGTGCAGCATGTCGACGAAGATGAGGCCCGAATTGACCGCGCATTCGCCGCAGTTGAGACGAGCTATATGGTTGGCGCGCAGGTTTTCCTCGAGGGCGTCAATGCCGTCTTCCATCTCCTTGGCCCGGCGCATCGGCAACAGCGGCTTGCCATCGTCCATGGCCTCCACCACGAAGCCGATGAATTCTTCGACTTGCCTGCAGATGGTCTTCATCTCTTCGACGGCGGTGTCCGAGAAGGAGATCTGTTCGTCGCGCTTGCGCACCCCGAGCTTCCAGAGGTTCTGGCAGTGGTCGGCGAGGCGCTCCAGGTCGTTCACCATGTTGAGCATGGAGCCTATGCCCCGGCTCATCTCCTCGGTGATGGATTTCTGGGCCAGGTTGGCGAGAAAATCCGAGATCTCCTTCTGCAGGAGATCGATGGTTTCCTCCTGCTTGTCGAGAAGTGCGATCCGCTTGTCGTCGATGCCACTGGCCAGCAGGTCGGCGGTTTCCCGGAACATGTCGCGGCTGATGTGGGCCATGCGCCTGGTTTCTGAACGGGCCTGGTTGAAGGCGATGGGCGGCGTGTTCAATACCCGGTTGTCGATGAATTTCAGGTGGAATTCCATCTCCTCGTCGCGGCCCCTGATGAGAAAGGTGGTCAGCTTGGCGAGCAGCCCCACCATGGGCAGGAAGACGATGGTGTTGACGATGTTGAACAGAGTGTGGGTGTTGGCGACGTGGCGGGCGATGAAGGGCTTTTCTCCGATGGCGCCGCCCAGTTGCCGGGCCTGCTCCTCGGTGGCGATCACCAGGTCGGCGGCGCCGGGGGTGATCTGCTCGATGAAGCCCATGAACAGGGGAAAGAAGGCGAGCATGTAGGCCACGCCGATGAAGTTGAAGCAGAAATGGGCGAGCGCCGTGCGCCGGGCCGCGAGATTGGTGCCGATGGCCGCCAGGTTGGCGGTCACCGTGGTGCCGATGTTCTCGCCGAGGATGAGGGCGACGGAGCCTTCGAAGGAGAGGAGCCCGGAGCTCGCCAGGGCCAGGGTGATGCCGATGGTGGCGCTGCTGCTCTGCACCAGGATGGTCATGACGGCGCCGATCAGCACCCCCAGCAGGTGGTTGTTCTCCACCAGCATGAAGAAACTGCGGAACTCCTCGGAGGAGCGCAGCGGGTCGAAGGAGTCCTTCATCACCGCCAGCCCGAAAAAAAGGATACCGAAGCCGAGCAGCACCTCGCCGTAGTAGATCCATTTCTTGCTGGCGCCGAAGAGCTTGAGGCCGGCGCCGAGACCGATGGCGGGCAGGGCGTACTTGGTGATCTTGAAGGCGATGAGCTGGGCGGTGACCGTGGTGCCGATGTTGGCGCCGAGGATGACGCCGATGGACTGGGCGAGGCTCATGAGGCCGGCGTTCACGAAACCTACCACCATCACCGTGGTGGCGCTGGACGACTGGATGATGGCGGTTACCGAGAGGCCCACCAGGGTGCCGACGAAACGGTTGGTGGTGAGAGCGGCGAGGATCTGCCGCATGCGGTTGCCCGCCACCTTCTGCAATCCTTCCGACATGATCTTCATGCCGAACAGGAAGAGACCGAGCCCGCCCATCAGGCCGAAGATGAGTTTCTGGTTCATGAGCAGGGAAAGCATGCTATTGGCTCCTTATGATAAACCGCTGCTGCACCGGTTCCTGCGGTATGCTTGATTTCTTCAGCCAGGCGGATGCCGAGGCGCAACCTTTACCCTTCCTCCTTTTTCCTCTTCTTACACAACTCCGGCACCCAGGGCCAGGGCAATGCCGAGCAGCAGCACGCCGGTCAGAGAACGCACCGTTTTCATGGTGATTTTTCTGAGGAATCTTTTGCCGAGCAGAACCCCGGCAAAGGCCGCCAGGGTGCCTGCCAGGATGAGCGGCCACTGGCTGGCTCCAATCGGGCTTTCCGTGCCGGCCAGCAGGAAGAGCGCAACATAGGTGGCGATTCGCGCCATGTCCACCAGGAAGCCGATCACCGCGTTGGTGCCGACAAAGGTTTCGGTGGAAACCCCGGTCTTCACCAGGAAGGCGGAGCGCAGCGCCCCCTGGTGGCCGGAAAGACCGCCGAAAAAACCGGAGAGCAGACCGCCGACCAGGAGGTGTTTCCGCTGGAACCGGAGGTTTTTCAAGCCGGGCACCAGTTCGAAGAGGGCGAAGGCCAACATGAGATGCGCCATGACCAGTTTCACCGGGGTGATGCTGGCGCGGCGGCCGCCAAGTTGGTAGGAGGCCAGTTCGTCGAACCCGGAAACGTAGCCCAGCAGGGCGGCGCCGGCAAAGGCGGCGAGGATGGCCGGCAGACCGAAACCAAGAACAAGGGACCGGTCTGCATGGCGGCCGACCACCAATATTTTAAAAATATTGTTGGCGCCGTGCACCACGGCGGTGGCACCCACCGCCACTTCCACCGGGAAGAAAAGGGCGAACACCGGCAGCAGCAGGGTGCCGAGCCCGAAACCGGAGTAGAGGGTGAGCCCGGCGGTCAGAAAGGCGGCGGCACCGACGATGAGGGCAGGAAGGATCATCGTTTTTTCAGCGGGATTCAAGAACCGGAAAAAAGCTTGCGCAAAGATAACTCATTGATTTTTCTTCTCACTTCTCACTTCTCACTTCTCACTTCTCACTTCTTCACTCCTCAGCCACCGGCCAGGCGAAGAAGCTCCGGCCCGGTTTATGGCCGACCCCGCAGGCCCCCTTGTCCAGGTAGAGGACCCAGGCCCAGTCGGTTTCGAAGAAACTGGTGGTGGCCGACCAGAAGCCCTCCGGGTTGACTTCGAAGGGATGGCCGGCGGCCAGCGCCGGGGTATGGGCTGCGCAATCCACCAGGGATTCGAGTTCGTTGAGGTTGGGCAACCGCCAGGAGCCTATGCCGCCGAACTTCCGATGGCGCAGACCAGCGGCCAGGTCGAGGGCTTGGCTCCAGGTGAGCGGCCCCGGCAACAGGGCCGGCCGGCGTAGCCAGCAAAGCCTGGTCAACCGGTCGCGCACCGCTTCTCCCAGCACCTCGAAACGCGGCGCGGGCCACGGCCGGCCGTGCCGGAATTCGCCATCCTGGCCGCAGCCGGTGCAGGGAATCACCGTGCCACTTTCGTCGTAACAGAGGATCTGGCCGCTCTGGCGCAGCAGTCCGTTGCCAACACCCCGGACCGGCCAGTAGAGGCAGTACTGGTCTTTGCGGCCGTAGAACATCCGCGCCCCTTCCATGTGCACGTACCAGGCGTAGGTTGGGTTGATCGCCGCCGTGGTCGACGACCAGTACCAGCCAAGGAAGACCTTCTCAAAAGGATGGCCGGCAGGCAGGGCCGGCTTCCGGGTCTCGTAGTCCATCAGGCTGCGCAGCTCGATGCGGTTCGGCAGCCGCCAGTCGGTGGCCCCAAGGTGCCGTTTGTCATTGAGGGAGGCGATTGCGGCGAGGGCCTCGGTCCAGGTCAGCGGATAGCCTGCCGGGTTGGCGTCCCGGCTCCAGGCCAGCCCGGTCAGCCGGTCGTGTACCACTGCCCCCTGCACCTCGAAGCGGGGGTCTGGCCACCGCAGGCCCGAGAGGAACTCGCCGTCCTGGCCGGAGCCCCGGCAGGCCGTCTCCCGACCGTGCTGGTCGAAACATTTTCTCTGGCCGGTGCGCGGCAGCAAGCGGAACCTCCGGTGGATTTTCGAAATGCTTGACCCGGCAGGGTGGTCCGGCGTTTAGTGTATACAGAAGCTCTGGTGACGCGCACCCACTGTACCAGAAAAGAGAGTGGCGGCAAAAGCTTTTAGCCGCCGCCCGCACTGGAAGGAAACATGAAGGGACTCACCATCGGCAAACTGGCCAGGAGGGCTGAGATCGGCATCGAAACCGTCCGTTTCTACGAGCGCCTGGGACTCATCGCGGAGCCGCCGCGCACCGACTCCAATTACCGGCTCTACCCCGAGCAGGAGGTGGCCCGGCTGCGGTTCATCAAACGGGCCAAGGGCCTCGGCTTCACCCTCAACGAGATCAAGGAACTGCTCTCCCTCTCCCGGGACCCCCACGCCACCCGGGCCGATATGCGCCAGCGGACCCTTGCGAAGATCGACGACATCCATCGCAAGATCCACGATCTCAGCCGGATCAAGGCCGCTCTCGAACATCTGGCCGACGAATGCGACGGCCGCGGCCCCCTCGAGGGCTGCCCCATCCTCGAGGCGCTCACCGGCGCCGGTTCCGAACCGGGCGGCTGATTTTTGGTAGAAAATCAATTCATCTCCAGGTAGCGACCCACTGCAGGTTGTTGTCTCATTGCCGCTTCTTTTTGCGCGTAGAAAAAAACCTCAGCTCACCCTTGACCCTGCATCATGGTCCACTGTTTATCCTGTAGGTAAGACCAATCACTCCCCAACGAGGTGGATCATGATGTTGGGAACTTTTCTCTGGCTCGCGGCCCTTGGCAATGTTTTTTTCTGCTCGTGAAAAAGGGTGGCGGCTGCTGCGGAGGTCACGGGCACGGCGAGACCCAAGGCTACACCGGGCACGGATCGGCACCGCACGATGCGAAAGGGCGTTGGCCCTTTTGCCGCGACCGTATTCCAGTGAGAGTGTGGTGGTTTGGTAGTATTACCTGAAGACTGGCACAAGGAGGGTGACTCATGAACGGAGCACGACAGGACCAGCACGGCGGGCGGCAGCGCCATGAAGAACACTCATTTTTCATCGACCCCGTGTGCGGCATGAGCACCGACGTTGCTGGCTCGTTCCAGCGTTACGAGTACGAGGGCAGGGCCTACCATTTCTGCAGCGACCGCTGCCTGCAGAAATTCAAAAAAAATCCCGCTTCTTTCTCGGCCAGGGCAGATGGGCGGCCGGCCCCGGAGAAAAGTGACCAGGGTCGGGGCTACACCTGCCCCATGCACCCGGAGGTCGTCCAGGCCGGTCCCGGCAGTTGCCCCAAGTGTGGCATGGCGCTGGAGCCGCTGGTGGAAGCCGGGGACACCCATACCGAGTACACCTGCCCCATGCACCCGGAGGTCGTTCAGGCCGGTCCCGGCAGTTGCCCCAAGTGCGGCATGGCGCTGGAGCCGAAGACGGTCAGCGGCGCGCAGGACGAGGAAAACCCGGAGTACGACTTCATGCGCATCCGCTTCCTCTTTGGGGCGGTGTTCACCGTGCCCCTGGTGGTGATCGCTATGCGGGACATGCTGCCCTGGGGGCACCTCATCGAAACCCTTGCTTCGCCCCGCCTCCTTGGCTGGCTCGAACTTGTTCTGGCAACGCCGGTGGTGCTCTGGGCCGGCTGGGTGTTCTACGTGCGGGCCATGCAGTCGGTCATCCACAGAAGTCTCAACATGTTTACCCTGATCGGCCTCGGGGTGGCGGTAGCCTATCTTTACAGCCTGGTAGCCGTGCTTTTTCCGGAGATATTCCCTGCCGCCATGCGTGGTCCGGACGGTGCCGTGGGCGTTTATTTCGAAGCGGCGGCGGTGATCGTCACCCTCATCCTCCTCGGCCAGGTATTGGAACTGCGGGCCCGCAGCCAGACCGGTGCAGCGATCAAGGCGCTCCTCGGCCTGGCCCCGAAAACAGCTCGAAAAATCAACGAGGACGGCAGTGAGGCCGACGTCCCCCTCGAGCAGGTGCAGCCCGGAGATCTGCTCCGTATCCGGCCTGGAGAGAAGGTGCCGGTGGACGGCCTGGTGGTGGACGGCTCGAGTTCGGTGGACGAGTCGATGATTTCCGGCGAGCCGATACCGGTCAAGAAACAGGTGGGCGACAAGGTGATCGGCGCCACGGTGAACACCACCGGTTCGCTCTCCATGCGAGCCGAAAAGGTGGGCGGCGAGACCCTGCTTGCCCAGATCGTGCGCATGGTGGCCGAGGCCCAGCGCTCCCGGGCGCCGATCCAGAAGCTGGCCGACATCGTTTCCGGCTACTTCGTGCCGGTGGTGATCGGCATCGCCCTGCTGGCCTTTGGCATCTGGTTCCTGGTTGGGCCCGAGCCGCGCCTGGCCTACGCGCTGGTGGTAGCGGTCTCGGTGCTGATCATTGCCTGCCCGTGCGCCCTGGGGCTGGCTACCCCGATGTCGATCATGGTGGCCACCGGCAAGGGCGCCACCATGGGGGTGCTGTTCAAGAACGCCGAGGCCATCGAGACCCTGCGCAAGGTCGATACCCTGGTGGTGGACAAGACCGGCACTCTTACCGTGGGCAAACCGAAACTCACCGGCCTGCTGGCTGCCGAAGGCATGAGCGAGGAAAAGCTGCTGCGTTTTGCGGCGAGCCTCGAGCGTGCCAGCGAGCACCCGCTGGCCGCGGCCATCGTTGCCGGCGCCGGCGAGCGCGGCGTGCAGACCGCCGAACCCGTCGACTTCGAGTCCATCACCGGCAAAGGGGTGGCCGGTTCGGTCGATTCGGTGCGGGTGCTGCTCGGCAACTCCAGGCTGATGGAAGACTTTTCCGTGAACGTCGCATCACTTGCCGAACGGGCCGAGGCCATGCGCCGGGAAGGGCAGACCGTGATGTTCGTCGGTGCCGACGGCAAAGCGGCGGGGCTGATCGCCGTCTCCGATCCGATCAAGGAGACGACGCCGGCCGCCATCCGTGCCCTGCACGACGTGGGGCTCAGGGTGGTGATGCTCACCGGCGACACCCGGGCCACCGCCGAGGCGGTGGCCGCCAAACTCGGGATCGACCGGGTGGTGGCCGAGGTGCTGCCCGACCAGAAGGCGGCGGCGGTGAAAGAATTCCAGGCCAAGGGCCGCGTCGTCGCCATGGCCGGCGACGGCATCAACGACGCCCCGGCCCTGGCCCAGGCCCAGGTCGGCATCGCCATGGGCACCGGCACCGACGTGGCCATGGAATCGGCCGGCGTCACCCTAGTGAAGGGCGACCTCACCGGTATCGTCCGGGCCCGGAAGCTCTCCCGCGCCACCATGGCCAATATCCGCCAGAACCTGT
>JBFHWX010000078.1:0-14251 GCA_041599275.1 Desulfobulbales bacterium | reverse complement strand
GGAGGGAGAAAAGCCCCGCCTGGGATCCCGGGCCTGTCCCGTTATGGTCGGGCGCGCGGATCTCGGTGGAGCCGGCGAATCCGAAACAGCTCTTCGAAAATGAAGAGCGATTTTCTGAGGCTATCGTAAACGATTTGGGAATCCTCCACATGATGCCATTCCACGGGGAACTCCACAACCCTGTATCCTGACTTTTTGGCGAGCCAGAGAATTTCCGGGTCGAAGATGACCGAGTCAAGCTTCTGGCGGCCGAACAGGTCCCTGGCCGCTCTGCGGGTGAAGAGCTTGAAGCCGCACTGGGTATCAGGATAGTGAATGCCCAGGTAGAGGCTCTGGATCAGAGTGTAGACCTTCGACGACAATCCCCGGAAAAAATTTTGTTTTTTCTTGACCAACGAGTCCGGCAGGGCGCGGGAGGCGATGGCGATGTCGTAGCCCTCGGCAAGGAGTCGCAACCCCTTTTCCGCTTCTTCGAAGGGCACGGCATAGTCGGCGTCCATGAACAAAAGGATGTCGCCGCTGCCGCGCAGCATGCCGTAGCGCACCGCATGTCCCTTGCCCCGGTTGGGCTCGTAGCGCAGGGCCTGCACCGCCACCCGGGTGCGGCCGGCATAGGACAGGGCCACTTCCTGGGTGCGGTCGGTGTTGCCGTCGCAGACCACCAGGATCTCGCTGTCGTAGTCCTGGGCCGCCAAGAAATCGAGGGTTTTCTCGAGGGTCCTGACAATGCGTTTTTCTTCGTTGTATGCAGGAATGATGACCGAGAGTTTCATCGAAGTGTTTTTTTATCGTCCAAAACGCGGGAAAACCGCGGGGGCACTCTTTCACCATCTCTTGCCGCCAGGCAAGCTGCCGAGTGGTTTCTGCGGCGCGTTTGTCCTTAAGGATCGGGCAATCTTTGATGGGTCGCTGGTAAACGCAGATGCCGAGAAGTCCGGTCTCCTGTGTCATGGCAGGATCTCTGGTGCTCGACATACCTTATGTATGCCTCCGCGCCCTCGACACCACCACTCCTTGTGTAACAAACTTTTCCCCTCGCCATCTCAAACGGTATGATGGACTTCTTGCGAGTCCATCATCTTTCGGTCTTCTACCAAGTTGTCGGGTAATTCCGCAAGGTAAAACACCGCAAGAGGAGGAGGGGAGACGGTAAAAGGGATATTTCCCGGGAAGAGCGGATCAGAGGTTCCCGGTCTCGGGCCCGGTGCTGGATTGTGACGGAAATGCCTGGAGGGCCGCCAATTTCAGCTTTGTGCCGGGAGCGTGGCAGGCAAAGGCGTCGGTTCGCGCCAGCCGGCCACATCTGACGGTGGAGAGCCGGTAGGCTTCTCCAAAAAGGAATTCAGGCGCCTCGCCGCCGGAAAAATTTCGTTCGCCGAGCCGGCGCACGGTATCCATGAGCCGGGCTGGCAGCAGCAGGTGGTAAGGGTGACGTTGGATCTCGCCGCGGTGGCAGGCGAGCGCCTCCACCAACCGCCCCACCTGGCGGGTGGTGAGGCCGACCAGCAGGTTCGGGTCGGCAATGGCTCCCCAGAATTCGCTTTCGGCGAGCAGCACCTCCCGGCGGTTCTCCGCCGAATAGCGCAGAAGAGCGGCCAGGGCCAGGCGATGGGCCGCTTCGTGGGTGGGATGGCGGTCGTTGGCGTGGGGCATGATCACCAGCCGCGGCCGGGTCCGCTGGAAATGCTCGAGCACGGCGGCCACCCGGCCATCTGCTTCTGCACCCGTTTCCGGGGCTGGCAGGGAAAGGCCAAGGGGGTCGCTGGCAAGGGCCCAGTCGAAGCCGAGCACCCGGCAGGAGGCGGCCAGTTCCTCACGCCGTGCCGGTCGGCGCTCGGCCTTGGAACCGAGGGTCATGGCCAGCACCAGGATCCGGGTGTTTTCGCAGGAGAGCCGCAGGGCCAGGCCGCCCGAGAGCACTTCGTCGTCGGGGTGGGGAGCGCAGAGCACGACGTCGTGGCGAAGTGGCGTGTCCTGTTGCGGCGGTGGTGGCGTCAGATCAGGGAGCCGGGCGGTGTGGGAAAGGCCCTTGGCAAAGAGTTTGGCATGGGTTTCGGCGTACTCGAGCCAGAAGTTCTGTTGCCGTTCATCCTGTGCGCTGTCGCGATCCGGCATGCTGTTTTTTCCTCACAAACCGTCGTTTGAGCCGGTGGGGAGGTTTACCACCTGCAGGGGCTCGGCAACACCGAGAACGCCATGGGCCCGGGCGATGTGGCCGATCCGGCGCCAATCGCGGTCCAGCAGCCGGCAGCCATAGGCGTCCACCGCCACCGGGTCGGCCCCGGCCACCAGCCGGTTCGGCGGCGGCTCGCAGTGGGGACCCCAGAGGTGGGCCTCGCTCATGCCGACGGTGGCGTCCAGCACCGTGAAGTCAGGGGCGCGGTAGCGGTTGAGGTCGAAGACGGCCTCCTGGATATTCTGGTGAAAGGAGGCCTTCTTCCAGCCGCCGCCTTGCTGGTAGTGGACAGGCGGCGGAGCGCCCATCATGTTTTTCATGGTGAGGGTGACGCCGGCCAGGCTGTGGGCCTTCAGTACCGGCACCGACAGCAGAAAGCCTTTGAAGAGCAGGGCGGGCAGGTGCATCTCGGGCCAGCGTCGGCAGGCGGGATTTCGCAGGTCGACGGTTTCGGCGGTGTTCAGGTCGATGAGGGTGACACCCTGCCGCCGGGCCATGGCGAGGTAGCCCAGTGTTTCGAAAACCTGGTGGGTGTCGTGGCGCAGGGAGCCGCAGCCCTCGGCCACCACGATTTCGAGGTGGGGTGCTGCGGTCCGGCACCAGGAGATGATCGCCTCGACCAGTTCGACCGGGGTGGTCACCGGCGGCGCCTGGGGCTCGACCAGGTTGGGTTTGACGATGAGCAGGGGAGCGTCCCGCAGCCGTTCCTCGAGACCGGTGGCCTCGAGGAGCTCGGCCACGCTCGTCTCCCAGCAGGTGAACGGTTTTTCGTAAATTTTCTGCGGAGCAGAAGTCATGGCTCCGGTTTCCTTTCCGGTTCCAGGCCCACTGTGCGGCCGTCGCGGTCGGCGAGATCGATGGCCGTGACCTCCAGCCCCTTCAGAAGCACGAAGCGGCCGAGGGGCACGGTGCGGCAGGGCAGGCTGGCCACGAACAGCGGGTTGTCGCAGAGACCGCCCGAGAGATAAAGGGTCTCTGGCGAGCCGGCGAAACGGTAGGCGTTCATCGCGATGCCTTTGACAAAACGTGCCACCGCCTCTGACTCGGAGGAGCCCAGGATCACCGCATCGAAGATGGAGCTCATGCCGAGCACCCCGCAGGTCACCGAAAAGGAACGCTCCGGCACCGGCAGGGTGGTGTAATCGAGGTCGTAATAACGGGCCAGCAGTTCGATGGTGAAGCCCATGGAAGCGCCGCATTCACTGTTCCAGCCCATGTCCTGAACCCGGCCGTTGCGGTAGGTGACGTACTTGATGTCGCGGCTGCCGCAGTCGAGAAGCACGAAATCGGGCAGGCCGATGAGGGCCTCGCCGCCCCGGGCCAGGGCGATGAGCTCGTTTACGTAATGCCCGGAAAAACGTTTGCCGTTGTGGCCGGTGGACACCGTAACCCGGAGCGAAGCGGGCAGCCCCTTGCTGGGCACGATGGTGGGTTCGGCGCCGGGCAGGGTGGTGTCGAGGATTTTTGTGTAGGTGGTTCCGAAGTCGGCGAGGATCATTGAAACACCCCGGCGAGTTCGAGAAACGCCTGGATCTTGGCCTTCACCGAGCCACCGGCGGTGACGTCGCAGTCGACATAGAGCCCGTGGGGGTGCCGGCGGGCCAGCAGTTGGGCGAGGGCCGTTTTGGCGCAGAACGACTGGGCGAAGAAGACCGTGGGCACGGTGGGGTCGAACCGTTCCTCCAGAGCGTGGTTGGCCGGGGTCTTGTTTTCCATGCAGCGGGTCCAACCGTAGACGTGGGTGGTGTCGGGAAAGAGCGACAGAATCGAAAAATCCCGGGGCGGCACCCCCCAGATCGCCGCCCTTGGAACGCAGGCCGGCGGCGGCGCGGGGTTGGCGGCGGCATGCTGCACGCTTTCGGTGATTCTCAGAAATTTTTCGGTGAGATCCATCCGGCAGTCGCAGAGCGGCGTGCCGAAGGGAGTGGTGTCTTCGTTTCTTGTGCGGGTCACCGGAATGGCGAGAAAATCCTCGAGCACCTGGGCGGTGTGCAGAGCGCAGTCACACTTGCCGGGGCCGACGTCGATGTAGAGCCGGTCCAGGGACAGGTGCAGGGCGTTCAGCACCACGGTGCGCAGGATGGCGCAGTAGACCCGCGGCAGGTACTGGGCCGTTTTCTCCATGTCGGCCGCAGCCAGCGGTGTGTCGAGGTCGTGGATTACGGCTCCCTCCTCGTTCAACTTGCGGATGACGGCGAGCGGCGGAACGCCGACGATGCCCACTACTTTTTCCTTGCTTCCTGGGCTCATGCCTGCTTCTCTTTGTTGTCGTCGCATTGGAAATGTTCCTGGCCGCCCGGGCGGTGGCGGAGCTGTCCGGGAAACCGCTGATTTTCTTCGATGGCCGGCAAATTGTCAAGCGAGGAGAGGCCCCCGTTTTTTCTCAAGGGAAACGAACGGCAGGTGGGCAGGAATCGTTTCACGCCAGGCACAATGCGAAAAGTTCGGGCTTTGCCGGAGGCGAAAATGGAAATAGTCCCTGTTGACAGCGACAACCAGCATGTCTACGCCAACCTGGCCCAGGCCTACGAATGTGAATTCTCGCCGCTCACCGGCAAGAGTCCCGACCTCCTTGGTCTGTTCGCCCCCGATACCGTTCTCGGCGGCGATGTGCGCGGCTTTCTTTTGTACCTCGACAACCGGCCGGCCGGGTTTGCCGCGGTCAGGGTGCAGGGTGCGGCCCGTTACGAGGTCTGCGAATTCTTCGTGGTGCCCCTGCACCGGCGCCAGCGCCACGGCAGCCGTTTTGCCCACGCCCTCTGGCGTTTTCTGCCCGGCCGCTGGGAGGTCAAACAGTTGGCCGCCGCCGGGCACGCGACCCGGTTCTGGAGGCAAGCTATCGCCGGGGTGAAGGGCGCGGCCTATACCGAGGACTGGTACGAGGACCCCTACTGGGGGCGGGTGATGCGGCAGGTGTTCGGGTTTCCCTGACAAACCGATGCCTGCCTGAAAGGTTCTTTTTGGCAAGGAGGGTGGGGTGGAAAAGTACGGCTTCCGGTTCCAACTGCCGGCGTGGGTGGAAACGTTTCTGGCCGGAATGCCTTTGGCCTTTCCGGAAATGGAGAGCCGTATGGAACTGGCCATCGAGCTTGCCCGCCGCAACGTCGGGGAGAAAACCGGCGGCCCCTTCGGCGCCGCGGTTTTCGATGGCGAGGGAGTGCTCGTCTCCTGCGGGGTTAACCTGGTGGAGAGCCACAACTGTTCGGTGCTGCACGCCGAGGTGGTGGCCATCGCCCTGGCCCAGCAACGCCTTGGCCGCTACGATATAGGGGCGGCCGGCAGCGGGTTTTTCGAGTTGGTTGCCTCCACCGAGCCCTGCGCCATGTGCTTCGGCGCCGTCCACTGGTCGGGGGTGGCCCGTCTTGTCTGCGGCGCCCGGGACCAGGACGCCCGGGCCATCGGTTTCGACGAGGGCCCGAAACTGCCGGACTGGTCCGCGGCCCTCGAGAAAAACGGCATCGAAGTGGTGCGTGACGTCCTCCGGGCCGAAGCGGCGGAGGTGCTCCGCCGCTACCAGGCCGAGGGCGGCACCCTCTACAATGCCGGCCGGACCCTCAGCACCTGAGGTGAAAGAGCGCCACCACCCCTGTCGGTGGCATGGAGTTGTAGAGCCGCACCGCTTCGTCGGTGGGCAGCACCCGGAGTTCGATGTTTCGCTCCCCGAGAAATTTCTTCACCTCAGCCGGCGGCTTGGCCTTCAGTTCGCTGCCGGCGCCGATGAGCAGCAACCGGGTGCCCGGCGGGATAAGCTCCTATATGTCCTCGACCTGCATGTAATGCATGTTGTCCGGCGCCGCCCGCACCGTGCCGTCGGGCAGGATGGCGATGTCGCTTTCGTATGTGGTGCCGCTTACCGTGATTTTTCCATACACGCAGTCGCTGATCGGTGCTGCCGGCCGTTCTCCCATGGCTGCCGCGCCACTCGCCAAGAGGCAGGAGAGAAAGAGCGCCAGAAGGGCCAGCCGGAGTCTGGGGCCGATGTTTTTTCTTTCTGCAGAGAGCCTGAGGATCATCCTCCACCTCCACGAATTTGTTCTTTCGGTTGTTTGTCCCTGCCCTCTCCCTCTGCATCCAGCAACGCCCGGTGCAGGGCTTCCGCCAGATCCCTGGTCCGGTAGGGCTTGGCCACCGCCTCACAGAAGCCGTGGGCCCGGAAGTCGGCCAGGATCGGGTCGTTGGAGTAGCCGCTCGAAACGATGAGGCGTGCCTCGGGATGCTCGGCGAGAATCTGCCGGGCGGTTTCCCTGCCGCCCATGCCGCCGGGGATGGTGAGATCGAGGATCACCGCGGCAAAGGGTCTTCCTGCCTGGCGGGCCCGGCGGAAGAGGGTAAGGGTTTCCTGCCCGTCCGCCGTGCAGACCGGCTCGTAGCCCAGTTGCTGGAGCATGCCGGAGGCCAGGCGGCGGATCATTTCCTCGTCGTCCAGGATCAGGACGCGGCCGCTGCCGGTGGGGATGCCGGCCGTATCGGTTCTCTGCTGCTGGGGCAGGGTGCGGGTACTGGCCACCGGCAGGAAAATGGTGAAGGTTGCGCCCCGCCCCGGGCTGCTTGTGACGCCGATATGGCCGCCGTGCTTGCGGACGATGGAGTGCGAAACCGCCAGGCCCAGGCCGGAGCCCTGTTTCTTGGTGGTGAAGTAGGGGTCGAAGATGTGTTCAATGATCTCTTCGGGGATGCCGCTGCCGCTGTCGCTGATTTCGAGGAGCAGGTGATCGCCGTTCAAAGAAGGCGGCAGGCGCGGGTCGCCGGCGGCGACGTTGCGGCAGGTGATGGCGACGCTGCCGCCTTCCGGCATGGCATGCCGGGCATTGAGGACAAGGTTGTGGATCACCTGGCTGATCTGGCCGGGGTCGACATCGGCGGGCCACAGATCGGCGGGGCAGTCGAGCTGCAGGCTGCAGTTGCTGCCGCTCAGCACGAAGCCGGCGGAATCCCGGATGATTGCGGCAAGGTCGGTGCAGCGGCGCAGCGGCGCGCCGCCCTTCGAGAAGGTGAGCAGTTGCTGGGTGAGATCCCTGGCCCGCAGGGCGGCTTTTTCGGCTTCCTGAAGGATCTTCTTGGTGCGGGGCGGATCGCTCTCCAGGGTCAGGCCGGCGATGGAGATGTTGCCCAGGACGGCGGTGAGAATGTTGTTGAAATCGTGGGCGATGCCGCCGGCCAGCAGCCCCACCGACTCGAGTCTTTTCCCTTTCTGGAGTTCCTGCTCCATCTGGTGCTGTCCGGTGACGTCCCGGAACACGAGGACCACGCCGATGATCCGGCTCTGCTGGTCGCGGATCGGTGCGCCGCTGTCGGCGATGCTTCGCTGCCGGCCGTCCCGGGCGATGAGTGCCGTGTGGTTGGCAAGGCCCACGATCTGGCCGCTGGCCAGCACCTTCTCCACCGGGTTTTCGCAGGAAGCGCCGGTCTTTTCGTTGACAATCCGGAAGACCTCGGGCAGGGGCCGGCCGCTGGCCTCTTCCTGGCGCCAGCCGGTGAGTTCCTCCGCCACCTTGTTGAGCAGCACCACCCGCCCTGCGGTGTCGGTGGTGATCACCCCGTCGCCGATGGAACGAAGGGTCACGGCCAGGCGTTCCTTTTCCGCCGCCAGGGCCTCCTCGGCCCGCCGCCGGTCGGAGATGTCGCGGCAGAGAGCCATGATCAGCGGCCCCTCCTCGCTGCCCACCAGGGTCGCGTTCACCTCCACCGGCGTTCCTTGTCCCCTGGCTGCCCCGTATTCCACCACCAGGTTGCGGACGCCGCCGCGGTCGGTGCAGAGGGCCAGGGCGTGGTCGGTGGCCTCCCGGTCGCCGGCCACCGTCCACTCCCGCACGTTGCGGCCGATCACTTCTTCAATGTCTGTCCGGCCGGTGAGCCGCAGGTAGATGTCGTTGGCGTCCCGCACCGTGCCCTGGCAGTCGAGGATCACGAAGCCGGTGTCGGTGGTTTCGACCAGGGCCCGGTATTTTTCCTCGGACCCGGTCACCTGTTGGATGGAGTGGCCGAGTTGGCGGGCCATCCGCGCCGTGAAGCGGGCCAGATCCCCCAATTCGTCGTTTGACCCAACCTCAGGCTGGTAATCGAAACGTCCCGCCTCGATGGCCTCGATGGCACGGTGCTGGCCGTCCAGAAAGCGGCCCATGTAGCGGTTCGACACCCACCAGAGCAAAACGGTGAGCACCACCGAAGCCGATACGAAAAAACCGGCAAGGAGCACCATCCGCTGCTGGGCCGCGCCGGTCTGGGCGGTGAAGTTGGAGATGGCTTTTTCGGTGAACTGGAAACAGTTTTCCGCCGTGTCCTTCAGAAAATTGCGCTGGTCGAGGATAGCCAGGTGAGTGATGAAGTTGGCCTCACTCCTGGCCAGAAGTTCCCGCATGGGGACGAGCAGATCCTGGTGGACTCCCGCGTCCTTCACCTTGTCCAGGACCCGGCGCATGGCACCGAGCCGCACCGGGCTGCGCAGGTGGAAGGCCTGGTCCTGGAGAGCGAGAAAATCGAGCACCATCGCGTCCAGTTCCCGCTCCCGGGTCGGCAGGAAGATGAGGCTGGTGTAGAGATCGTACTGCCGGTCCGGCAACTCCTCGGCAAAGAGCCGGTCCGCTTCGAAAGAGGCGGCCAGTTCGTGCAGGGTTTTCCGGTAGTTTTCGGTCAGCCGCATTATTTTCGAGAGTTGTTCATGGAAAACGGCGTCGTGGTCAAGATCTTCGGCCTCGATGGTGGCACTTATGGAGTGCACCGCCGCGAACCGGCTGTCGATCTCGCTCTGCAATTTTTCGACGGTGGCGGGAGAGAGCTCGGCCTGCAGGGATTCGAGACGGTTCAGCGCCACCTGCAGGCCCTTGATGTGGCTCGTCCGCTCGTTCAGTTGGCGAAGCCGGGCGACGCTGGTCAGTGTCGTGGCGCCCAGGCCGAGGGTGGCCAGGGTGAGGAGAAGGAAGACCAGGAGGATCTTCTGGGAGAGGGTGATGCGGTTCATTGCGCTGGCCGGCGAAGTTTTTCGGTGAGGCGGCTGTAGATGACGTCGTCGAGGCTGCCGGCCTGCCAGGCCTGCCGCACCTGGCCGTTCAGTTCTCCGTTTTCCACCATGGTCTCCACCCACTGGTCGAGGCCGCGGTGCCACTGGTCGTCAAAAACGTTGGAGTAGCGGATGGTGGGGATGGAGAGTTTTTCCACCGCCACCGGTACCCCGAGCCAGGCGGCGACCAGCGCGGCGCTCTCGTCGGGGTGGGCGGAAATGTACTCGTTGGCCCGCATGAGCAGCGTGGTGAGGGTTTCCACCTCATGGGAATGGCGGCCCACGAAGGTTTCGTTGCCGGCCAGAGCGCAGCAGGGGATGCCGGCCCAGCGGCCGGCCGGCGGCAGATCCCGGAGATTGGCGAGGAGTTTGCCGGCACCCTTGCTCACCGCCATGGCAACCAGCGGTTGGTTGACCACGAAGCCGTCGATCAGGTTGTTTTCCAAAGCGGGCAGAAGGTTCTCGGTGCCGTGCAGGTTGACGAGCACCACCCGGGCGCCGGCCGTTGTCTCGTCCCGGGAATACGGCACGCCGGATTCCCGGAGCGCCGCCTCGAGGATGATGTTCTGCACCGAGGTGCCGATCTTGTAGCCGATCTTCAGCGGCTCAGGGCGGGACCTGGCCAGGGCCAGAAACGAGTCCCAGTCGGCGACCGGCAGGTGGTTGGCCACCACGAAGCCGGCCCCCTCGCCCATGGTCGGCACCAGGATGCGGAGCCGGCTGCCCTGGTCGATGAGGCTGAGCATGGCGGGCAGGCCGCCGTAGGAGAGGTCGAGCTGCTCTTCGTCGAGCTTGCGGACGAGCTTGATGCCGCCTTTTTCGCTGGAGATTAACAGCCGGGCCACGGAAACGGAGTGGTCGATCAGTTCGTATTCGGCCTTCGGCACAATTTCTTTGAGGTAAACCCCGCCGTTGTCACGGAAATAGCCGGGAAGCGAGGCGGCCAGGTAGAGGGCCGCGTGGTGGTCATGGGGGGCGTGGCCGATGCGGATGACCGGCAGGGGGGGGGCTGCCCTGTCGCAGGCCGTAAGGGCGGCCAGCAGGACAAACAGGAGGACAAGCAGATGGCAAAGGCGGCTGACGGGCATGGCGGTCCTTACGTGGAACGAAACGGCGGCAAGACGCGAGGAAGTACCATCAAAAACCAAAACATACCCGGGTTGGCCTCTGATTGAAAGAAAAAAAATAGTGGTTACAGGGGGATGAAGATTCAATAAGTGGATGGGAAAACGGCAGGAAGCAGCGGTTGCCTTCCCCCGGGTATTGAGGCATAATGGTGCATCATGTGTGTCAGGAAGGGGCCCTTTGCAGGCCGGAGCCGGGCCGCGGCGAAAACCATCGGCAGGGAGGGGGAAAATGCTTGGCAGGAAGACCGAAAGTGATGTCCGCAGGATGTTCGACGACCATATCGAGCTCGTCGCCCAGGTCCTGGCCGGGGGCCGGCGGACCGTGGAGCGCTACCTGGCCGACGACCTGCAGGCCGCCAAGAGCGGCGCCCGGGAGGTCGACCGGTTGGAGAGCGAGGCCGACGGGGTGCTCCGGGAGATCATGGCCACCCTGCACCAGGGCGCCTTTCTGCCCATCCTGCGCAAGGACATCTTTCGCCTGGCCTACGCGGTGGACAAGGTGGCCAACGCCGCCGAGAGCTTTTGTGATTTCTGCCTTTCCCAGCGGCCCGATATCCCTGCCAGTCTGCGGCCCGCCTTTCTGGACATCACCCTGGCCAACATAGAGATGTTCCCGCTGCTGCGGCAGGCGGTGGAGATCATCAAGCTCGGCAGCTTCGGCTGGGCCGGCGAGAGCGATTCGCCCTTTCCCGGTCTGCTCACCCGGATCAGCATGGAAGAGTCCAATATCGACGACCTCGAATGGAAACTGACCCGCGACATTTTCCGCTCCGATCTGCCCCTCGCCAACAAGATGCACCTCCATGAGCTGCTCAACCACATCAACCGGATTTCAGACCTCATCGAGGACGCCGCCGACCGCATTTCGCTGATGATCACCCGCGAAGCTCTCTAGTTTATGTGGAAGCTCGGTGGCGGCATATTCCTGGGCTGGGGCATGGGCGGCAACGATTTTGCCAACATCTTCGGGCCTTCTGTGTCCACCGGGCTGGTGCGCTACCGCACCGCTGTTGCCTGCTGCTCTCTCTTCCTGCTGGCCGGCGCCGTCATCGAAGGGCCAAAGTGCATGGCCACCATGGGCAAGTTGGGCAGCCTCACCGAGAACGAGGCTTTCATCGCGGCCCTGGCCGCGGCTCTGGTCATGGCCCTGCTCACCTGGCTCGCCCTGCCGGCCTCGGCTTCCCAGGCCATTGTCGGGGCGGTGCTCGGCATCGGCGCCTTCTCCGGCACCATGGAGTTTTTCAAGTTTTACCAGGTGCTCGTCTGCTGGCTGCTGACCCCGGTGGCGGCGGCGCTCTTCAGTTTTTTCCTCTATGCCGGCCTGGCCCGGCTCTTTAACCGATACGTGACCACGGTTTACCGGCGGCGTCTGGTGCTGTCGGTGGGGGTGCTGCTGGCCGGTTGCTACGGGTCCTACTCCTTCGGAGCCAACAACGTGGCCAACGTCACCGGGGTCTATGTGGCGAGCGGCCTGCTGCAGCCCCGGCTGGCCTCCCTGCTGGGGGGGCTTGCCATCGTCTCCGGGGTGCTGACCTACTCCTACCGGGTGATGCTCACCGTCGGCAAGAAGATCGTGCCTCTCGATGCCTTCTCGGCCTTCGTGGCCACCATGGCCAACGCCCTGGTCCTGCATCTTTTCACCCAGGTCGGGGTGCCGGTCTCCTCCTCCCAGGCCGTGGTCGGCGCCGTGGTCGGAGTGGGGCTGGTGAAGGATTTCAAGACCGTGAGCAACCGGATGATCGGTATCATCGCCGCCGGCTGGCTCTTCACCCCGCTCTCCTCCGGCCTGCTGGCCTACGGTATGCGCTGGCTGTTCTTCTGGGCAAAGGGGGGATGAGCAGGGCTATTCGTCGTTTTTGCCGAGATCGAAGCCCGGATAGAGCCGGCGGCAGCAGTCGGGGCAGATGGAATGGGTGAATTGGGCCTCGGAATGGCGGCTGATGTAGGCCTCGAGCTGGTTCCAGAATCCTGCGTCGTCCCGGATCTTCTTGCAGGCCGCGCAGATAGGCAGAAAGCCTGAGAGGGTTTTGACCTCGGCCAGGGCCTGCCGCAGATCGGCCTGCTTGTTTCGAAGGCTTTGGATGAGAACGATAACCAGTTCCCGGATCTCTTCGACCGGTCCACCGTTGACGGTTTTCTGGAAAAAATCGCACTGCCGGCAGGAAGCGAATTTCTGGGCCAGCCTGCCCTGCACTTCGCCGTTGCACATGGTGCCGGCGATCAGCCAGCAGCGCCCGCACTCGTTCTCGTAGGCCGGGCAGTTTCGGTTTTCGCAGCCGGTGTGTTTCCAGCAGTGCGGCTCCAGGTGGTTGACCGTTTTCTCGATCCACTCCCGCAGTTTTTTTTCGTCGTTGGCAAAGGAGAGATCGATGAAGGTCCCGATATTTTTTTGAAGCTCTTCGATCTGTCTCAATAGATGGTTAATTTCGGCCATGGCTGTTTCCTCCAGTTGCCTCGGCGTGCTTCTCGCTTTCCAGCAAGCATACCACATAGTGGTATGCTTGCCACGCCCTTTCAGTACCCTGGGTGATCTTTCGGGGAAGGGATGAAACATACCGGCCGGCGTTGGTTGCCGGCCTCGTCGTCCTTGCAGCCTCCAACCCTGCCGGGCATGGGGGCAGGGCATAGTTCACCTTGCATTTTTTTTTCGCCGGTGCGATGATGCGGCGGCTCCCCCTGCCCGGCAGGCCGGGTGCGGAAAAACTTAAATTTCAAGAGAAAGACGAGAGGATCGAAGAAAATGGCGGAATTCAAAGATGTGACGGTGGTGAAAAAAGCAAATGTCTACTTCGACGGCAAGGTGAGCAGCCGTACCATCGTCTTTGCCGACGGCAGCAGAAAGACCCTGGGCGTCATGCTGCCCGGCGAGTATGAGTTCGGCACGGCGGAAAAAGAGCTCATGGAAATCATGGCCGGTGAGCTCGATGTTCTCCTGCCCGGTGAAACAGGCTGGCGCACAATCAAGGGCGGGGAGTCCTTCGAGGTGCCGGCCAATTCGAAGTTCGGCCTCAGGGTGCGGGCCGTCACCGACTACTGCTGCTCGTTTTTGGCCGGCTGATCGGGGTTCAGCGGGGGAGCGAAGAGCTTTTGCAAAGCGTGGTCCAGTTGTTCCATGTCGTAGGGTTTGTGCACCACGCCGCTGAAGCCGAAGCGGGCGAAATCCGCCATCACCGGGTCGTTGGAGTAGCCGCTCGATACCAGCACCCGGGCCCGGGGATCGACGCGCAGCAGAAGGGCCACCGCCTCCCTGCCCCCCATGCCGCCGGGAATGGTCAGATCCATGAGCACGGCCGCAAAGGGGCGGCCCTGCTGCAGGGCTTCCTGGTAACGCCGCAGGGCCGCGAGGCCGTCGGCGGCGAAGTCGGCTTCGTAGCCCAGTTGGCGGAGCATTTCGCCGGCGATGTCGCGCACGTGTTCTTCGTCGTCCATGACCAGGACTCTGCCGCTGTTGGTGCCCGCTTTCACCTCGGCAACGGAGGCGGCGCGTTCCCTGGCCGCCGGCCGGGCCGGCAGATGGATGGTGAAGGTGGTGCCGGCGCCGGGGGCGGAATCGACTTCGATGTGGCCGTGGTGCTTTTTGACGATGGAGTGACAGATGCTGAGCCCCAGACCGCTGCCCTTTTCCTTGGTGGTGAAATAGGGATCGAAGATCCGGGCAAGCACCTTTTCCTCCATCCCGATTCCCTGGTCGGTGAAGGTGATCCGCACGTAGGGCCCCTTGGGCAGGAGCAGCGGCGAGGCCTGGTCGATGGTCACGTTTTTCGCCTCCACCCGGATCACGCCACCGTTTGGCATGGCCTGGTCGGCGTTCAATGTCAGGTTCTGGAAGACCTGGCCGAGCTGGCCGCGGTCGGCCTCCACCGCCCACAGATCGGCGGGCATCTCGCTTTCGCAGCGGACGTTTGAGCCGCTCAGCACGAAGCGGGTGGCGTCTTCGACCACCTCCCGGAT
>JBFHWX010000077.1:0-14304 GCA_041599275.1 Desulfobulbales bacterium | reverse complement strand
TGGGCCTCTTCCAGGCGGGCCTGCACTTCCCGCGCCTGTTTCTTGAACTCGAGCTCCTTCTCCCGCCGAACCTCATCGCTCCAGGCCGAGCTCTTCTTTTCGACCTCCTCCTGGAGTTTGTCCATCTTGTCTTTTTCCTTCTGAAACTCGGTCTTGTGCTTGAGCTCTTCGGCCTCCAGGGCCTTCTTGGCCTCCTGACCGGCGGTTGAGTTGAGAAGGACCTGCTCGATGTTGACGATGCCGATTTTAAGGGGGGCATCGGCAGCTTCCGCGGTGGTCAGGCCCGCGGCCAGGACGACGCTGAAGACAAGCAGGGAAAAAACAACATTACGAATGTGCATGATGAGAAACTCCCGGTTACGTGTGATGATCGCATCGGTTGTCCGGCCCCAGGAAGGAGCCGGCCTGGCAATGCGGATAGTTCATCCTCCGGCGGCCAGGAAAACGGTGGCTTCGAGAGGATAAGCGCGACGGATCTTTGTTCAAAAAAAAGGGGATGGCACCGAACCAAGCAGTGCCATCCCGGTACAGCCGATAGGCGGTAAGAGAGCTTCTCCGCGCCGGGGCGGAAAGGCGAAACCCTTACCGGACGATGGTGAAATCGTCGCGGCGGTTCTGGGCCCAAGACAGTTCGTCGTGGCCGAACAGCAGCGGCTTCTCCTCGCCGAAGCTCACGGTGTTGAGGCGACCGGCCTCAATGCCGAGGTTCATCAGGTACTTCTTGGCGGCCTGGGCACGGCGCTCGCCGAGGGCCATGTTGTACTCGTTGGTGCCACGCTCGTCGCAGTTGCCCTCGATGGTGATGGCCATGGCGGAATTGGTCCGCAGGTGCATGGCATTCTTCTCGAGGCGCTCCTGCTGGTCGGCGCGGACATCGGACTTGTCGAAGTCGAAGTAGATGGGCAGGAACGGCGCTTCGGAGCGGCCTTCCAGGATGTTGGAGGCCCCGGCGTAACGGGACTGCGCGTCCAGAGACTCATCGGCCGGAGCCATGCCGGTCATGCCTTCCTGAACGGAAGTGGTGGGGGTGGCGGCCATGCCTTCCTCGGCGGTCTTTTTCTTGCTGCCACAGGCACTGATACCGAACGCCAGCCCAACAGCCAATGCGGTTACAGCTAAGACTCTCATTTCCTTTCTCATTTTTGTCCCTCCTTTTAGGAACACTGCTAAAAAAACTCTTGTAAAGTAAACAAACAACAGGCACATTTAGGTGACGGTCAATTACTCTAGCCCGTTGCCCACAAAGGCTATCCCCCAAACAGTCACCCCCGCAACCGCGGATTTGTATCGCCTATGCAATACAGGTCCAAATATATAAAAACTTCTTGAAGTTTCAACACCTTTTTTACAAAGGCCCACTCAATTCGATATATCGTTTTGAATCCAATCATATAGCATAGCCATTCGTTACCGTCCCCTTCATTTATATTGGAACTCGCACCTATTCTCTTCCTGCCATGACATCCTCCAACGACCTCTTCCTCGACAAAGATGAAACCCTGCGCCGCATGGTGGCCACCGATTCCTTCGGCACCTATTTCGGCGTCACCCAGAAAGTTTTCGACCAGGTGTGGAAACCCCTCCATTCCCCACAGGGCAACTCGATAATCTATATTTCCATGGAGATAGGAGCAGACCTCGACGTCTTCAATCCGGTGGCGGACAAGCTGCGCGAGCTGGGGGTCAGCGACGGAGCCGACCCTGCTGTTTCGCCCTTTGTCCATAAATACCTCTTTGGCCCTCAAAAAATCCCTAACTACGGAGGAGGGCTCGGCATTCTGGCCGGCGACACCCTGAAGAGCGTGGCCAGTTGCAAGCTGCCGGTGCTGGCCATCTCGCTTCTCTATAAAAAAGGCTACTTCACCCAGCTGGTGGATTCCCGTCTCGGCCAGATCTCCTGCTCCCAGGAGTGGCACCCCGCCGAAACACCCGGTCTTTACCTGCTTCGCCACCCCCGCAACCCTGAATTGCCGCTGACCATCGAGGTGCCCTTCTTCGACGAGGCCGATTGCGTGGTTTCCGGCTACGCCCGGCTCTGGCTGCAACTGGAAATCAACGAGAGTCTCGACCATTTCGTGCCGAAAATTCTCCTCGACTACAGCCTGCCGGAATCACCGAGCTGGATCCGCGAAGCCTCCAACCATCTCTACGACGCCAGTTCCGAAAAGATGAAGGCCACCCAACGCCGCATGCTGGGAGCGGGCATCGCGCCGGTCATGGACGTGCTGGGCCTGACCGCCAAGGTCTTTCATCTCAACGAACAGCATGGCGTGGTGGTCATCCTGCACGTTATCGCCGAGATCCTGCTCAACCGTCTGGGTCTCGATTACCAGAGCCGCGCCACCGACCAGGACATCCTGGCGGCGGCCGATGAAGCTGCCCAGCGCATCGTCTACACCATCCACACCCCGGTCAAGGCGGGGCACGACCGTTTCGAGAAGAGCATCTACGCAGGCCTCAGCCACTCCTTCTGCCAGCGCATCCTCGCTCTCCTGGCCCGGGACGACGAACACCCGTCCATGTTCAACTTCACCGCCATGGCCATGCGGGTCAACCGCGCCACCAACAGTGTCAGCCGTCTGCACAAACTGGTCACCCGAAAACAGTTCCCCCAGTTCGCCGACAAAATTTCCGCCATCACCAACGGCGTCCACCACCTCACCTGGATCAGCCCGGCCAAGGCGGCGGTATTCGATGCCTTTCCCGAGTTGAAAGGCTGGCGCCAGGACCCGAGCATCTTTGCCGAGGCCCGAACTCTTGCCGCCAACAAGCGGTTTGCCACCTATTTCCTGCAGGCCTGGACCGAGGACACCGGAAAGCTCATCGACTTCATCAACCGAATGCTCGCAGAGCACCGCATCCAGGCCCAGATGACCTGGATCGACCCGCCCAATTTCCTCTCCCACCTCTCCGACGACGCACCCTTGTCGCCGGAGGTCTTCACCCTCGGTTTTGCCCGGCGTTTTTCCACCTACAAAAGGGCGGACCTCATCTTCGACGACATCGACACCCTGGCCGGCATCGTCACCGAACTCGGCCACCCGGTGAACTTCGTCTATGCCGGCAAGGCCCACCCCGCCGACGAGCCCGGCAAACACCTGATCCGGTTAGTGCTCGCCTCCCAGCAGGAACTCTACGAAAAGACCGGAGGGCTTGCCAAACTGGTGTTCATTCCCGGTTATGACATGGCCATCGCCAAGCTGATGGTGGCCGGCGTCCATGCCTGGCTCAACTGCCCGAAACGCCCTCTGGAGGCGAGCGGCACCAGCGGCATGAAGGCTGCGATGAACGGCGTGCCCAACGTCAGCATCATGGATGGGTGGTGGATCGAAGGCTACCACGAGGGACAGACCGGCTGGAAATTCGGCCACGAGGATCCCATCGACCAGGCCAACCTCAGCGAAGACCCCAACACCCTGCGCTACGCCGAGGACGCCAAATCCTTCTACGAGCTCTTTCCGAAAATACTCAAGAGCTTCTACGAGCCGAAGGAGAGATCGAACTATCTCGACAAATGCATCATGAACCTCATCCTCAACATACCGATCTTCAACACCCACCGGATGGTGGCTGAGTACGCCGAAAACTACAACCTGCCGCTGCCGGCTGCCATTGCCAATCGCATGAAAAAATTCAGGTCTCTGTACCGAAGCAACGCCGAATGACCGTCGCCATTGAGCCTCTTGCAAAATGAACGTCGTAGCGAGAGCGAGATTTTTTTTGTGCAAGGGTGATGGATCCGCAATAAGTCCATCGTACCGCTGGAGCTGGCTAAGCGAAAAGTTCGATATACAAGGAGTAGTGGCGTCGAGGGCGCGGAGGCATACATAGGTATGTCGAGCGCCCGAGATCCCGCTACGACGGAGGAGATCGGACTTTTCTCGACGCCATCAAGGATAAGTTTTGAAATCGCCCGGAAGCGTGGCTGTGCTGCGCTGAGGACGGTTTCACGGGGAAGACGCCGCACAGATTTTTTTAACCGGTCGGAGTAGAAGTTCATTTTGCAAGAGGCTCTGTTACCTGAACAAACGACAGATAGCGGGAAGAGAAAGACATGGAACCGATCCCGCCCCCGGCTACCGGCAAGCCTCCACCACCCACATCACTGGTTCGGCAAACCCCTCCGCTGCCTGTGGTCGCCGCCGCCTTTGCCGGCGGTATTCTCTGCGCCCCTTGGTTCGCTCCCTCCCATGGCCTGCTCCTCGCCGGCCTCGCCCTTGCCGGGCTTCTCTTTCTCCGAAGGGCCAGATCCCATCCGGAGCGGGCCTTGCCGCTCTCAGTCATCCTCTTTTTCCTGCTCGGCATCTGGCGCGGCAGCCTCGCTCTTGCGCCTCCCGCCGGGCCGTATCATGCCGGCAACCTGGTACCGCACAAAACCCTGGCCAGCGTCATCGGCACTCTGCTGGAGGCGCCCGTCACGTTTGCCGCGGACGATGGCCCGCGAAGCCGGCTGCTCATCGACCTCGAGGCGCTCCACCTGCCGCCGCCCGGCCGGCCAGACCTCGCCGGTGAGGCCGAGGGCAGGATTCTCCTCACCCTGAAGGGTGTTCCGCCCGCCGGTCTGCAGCCCGGCGACACCATTGTTGCCCAGGCACTGCTGGCACCACCCCGGTCCGCCACCAGCCCCGGCTCCTTCGACTACCAGTTTTTCCTCGCCGGCCAGGGCATCTTTCTGACGGGCTGGGTCGCCTCTCCCGAGGCCCTTGCCGTTTTGCGCCGGGCATCGCTTGCCGCGGGCTTTTCCTGGCTTCAACAGATGTACCATCTGCCAGAGATCCTCCGCCAACGGCTGGGCGCACTGCTCGAGAAAACATCAACCCAGGCCGGGCTCTACAAGGCGATTCTCATCGGTGAGCGAGCTGGCATTTCAGCCGCCACCCTGGAGCACTTCAAGGCCGCCGGCTGTTTTCATATCCTGGCCATCTCGGGCCTCCACGTCGGTCTGGTGGCAGCCGGCCTCTTTGCCGGCTGGTACTGGCTGCTCAGACGCTCTACCCGCCTTCTTGTCGTCTTCCAGGCAAAAAAACTGGCAGGCCTCCTCACCCTGCCGTTTCTTTTCTTCTACGCCCTGGTGGCCGGTTTCAACCCGCCGGTGGTCCGAGCCCTGCTGATGACCGTCGCGGTAATGAGTGCCCTGCTCTTCGACCGGCAGCGCTCCCTGGCCTCAGCCATCGCCCTTGCCGCTCTCGTGCTGCTCGTCTGGCAACCCGCCGCTCTCTTTACCGCCGGTTTCCAGCTCTCCTTTGCGGCGGTCATCGCCATCGCCGTCTGCCAGCGGCCGATTGCCGCCGTCTGGGAGAAACGGCGGCAGGCCTCCTCGCCGGCCACGGCCGGCGGGCCACCGTTCATCCAGCGTCTGACCGGCGGTGTTCTCACCGCCCTGCTGGTTTCCCTCGCCGCCACCGGTGGCACCGCCCCGCTGCTTTTTTATCACTTCAACCGCATTTCCCTGGTGGGCCCCCTGGCCAACCTCCTGGTCGAGCCCCTTATCTGTCTCCTGGCCCTGCCGGCAGGACTCGCCGCCGCGGTCTTGTGGCCGTTTTTTCCCGAGCTTGCCGTTTTCCTCGTCCGCCTGGGCGACCTCGGTCTGGTCGGAGCGGCTCTCGTCTGCCGATGGTTTGCCGCTCTGCCCCTTGCCTCGGTCTGGCTGCCCACCCCTTCGGTGCTGGAAGTCTTTCTCCTCTATCTTCTCATTTTTCTTGGGTTCCAAAAAATCCTCCCGGGCCCTTCGGTCGTACCCGTCCGCCGCCCGGCCATGGCCATCCTGCTGGCTCTGCTTGCCGGCCTGCAGCTTCTCCCCGTGGCGGCCCGCAGGCTGCAGAAAACCACGAGGGTCACCTTCCTCGACGTCGGCTCCGGCAACGCCACCCTCATGGAACTGCCCGGCGGCGCACTGTTCCTGCTCGACGCCGGCACCCGAGCCAACTCGGATTTCGACCCCGGAGAAAGAATCATCGCCCCCTACCTCTGGCAGCGAAAAATCTACCGCCTTGATGGGGTGATAATCAGCCATCCCCACGCCGACCACTACAACGGTCTGTCCTTCCTTCTGGACCGTTTCCAGCCGGCGCAACTCATCGTCGGGGAAAACGAGAGCGACGAGCCGGGCTACCGGCGGCTCCTGGCTCAGGTGGAAACCGCCGGCATACCGGTCCGCCGGCCGGCAAGCGGCGACACCCTCTACGAGGGCAGCGGCGCCCGGCTCATGGTCATCGGCGAGCCCCCGGCAGACTACCGGGGAAAAAACGCCGTAAACAACAACAGCCTGGTGCTGCGCCTCGAACACCAGGGCGAAAGGGGCTCTGCCTCCTTTCTCCTGCCCGGCGACATCGAAACAGAGCGAGAGCGCCACCTGGTGGCCAGTTCCGCCGACCTCGACGCCGATGTCCTGCTGGCCCCGCACCATGGCGCCAAAGGTTCCAGCTCCGAAGAGTTCTGGAGGGCAGTTTCCCCCGAGCTGGTGGTGGTTTCCGCCGGGCACCGGGATCTTTCCCACCTGCCCGGCAACGTTGCCCTCTACAGTACCGCCACCCACGGCACCCTGGTGGTGACCACCGACGGCGCCGGGACCGAGGTCGGGCCCTGCCGGTAAAACAGGCGCGGGATCTCCGGCACGAAAAAAGCCCGGCCGCCAAAGGGCAGCCGGGCTTCGTGGTTGGCAACAGCTTGTGTTCGCTCAGGTCTCGGTGAAGTCGGTGGGCATCTTGTTTTTCAAAAATGGTGCAAACCGTTCCTTTTCCATGGAGTTGTTGTAGGCATCCTCGGGGCTGATCCAGGTGCGCTTGAGCAGCTCCATAATGGCGTCATCGAGGCTCTGCATGCCGAATTTCTTGCCGGTCTGCAAAGCGGAGGGAATCTGGTAGGTCTTGCCCTCGCGGATCAGGTTGCGCACCGCCGGCGTGCAGATCAGGATCTCGAGGGCCGCCACCCGGCCCTTGACGTCCTGCCGTTTGAAAAGGGTCTGGGAAACCACCGCCCGCAGAGCATCGGCCAGGGTGGAGCGGACCTGGGCCTGCTGGCTGGCCGGGAAGATTTCGATAACACGGTCCACGGTCTTGGAGGCATTCAGGGTATGAAGGGTGGCGAACACCAGGTGACCGGTCATGGCCGCCTCCATGGCGAGAGCCACGGTTTCCAGGTCGCGCATTTCGCCGACCATGATGATGTCCGGATCCTCACGCAACGCCCCGCGCAGGGCAGCGGAAAAGCTCTTGGTATGGGTGCCGACCTCGCGGTGGTTGACGATGCTCTTCTTGCTCTGGTGAACGAATTCGATGGGGTCTTCAATGGTCAGAATGTGGTGCTTGCGGTTGCGGTTTGCCTCGTCGACGACGGCGGCAAGAGTGGTCGACTTGCCGCTGCCGGTGGGACCGGTGACCAGGACCATGCCCTTGGGCAGGTAGGCGAGGCGGGAGATCACCGGCGGCAGGCCAAGTTTCTCGCAGGACAGAATCTCGCTGGGGATCTCCCGGAACACGGCGCCGATGCCGTATTTCTGCATGAAGAAGTTGGAACGGTAGCGGGCCAGGCCCGGGATGTCGTAGCCGAAGTCGACGTCGCCGGTTTCCTCGAAGACCTTGATCTTTTCCTCGGGACAGATCTCGTAGAGCATCGCTTTCAGCTCGTCGTTATCCATCACCTTGTACTTCACCGGCTCCATGTCACCCCGGATCCGCAGAATGGGCTGCTGGCCGGCCACCATGTGCAAGTCGGACGCACCCTGCTCGTTCATCAGCTTGAAAAAGGCGTCTATTCGGGCCATCATTCACCTCCAGAAAAGGGACGGCAGGTTGAAAAACGGTAAAGGCAGACCGGGTTACTTTAAAAGCTGGCCGAGAGAAAATCAAATGATAACGGTGCGCCTGATATAATTGACCACCTCGTCAGGGTCGTCCATGACGCTGAAGATGTAGAAGTCGTCCTTCTCGATGTTGCCCGCCGGCAGCATGGTGTTCTTCAGCCAGTCGATCAGACCGGACCAGAACTCGGAGCCCACCAAAATGATGGGAAATCCCTTGATCCGCCTGGTTTGGATCAGGGTGAGGGCCTCGAACAGTTCGTCCAGGGTACCGAAGCCGCCGGGCAGACAGATGAAAGCCATGGCGTACTTGATGAACATCACCTTGCGCACGAAGAAGTATTTGAAGTTCAGGGGCAGGTTGGCAAAGGGGTTGGGCGCCTGTTCGAAGGGCAGGTTGATGTTGAGGCCGATGGACATCCCCTGGTTGCCCGCCGCCCCCTTGTTGGCCGCCTCCATGATGCCGGGGCCGCCGCCGGTGATCACGGCATAACCCTGCCGGGCCAGGCGGGAAGAGATCTCCTCGGCGACTTTGTAATAGGGGTCCTCGGGCTTGGTACGGGCCGAACCAAAGATGGAGACCGCCGGGCGCTGGACGCTGGACAGCGCGTCAAAGCCATCGACGAATTCGGACATGATCCTGAACAGCCGCCAGGAATCGCCCACCTGGAAGTTGTCGAGCCAGTACTGCTGCCGTTCGATGGCCCCGCCATTTGTATAACCATGCATGCTGTTCTTCCTTTATTGCCAGGCGTTTCGCCCATGCTTCCCGGCACCGCCGGTGTCAAGGGGCCAGCCGGCCCATTTTCTTCTCCACGGCAGCCGCCTTGGCTGCCTGCCCCAAACTCCTGTACACCTCGGCCAACAGAGCAAAGGCATCGGTATCTTTTCGGTTTAAACGAACACTTTCTTTAAGTGACTCCAGCGCGCCCTGGGCATCACCGTTCCGTAGCTGGACAGTGGCCAGACGCCGCCAATTGTTGCTATCCCGCGGTTCGAGATCGACGGCCTGGTTGCAGAAAGAAAGTGCGATTTCCATATCCTGAGCCTGCCCCCCATACAGCTCGCCGAGCAGGCTGAAGGAGGCGGCGTCGAAGGGATTATAGCGCACCGCACGCTGCAGCCAGACCATGGCCTCTGCCGGGCGGCCAAGCCCCGCCATGGCTTCCCCCAGGTACCGGCAAACCATACCACGCGCCCCGCCTTTGTGCTCGAGTTGGGCGTGCACATCCGGGTCTTCGAAAAGGGCCAGGGCCTCGGCGTAACGGCCCTGCTGGCAGTAAAGGCGGCCAAGCTGCAGGGAAAGGTCAAAAAGTCCCTGGCGATAAGCCTCTTCCCCGCTCTCTCCCCGCCTGAAAATTTCCAGGGCCCGCTCGAAATACCGTGTCGCCCGCTCTTCCCTGCCCTGCCGGCTGGAGGCGACGCCAAGATTGAACAGAGCAAGGGCATGTTCGCCATCGAGGGCGACGATCTTCTCGAAGCAGGCCATGGCCTTGCCACTCTGTTCAAGCCGGGCATAGCTCTCGCCGAGGCTGTTTAATAGATTCAGGTCGCCGGGATCGATGGCCAGCCCCCGCCGGTATTCCCGCACCGCCCGGAGCAGATCCCCCTCGTTGTAGAAAACGTCGCCGCAAACATTCTGGCTGACAGCATCGAAGAGAACCACGGCCTCCGGCTCGAGAAAAGTGGCATGCCAGAGTGCCTTGCGGGCGTTCGGCACCGTCTCCTTTCTGCGAAAGTCGAGAAAGGGAAAGCAGGCCATGCCCACCCTTGGCGCGGCGCTGCCCCGCCGACATAAATTCTGGAGATGATCGGCGATGATTCGGGCCTCGCCAGGCCCTGCCTCCGGGTAGAGCAGATAATATTCGCCCGCCCGCCCGGTGCCCAGAAAGGCGCCGCCCGGCCCCAGGCCTGCGAGCTCTGTTGCGAGAGTCTCGCCTGGCGCCCCACTCCCTTCCGCCTGACAGCAGAGCACGGCAAAACGCGCCAGTCGGCGGGAAAAGCGCCGGAAACGCTCGCCGATCCCGGCCTCGACCAGCCGCAGAGCATCGGAGGCCGCCCCCTGCAGCCGGTCGTAACAGCACAGGGCATGGTTGCCGCGCCCTTCGGCGGCCTGCAGGGCCTGCCAGGCCTGCTCCAGAATATCCCCGGCCGCTGCCGCGTCATTGTTTGTGGCAAGGCCAATATGAACTCGACGGAATTCCTCGCGCCGCATCCAGGCAAGCACCGATTGGGCGATGACCAGCAGCTTCTCCGTACGTGCCTCTGGCCAGATCACCGCAAAGAGGCCAGCCCCCAGGGAGAACACCGGCTGGCCGGCCACTGTTTCCAGACAGAACCCGGCCCGGGCGGTGGCGTGGGCCAACCGTTCCGGGGTGGCGCTGGGCAGCCGCACGGCAACAAGCCCTAAACCGAAACCCTCACTTTGGCCGGAGGTGTGCAGCACCTCGCGGAGATGGCGGCCGTTCGGGCGGCCGCTGAGGGGATCGATGCCAAGGTTGTGGCGCATCCTGAGTGCTGCCGAAAGCGGCCGGCTCTGTTCAAGCAGCCAGTCTTCGGAGACCCGGTTGGCAAACTCGGCATCGGCCAGGGGCACGAGACAGGCGGCCCGGACCTCGCTTCCCTGCCAGATCGGCACCCCGGCCACGCATTGCCTCCGGTCTACCACCGCCCGGCCCTGAAAAACCTGCGGTAAAAGCTCAGCATGTTCCGCCACGGGTATCCCGTCGAGACCCTTTCGGGCAACGAACCTGACGGGTTTTTGGCCATAGGCGAGGAACTGAAGAACGGTCTGCTCGAAACAGGGCCCGAACAGCTCAAAGGCGCCCTCGTCGAGGTCTTCCTCGAGGCAGAGGGCGTGGGGAAAAGAGATCATACCGTTTGACACGCAATTACGCTAAGAGAAGGACCAGACTCCGCTGAAAACGGCGGGGTCTGGAGTTATTTGCCGATCCGGCGGACGGGCGCCGCCTCCTTTCACGCTGTCGCCGCCGGCTCGAAGCAGTCGATGAGGCAGCGGGCCAGTTCAGGCACCTCCTCGTCGAGCACCGTCCGCAGATCGAGCAGCAGCCTCTCCCCCTCGATGCGGCCGATCACCGGCAGCTCTGCGGTGCGTAGCGCTCTTTCGAGTTCGTTTACCGAACGCCCCAGCGGCTCCAGAGCAAGGGCCACGCTGGGCAGACCCTGCTCGGGCATGGCACCGCCGCCGACCCGGGAGTCGATCTGCACGGTCCGCACCTGGCACTTTCCGTCCAGGGGCTTGCGGATGCGGCCAAGCAGCCGCCGGGCCCGGCGGGCGATGACCTCCAGCGGCATGGTCAGCATGGCCAGGGTAGGTATGCGCCGGAGGGCCAGGGCCGGGTCGTAATAAAAACGCAGCACCGACTCAAGGGCGGCCAGGGTGAACTTGTCGATGCGCAGTGCCCGGTTGAGGGGATTACGCTTGATGCGCTCAATGGCCGCCCGCCGGCCGACGATGATGCCGGCCTGGGGACCTCCGAGCAGCTTGTCGCCGCTGAAGGTGACCACATCGACGCCGGCCCGCACCACCTCGGGCACGGTTGGCTCCCGCTCGAGACCATGGGCCGACAGATCGATGAGGGAGCCGCTGCCCAGGTCTTCCATGACCAGCAGGCCACGCTCGGCGGCGAGAGCCACCAGATCCTCCACCGCTACCTCGTGGGTGAAGCCGATGATCCGGAAATTGCTGTGGTGCACCTTGAGCAGCATGGCTGTCTCGTCGGTGATCGCCCCCTGGTAGTCCCGCAGATGGGTGCGGTTGGTGGCCCCCACCTCGACCAGCCGGGCGCCGCTCTTGGCCATGACGTCGGGGATACGGAAAGAACCGCCGATCTCCACCAGTTGCCCCCGGGAGACCACCACCTCCCGGCCGCTGGCCAGGGTATCGAGGGCGAGGAGCACGGCAGCGGCATTGTTGTTGACCACCAGAGCCGCCTCGGCGCCGGTAAGCTCGCAGAGCAGCTCCTCCACCAGGGAATAGCGGCTGCCCCGCTTGCCGGTGGCCAGGTTGAACTCCAGGTTCGAATAGTGAGTGGCCGCTCGGGTCAGCAACTCCCGGCTCTCCATGGGCAACAGGGAACGGCCGAGGTTGGTGTGGATCACCACCCCGGTGGCGTTGACCACCCGTTGTAAGTTTGGACGCAGGCGGCGGGTCAGCTGTTTCCGGAACAGCGGCAGCAGCGATTCCCTGGCAAGCTGCGAGTTATCCTCAAGGCGTCCGGCCAGTATGGCCTGCCGCATCTCGTCGAGCACCTCGCGCACCACGCTTCTGACAAGTGCCTTGGGCGCCCCCCCTTCGGGATCGATGGGCCACGCCAGGCACTCGTCCACCTTCGGTATATCCCGCAGCAATTCGCGCCGGACCTGATCCACCTGCATGCCCTCCTTCGGCGTGTTGTTGTGGCATGGTGCGCGTCCGGGCCATCAAAGGCTCCCCGCAGCCGCCACCTGCCTGCAAACCGTTAACTGCAGGAAACGGGATACCTTTTTTCCCAGCAGCTGTCAAGCAGAGTCCTCCCCCGCCCTCCCCAGCTCGTCCCAGATCCCTGGGACCTTGTGGCCGCAGCCGGTGCAGTGGCCGTTTTCGAGCCGGGAACCGCGCACCTGGTAGCCGAAACGCTCGATGAGCAGCGCGCCGCAAGCGGGACAAAGGGTGTTCTCTCCCTGCTCCCCAGGGATATTGCCGACATACACATAGTGCAACCCCTCGGCAAGGCCGATCTCCCGCGCCCGCAACACGGTGGCGACCGGTGTGCCGCCGCGATCGGTCATCTTGTAAGTGGGATAGAAACGGCTCACATGCCAGGGCATGGCCGGATCGACGCTTTTTATGAAGCGGGCGATGTCGCGAAGCTCCTCATCGGAGTCGTTCCAGCCGGGAATCACCAGGGTGGTGACCTCAACCCAGACTCCCAGTTCCTTCATGAGCCTGATGGTGTCGAGCACCGGTTGCAGGCGGGCGCCACAGACTTCTTTATAGAAACGGTCGCTGTAGCTCTTAAGATCGATGTTGTTGGCATCGAGCACCGGCGCGAGCAGACGGGTGGCCTCCGGCGAGGTGTAGCCGTTGGAGACGAAGATATTCCTGAGCCCTTGTTGCCGAGCCAACCTGGCGGTATCGAGAGCGAACTCGTAGAACACAGTGGGTTCAATATATGTATAGCTGATGGACCGGCAGCCGGTGGCCAACGCCGCATCCACCACCTCCGCAGGGCTTCGCTCCCGGCCAGGGGCCTGGGCACCGGCGGCGGGCAGGCGAACTTGGGAAATCTGGTAGTTCTGGCAGTGCAGGCAGCGGAAATTGCAGCCCACCGTCGCAATGGAATAGGAAAGCGAGCCAGGCAGCAAGTGAAAGAGAGGCTTTTTCTCGACGGGATCGACGTTCTCGCTCACCAACCGGCCGTAGACCAGGCTCATGAGTTCGCCCCCCTGGTTTGCGCGCACCCCGCACAAACCTCTCTTGCCTTCCTGCACCACACACCGGTGGCTGCAGAGCCCGCAGCGCACCGCACCTGGCCGTTCCTCGATCTTTTCCTGGAATAGTGCCTTTTTCATTGTTTTCTCCCAAACCCATGCGCAACGCCAGAGCCCCCCCCGGAAAGACCGAAAGGACGAAAAGAAACTGTTGGCCAAGGGGCCGAGAACCGCCGATCCTGCCTTCTCAATAGTTGTACAAACATCTCGTCGGAATGGACAGTCATAAAAAAGAACGCCGCAGAAACGGTGTGATGGCGAAAAAGGAGGGAGAGGGCCAAAAAGAGTGTTGACAGGTGAGCGTGGTTCGTTTAATTTTGCCGCCTCTCGCCACTACTGAGGCGGGAGTTTCCGGAAACGGAAAGCGCAGCGGGTTAAAAAAACCGCTTGACAGAGAGCGCCCCGATAAAGTAAAAATTGGGGCTTCGCCGCAGCGGAAAGCAAGCGGCACCGGGGCCTGGCTCCGGGCATCGATCTTTGAAAACTGAATAGCAGACAATTAACGCAAGCGGGTCTTTTTAAAGCAGTTTCTTTGAAAAAGACCGAAGTCAATTCGGTTAGGATTTCAAACTGGAGAGTTTGATCCTGGCTCAGAACGAACGCTGGCGGCGTGCTTAACACATGCAAGTCGAACGTGAAAGTCCTTCGGGATGAGTAAAGTGGCGCACGGGTGAGTAACGCGTAGGTAATCTACCCCTATATCTGGGATAACATTGGGAAACTGGTGCTAATACCGGATACTCTCGGCTGGTTGCGAAACCGACCGAGGAAAGGTGGCCTCTTCTTGAAAGCTACCGTACAGGGATGAGCCTGCGTACCATTAGCTAGTTGGCGGGGTAAAGGCCCACCAAGGCGATGATGGTTAGCGGGTCTGAGAGGATGATCCGCCACACTGGAACTGGAACACGGACCAGACTCCTACGGGAGGCAGCAGTGAGGAATATTGCGCAATGGGGGAAACCCTGACGCAGCGACGCCGCGTGGGTGATGAAGGTTTTCGGATCGTAAAGCCC
>JBFHWX010000076.1:0-14304 GCA_041599275.1 Desulfobulbales bacterium | reverse complement strand
ACCGCGAGCGCGTGCGGGTCGCGACCCGCGGCGTGGACCTCATCGTGCACGCAGCCGCGCTCAAGCAGGTCCCGGCGTGCGAGTACAACCCGTTCGAGGCGGTGCAGACGAACGTCCTCGGCGCCCAGAACGTGGTGGATGCCTGCCTAGATTCCGGGGTGAGGCAGGTGGTGGCGCTCTCCACCGACAAGGCGGCGGCGCCGATCAATCTTTACGGCGCCACCAAACTCTGCTCTGACAAGCTTTTTGTCGCCGCCAACAACATGAAGGGCAAGCGCGACATCCGCTTTTCGGTGGTTCGCTACGGCAACGTCATGGGTAGTCGTGGTTCGGTGATCCCCTTTTTCCTCAAGCAGCGACACTCGGGCGTTCTCCCCATTACCGATCCCCGCATGACCCGTTTCAACATCACCCTGGGCGAGTCCGTCGATCTGGTGATAAAAACCCTCGACCGCATGTGGGGTGGTGAAATCTTCGTGCCCAAGATACCCTCCTACCGGATCACTGATCTGGCCGTGGCCATCGCGCCCGGAGCCGAGACGAAAATAACCGGCATCCGGCCCGGCGAGAAACTGCACGAGGAAATGATCACCGAAACCGATGCCCTGAGCACCCTGGAATGCAAGGACTATTTTGTCCTTCTGCCTTCGATGATGAACTGGAAGCTCGAGCAGTTTATAAAAGAGTTCAGTTGCAAACCCTGCGCGGAAGGGTTTCGCTACAGCTCCGGCAACAACACCGACTGGCTGAGCGTTGAGCAACTCCGCGAACTCATCCGTACCCATATCGACCCGGCCTTTCAGGTTTGAACCACCTCCCATGATCCCCTACGGCAGGCAGACCATCGACGAAGAAGATATCCGTTCGGTGGAAGCGGCGCTCCGCTCCGACTGGCTGACCACCGGTCCTCTGGTGCCGGCCTTCGAGCAGGCGGTCGCTTCGTTCTGCAATGCCCGGCACGGTGTGGCGGTCGCGAACGGCACCGCGGCGCTGCATGCCTGCATGCATGCCGCCGGCGTCGGCCCGGGCGACGAAGTCATCGTACCGGCCATGACCTTCGCAGCGTCCGCCAACTGCGTACTCTATCAGGGCGGTACGCCGGTCTTCGTCGATGTCGACCCCGATACTCTGCTGGTGGCCCCCCAGCAAGTGGAAGAAAAGATCACTCTCCGTACCAGAGCGATCATTGCCGTCGACTACGGCGGCCAACCCTGTGATTATGACGGGCTCCGAGCCCTTGCCGACCGCCATGGTCTTTACCTGATCGATGACGCCTGCCATTCGCTGGGCGCAAGCTACAAAGGCCGCAAGATCGGCGAGTTGGCTGATCTCACCGTTTTCAGCTTTCATCCGGTAAAGCACATCACCACCGGCGAAGGGGGCATGATTGTCACCAACGACCAAGAACTCGCCGAAAGAATCCGCCGTTTCCGCAACCATGGGATAACCTCCGACCACCGGAGCCGGGCCGAGCAGGGGACATGGTATTACGAGATGACCGAACTTGGCTACAACTACCGGCTCACCGACCTGCAGGCCGCCCTTGGCATCAGCCAACTCAAGAAATTACCGGCCTGGCTCGACCGAAGGCGCGAAATCGCCGCAGCCTACGACAGAGCCCTGGCGCCGGTGGCCAGAATTCGGCCGCTTGCGCGGGGGACGGACCGAGAACACGCCTACCACCTCTACGCGGTGCGCATTGAAGGCAAAGCCCAAGGAACCGATCGCGATGCGGTTTTCCGGTTTCTGCGCCAGGCGGGTATCGGCTGCAACGTCCACTACGTGCCGGTGCATCTGCATCCCTATTACCGGAAACGCTTCGGCCTTGGCCCGGGCCTTTGCCCGGTGGCGGAACAAGCCTCTAAGGAAATCCTTTCCCTGCCGATGTTCCCCGGCCTCGCCGGCCCTGAAATCGATTTCGTAATCGACCGGCTCCAGGAAGCCCTGAGCGGATCAATTGCCACATGACGTCCATGCAGCCCCCCGAGCCATCTTCGCCGTCTCGACCGCCTCCCCCTCCCCACCGCCGGGAACGGGCCGTGGCCTTCGTGGTGGTGCGCTTGAGCTCCTCGCGCCTGCCCGCCAAGCAGTTCCGGACCATAGGTGATCGCCGGCTCATCGACTGGACCATCTCCTTTCTCCGCAACTGCCGGGAACTCGACGACATTGTTATTACCACGGTGGCGGAAAAGGCCAACGAGCCGTTGCGCGACTATGCCGCCGAACTTGCTCTGCCCTGCTACTGGTACGAGGGCGAGGTCGATCACGTCACCAACCGGCTGCGCACGGCGGCGGAACATTTCGGAGCGGAAATTTGCGTGCTGGTGAGCGGCGACTGCCCCCTGCTGCACCCCGAATCCGTTGACGTTCTCATCGACGAACTGCGTACCCACCCCGAAGCCGACGCGGTCCAGCTTCAACCCGATGCCGGTGGACGGCTTCCGGCTCTGCAAGGCGTCGGCGTTTTCCGTAAACGTGCCTGGCAGCGGGCCGACGATCTCTCCAACCGGCCCGAACTCAGAGAACACCATTTTCCAGTGATCGGTCTCCACCCTGAAGAGTTTTCGATCCGCCTGAGCAGCATCGCGCCTGATCTCTATCTGCCCTCGCCCCGTTTCTCGGTGGACACCTGGGCGGATCTCGAATTCCTGAGCACCCTGCACGACAAACTTTCTGAGAACGGCCAATCCTTCTCCCTGCCGGCGGCTGTCAGCCTTTTGCGCGAAGCCCCTCAGTTTCACGAGCTCAACATTCATGTCCACCAGCGACGCCTGGTGGAGGACATCCGCCAAGTGCTCATGGTGGTGGACGCCGGTATGCCCTATGGTTACGGCCATTTCATGCGAAGCCTGGAGCTCGGTTTGCAACTCACCGAGCGGCTGAGCTGGCCGGTTGCCTTCCTGGTCGATGACGAGAAGGCCAGAAACATGGTGGAACAGCGGGGCATGCGGACGATCTGGGGCGCTTTTGAACGCGAATCCCGCCCCTGCCCGGGCGATTCGCCGTACGGTCTTACCTCTTCCGATACGTTCCGGTCCGATCTCGTGGTGCTCGACGTCTTCGCCGCGCGGCTAATCTCCACTGACTGGCGAAACCGGTTCGAGAATCGGTTGGTGGCGGTTCTCGACCAAGGGGGCGCATGGGCCGAGAAGGCCGACCTGCATATCGTGCCCGGGGTCACGGGTCCACTTCCTGCCGAGATTCCCGACGATTCCTGCCCGGTAAACGGCAGGGTGCTGGCGGGCGAGAAATACATCATTTTGCGCCGTGAGATCCGGCGGGCCGCACTCCCTCCCCATGAAAAAGATCTTGATATCGTCGCCTACCTCCACGACGAAGCCCAGCGCCGAGCCCTTCGGGAATACGCGTTGCGGCGCGGCCTGCGAACTGAGATCATGACGAACCACAGCGAAAATTTCACCAGCCTTTTGGCCCGGGCCCGCTTCTTCGTGGGTTCCTTCGGCATGAGCTTCTACGAAGCCCTTGGCCTTTATACGCTCCCGGTAGCCTGGCCCCTGACTCCGGCCCACGAACGGGACGCCCGGCTCTTTTACGAAAGGCTCAACATGCACCCTTTTCTGCTCTCGGACTCGTTTTCCCTCGAAACCGTGCTCTCGCCGCTCTTACACGAAAATCCTTCGAGCGGTCCGGTAGTGCAGGACGGCACCCCCAACATCGTCGACGCCCTGCACCGCCTGGTGGTCAAGCACAAAGGTGACACGCCATGACCCCTCTCTTCATCGCCGAAGTCTCCAGCAACCACCACCGCGACCTCGCGCGGTGTCTCGCCTTCATCGACCGGGCCGCCGAGGTTGGCTGCGACGGCGTCAAATTCCAGCTCTTCCGGATCGACGAGCTTTTCGCGCCGGAGGTTCTGGCGGCGAGCGAGACGCACCGCAAACGAAAAGACTGGGAACTGCCGGTTGCCTTTTTGCCCGAGCTCGCCAAACGCTGCCGCGAGAAGAACATTCTCTTTTCCTGCACTCCTTTCTCTCTCAACGCGGTGGACGAACTTCTGCCGTACGTCGATTTTTATAAAATAGCTTCCTATGAACTTCTGTGGCACGATCTCATCGCCGCCTGCGCCGCTACCGGCAAACCGGTGGTGCTCTCAACTGGTATGGCCACCATGGAGGAGGTTGTTGACGCTGTCCAGGTGCTGGTCGACGGAGCTTGCCCAAGGATCACGGTGCTGCACTGCGTCTCCGGCTACCCGACCCCGGTTGCCGAGTGCAACCTGGCGTCCATTGCCACCCTGGAGCGGGAGCTGGTCGCCCGTTTCCCGAAAGCGTTCATCTCCTGCGGCTGGTCCGACCACACGGTGTCGCCGGCGGCGCTCTATCGCGCCGTGCACCGCTGGCAGGCAAAAATGATCGAATTCCACCTCGACCTCGATGGAACCGGCGAGGAATACAGCGCCGGTCATTGCTGGCTGCCCGGGGAGATAGGTCGGGTGATCGAGACGATCCGGAAGGGCGAGACCGCCGATGGCGATGGCCGCAAACTGCCCGCCACCAGCGAACGAGCCGACCGCGACTGGCGAGCCGACCCGGCCGACGGCCTGCGGCCACTCAAGGCGCTCAGAGCAGGCCTCCATAAAAAACTTGGCTGAAGACCGTGCGCGCCGCCCCCATCTCTCACGGTGACGAAATCTCCGGCAGCTCGAGGAGCCCAATTCTTTTTTATAAATTTCTTATGGAATCGTACCGATAAACATTGTGGACCGCTCCTTTCCATGCCGCTAGCCGGCATGACGCACCGTCATCCTTTTATACTCGGAGCCCATGAACACCCCCGCACCATGCACGGACGCAAACCGCCGGGACCCTGAACCTCTCGAGCTCTCCATCGTCCTCCCCGTTTATAACGAAGCCGGCAACATCGAGCGGCTGCTCGACGAAATCGTCTCTGCCCTCACCTCCTTCGGCAGGCGGTATGAGATCATCGCCGTCAACGACGGCTCTACCGACGCCAGCCTCGAGCATCTGCGCCGCGCCATGGAGCGGCATCGCGGGGTGGCCATCACCGTCGTCAACTTTTCACGAAATTTCGGCCAAACCGCCGCCCTGTCCTGCGGTTTCAAACAGGCTCGCGGCAAACTGGTCATCCCCCTTGATGCCGACCTGCAGAACGACCCCGCTGACATTCCGAAACTGGTCACCCTCCTCGAAACCGAAGGCTACGACCTGGTGTCGGGCTGGCGCCGGAACCGGCGAGACAACCCGATCCGCGTCATCCCCTCGAGGGTGGCCAACGCACTGATCAACAAACTGATCAAGAGCACCGGCGTCCGCCTCCACGATTACGGATGCACCCTCAAGGTCTATCGCCGGGAGGTGATCCAAAACATCAAGCTCTATGGTGAGATGCACCGGTTCATTCCGGCCTTTGCCGGCTGGATGGGGGCCCGGGTCGGTGAATGCGAGATCAACCACCGGCCGCGCCGCAACGGCGTGTCCAAATACGGAATGGGCCGGATCTGGAAGGTGGTGCTCGACCTCATCGTGGTCCGTTTCTTCACCGACTCCTTCACCAAGCCCATGCAGTTCGTGGGCAAGTACATCGCCTATCTGGCGGCCCTCATGCTCCTCTGCCTTGCAGGACTCTTCGGACTCGATCTGGCGATGGACCTCCAGGAACTCACGCTCAACACCTACATCATCGTGGCGGCCATTTTCCTGCTCGCCATCCAGAATCTGGTGGTGATCGGCCTGCTCGGTGAAATTCTGATCCGGAACTATTTCGAAACCCTGGACAGGGATCCCTACGCCATCCGGGAGATCATCCCGCCGGGCGAGGCGCGGGGGTGAGGCCGTGTGCGGCATCGTCGGTTTTACCTTTTCCCGGCCGGTCCCCGACCACAAAACTCATCTGGCGCGGATGACCGCCTCCCTCTGCCACCGTGGTCCTGACGAAGAAGGTGTCCACCTCGGCGCCGGAGTCTCGCTGGGCCACCGGCGCCTTTCGGTGATCGACCTTACAGGCGGCCGCCAACCCATGGCCGGCGCCGACGGCCTCGTGGTGCTGGTCTACAACGGCGAACTATACAACTTCAAATCGATCCGGAACGAGCTGCAACAAGACTTCACCTTCCGGACCCGCTCGGACACCGAGGTGGTGCTCAATGCCTACCTCAAGTGGGGCCGCGACTTCCTGCACCGTCTAAACGGCATGTTCGCCCTGGCGCTCTCCGATGCCCGCACCGGCACCGTTCTTCTTGGCCGTGACCGAATGGGCGAGAAGCCGCTCTATTACACCTTCGATCGCGACAACCATCTCTACTTCGCTTCCGAGCCCAAGGCCCTGTTCCAGCACCCGGCCCTGTCAAAAAAAATGTCGGCCACAGGTCTCGCCGCCTATCTCCAGCACGAGTACCTGCCAGCACCGCTCTCCATCTACGAAAATGTCAGCAAACTCGACGGTGGTCACTTCCTGGAGTACAACCTGGCCACCGGCAAGCATGTTCTGGCCACATACTGGCAGCCAGATTTCGCGGAAATCGAGCCTGGGGACGACACCCAGGCCGCCAACCGGCTCACCGGGCTGCTCGAAAATTCGGTACGCGAACGGCTGGTGGCCGACGTGCCGGTGGGCATCTTTCTGAGCGGCGGCCTCGACTCTTCCACCATCGCCGCCCTTGCCTGCCGCTTGCGCCCGGCCCACACCGTGCAGACCTTTTCCATCGGTTTCGCCGATTCTTCCTTTGACGAGTCGGCCCATGCCCGGTTCGTTGCCGAACGGCTCGGCACCCACCACCACCAGGAAATACTGTCGCCCGGCGCCCTGCTGGAAATCCTGCCCGAGATCCTGGCCCGGCTCGACGAACCCCTGGGCGACGCCTCCCTGGTGCCCACCTACCTGCTCTGCCGCTTTGCCCGGCAGCATGTCACCGTAGCCCTCGGAGGCGACGGAGCAGACGAGCTGTTTGCCGGCTACCCGACCTTTCAGGCAGAAAAAACTCTCCGCCATCTGCGCCCCCCTGCCTGGTTCTGCAAAATGTTCGCAAACGCGGCCGGTCTGCTGCCGGTAAACGACGACAACTTCAGTTTCGATTTCAAGATCAAACAAACCGTCAAGGGCCTGCCTCATAAGGGTGACACACGGCTCAACGCCTGGATGGGCTCCTTCGACTCCGAGGAACGGAACCGGCTGCTGGTCGACCCGTCGTCATCCACCGCCTCGCAAGCCATGACGAACATCTTTGCGTACTACCAGAAAAAATATCTCCAGGAAGATATCCTGGTGAAAACCGACCGGGCCTCGATGATGAATTCCCTCGAGGTCCGCGCCCCCTTTCTCGACAACGAGGTGGTGGCCCTGGCCAACAGCCTGCCGGAACGCTTCAAGCTGCGCCGGGCCACGACCAAGTACATTCTCAAACGGTCCGCAGCCGGCCTGCTCCCCAGCTCTATTATCGACCGTCCGAAGAAGGGCTTCGGCATACCGGTGGCCAAATGGTTCAAAAACGAGCTGCGCCGCGACCTGGAAGACACCCTCTCCCGGGACAAACTGGCGGACCAGGGTATTTTCCACTACCCTTTCGTCCGCCAACTGCTCGACGGCCACTTTTCCAACCGCTTCGATGCCCGCAAACAGCTCTGGACCCTCTACATTTTCCAGAAATGGTTCGACAAGGAATTTAGTTCATGAAAAAGAGGTTCGACGAACTGAGCCCGTTCAAGATCGTGCACCACGACTGGCGCCGGCACTATCCGCTGCACGTCGAAATCGACCCCACCTCGCGCTGCAACCAAGACTGCCTGCGCTGTTCCTACAAGCAGGAGATCGACGGCGCCCGGGATTACATCATCCAGCACCAGAACAGTGAGCTGCCGCTTGCCCGCTTCAGGGACCTGGTGAAAGAATTCTCCGAGTTGGGGATAAAGGCCGTTACCTTCTCGGGCGGCGGCGACCCCCTGGTCTACCCTCACCTCGACACGGTGATCGGTGACCTCCTGCGCCACAACATTTGCTTCGGGGTGATCTCCAACCTCGCCACCCGCAAGGACCTCGCCGCCCTGTCGAGGGCAGTCTGGATCCGGGTGAGCCTCGATGCCGCCTCCGCGGCCACCTACAATCTTCTGCACCGGCCAGCAAACCCCGCCGCCTTCGACCTGGCGCTCGACAACATGGCGGCCCTTGTCCGGCTCAACCCGATGCTCGATCTCGGGGTCAATTACCTGCTGCAGCCGGAAAACGCCGATGAACTGCTCGAAGCCGGCCGCATCGTGAAAGGGCTCGGCGCCCGCTATATCCGCTACGTACCGGCGATCGCCACCGACGCCGTCGATTACCCGCGGCTGCTGGCCGACTCGGCGCCGCTTCTCGAACAGAGCAAGAATCTCATCGACCAGGACTTCCACGTCTTCGTGATCAAGGAGCGCTTCGATTCCCTGGCCGACCGTCGGAAGAACTATTCCTTCTGCCACAAGCAACGGATCCATCCGCTGATCGGCGCCGACGGCAACCTCTACCCCTGCTGTCTGCTGAAGTATTATCGCCGCCACGTGCTGGGCAGCGTGCTCCACGCTTCCTTCCGTGAGGTGTGGAATGGCGAGCGGAGAAAGCAGTGGCTTCATTGCCTCGATGTCGACCAGTGTCCACCCTGCTGGTTCGACAAAACCAACGAATTCATGGAATATCTCTCTCTGGAAAATCCCAAACACGTGGAGTTCGTCTGATGCAGATGCTCATCCTGGCGGCAGGGCGAGGCAAGCGCCTCAACCACCTGACCGAGTTCCAGAACAAGTGCATGATCCGCCTCCGGGGCAAACCGGTCCTCGAGTACCATCTCGAACAGGCGGTACGCCTCGGGATGCACGAAATCGTCATCACGATAGGTTACCTCGGCGAAACCATTCGGGCTCATTTCGGCTCGCGCTACGGCAATGTCCCGATCCGCTATGTGCTCCAGGAAGAACAGCAGGGCCTGGTACATGCCATGGAGGTGGCGGCGCCCACCATCACCGGCCCCTTCATGCTCACCCTGGGAGACGAATATTTCTTGAACCCAGACCACCAGGGGCTGATCGACTGTTTCTCCACCAACGACCTGTTCGGGGTCTGCGGCGTGGTCGAAGGCGAACCGCCCGAGTCCATACGCAAGACGTACTCGGTGCTCCTCGGCGCCGATCGGCGGATCCACCGGCTGGTGGAAAAGCCGCGGCGACCGGTGAATTCCATCAAGGGCACCGGCACTTGCGTGTTCCGGCGGGAAATATTCGACTATATCCGTTACACCCCCATTCATTATCTGCGCCGGGAGAAGGAACTGCCCGGCCTCATCCAGGAAGCCGTCGACGACGGCGAGGCCATCGCCTGCCACCCCTTGAGTGAAGGCTATTTCAACATCAACCAGGTGGAGGATCTCGAATCCTTCCTCGATCGGTATGACCATGACACCACGGGTAAGCGTCGTCATTCTTTCCTATAACCGGCTGGCTGATCTCCGGGAAACCGTGGACTACTGCCGGGGCTACACCTACCCGGACCTGGAGTTCCTGATCGTCGACAATGGCTCCTCGGACGGCTCCCGCGAGTACATCGAATCCCTGGAGCCCGTTTTCGGCAAGATTCTGCTCGACCGCAACACCGGCAGCGCCCGGGGGCACTCGGAAGGCATGCGGGCCGCAACCGGCAAATATGTGATCACCATGGACGACGACGCCTTTGTCGAGGACACTGCCCTCTCCGAAACCGTGCGTCTCTTCGAGGAACATGACAGTCTGGCGGTAATCTCCTACAACTGCATCAACTACTATACCGAGTACGAACCGGGAGTCGTCAAAACCACAAACCGCGCATACTCGGCTCAGGAAATCGACGAGTGCTTCGATCTGTTCACCGAATCCTCTGCCGCTTTCCGCAAGTCGGCGCTGGAGGAGGCAGGTTACCACCAGGACGAATACTTCTACGGCGGCGAGGACACCGAACTCGGCATGCGCATCCTGGCCGCCGGTCACCGGATCCTCAACGCGCCGAACCTCGTCTCCTACCACAAGATCACCAACACCCATCGGGACAACACGCTGCTCACCTACAACTCGACGCGCAACACCTTTTGGATAATCCTCCAGTATTTTCCAGGCATTGAGGCGCCAAAACATCTCTTCCGCTTTCTCTGGTACCTCTCCCGGGCCTGCGTCATGAAAAGACGCCTTCTCTACCTGAAGGCCCTGGTCGAAGGCGGCCTTTGCATGTTCACCATGCTCTCGAGACGAAAACCCCTGCCCCGCCGGGTTTACGATAAAATTCTCTTCCCCTACCGGATGGTGTTTCTGTGGTGAAGATCCTCCTGCTCAAAAACACCCCCATCGTCACCCTCTCCTACTCCCTGCGGGCTCTCACCGCAATGGGCGAGGGAGCTGTGATCACGGTGCTCGCCCACAGCCACGCGGCGGCCAACGTCCGCTCCCTGGCCCATGTCGACGAGGTGATCGAGTACCGGGCCAAGGACATCCTGCTTTTGAGAAATCTGTCTTCGGAGGAACGGGTCTTGCTGAAGAACCGGCGGTTCGACAAGGTGGTCTTCCAGGTGAACCGGGGGCAGCGCGACGGTTTTGAAAACCTTCTCGACATCGCAGCCAAAACGGTCCGTCCCGGTGGTCAGGTGCTGGGCATCACCCCCCAGGGCGACATTGTTTCTTTCGATTTCTGGACCCGGAACCGCATCCGTCTGTGGCATGGCATGATGCAGGTGGCGAGCGCTATTGTCTTTGTCGCCCTGCTCGCCGCCCTGCCCTTCCTGGCCGCAGCCTCGGCGCTCACCCATTTTTTTTGTAATAAAGGGGATGGGTCTGAATGAACCGCGCAATCGTTGCCGAATACCGCCCTGGTCAGTGCGTGCTCTGCCGGCGACAGAACCGTGGTGAGGATCTTTTTTCGCTGCCGGACTATTACCTGGAAAACCAGGCCGGCGACCACCTGGTCTTTGACCTGCACTACCGGATCTGCCGGTCCTGCGGCCTGGTGTACACCGATCCGCAACTCTCCGAACGAAGCTGGCTCGAATTCTACAAGGGCAGCCGCAACGGTGCCAACCTGAGCGAGGCCAGGGAATCGATAGTGGCGCGCTACGACACCTATGCCATGAACATGATCCTGCCCCATTTGGCCAGTGGCCAGAAAGTTCTCGACGTCGGCGCCGGGGCCGGCTCCCTGCTCTACTATCTGCAGCAGAAAACCGGCTGCACGCCGGTTGCCCTCGAGGTCTCCGACCCACTTGCCGACCACATCGAAGGGGAATACGGTTTTCCGGTCATCCGCACCCGTCTCGAGGACGCCGGCCTGCCGGACAAGAGCTTCGACGCCATCTGCGTCATCCATGTTCTCGAGCATCTGGCCGACCCCGAGGCCGGCCTGCTTGCCCTGCGCCATGCCCTGAAGGACGACGGCATCCTGCTCGCCGAAGTGCCCTCGGTGTTCAACCCGATCCGAGGCATAACCAACATCTATTCCTCCCACACCGTCATGTTCTCCCCGACCACCTTCGCCTGCCTGGCAGCGAAATGCGGGTTCTCCATCGTCAGCCGGCAGGACGGTCCGAACATCACCTTCCTGCTGCGCAAGGCTACTCCAGGCTCGCTTTCCTGCAAGGGTGAATACGACAAGATCCAGGCCTTTGTCCGGTGCTTCCTGAAAGAAAACCTCCCGTTGCTCGACCGGATGCGGCAGCGACTGCAGGCCCTGCTCCGCGGTTGGAGTTCCGACGGTACCGATGTTCTCATCTGGGGAGCAGGAGAGCACACCAAGCTCCTCTTCCGGGAGTATGATTTCAGCGGCTGCAGGGTGCAAGGGGTGATCGACTCGGACCTGAAGCTCCGGGGGACGGCCCTCGGCCCCTACCGCGTTTCCACGCCGGCACTGCTGGCGCTCCTTCCCGAAGCCGAGGTGCTCATCTCCTCCAAGGCCTTTGAGGAGGAAATCGAAAAAACCATACTCAGTCTCTCCCCCGGCCGGAAGGTCCATAAACTCTACGCCACGGAAACATGAGCATGGGTGGTCAACGGAAAATTCTGATGATATTGCCCTCCCCGTTTTTCGCGGACCGTGGTTGCCACGTCCGGATCTACGAGGAGATCAAAGCCCTTGCCAAAAAAGGCCAGCGGGTGCGGCTCGTCACCTACCACAACGGCCGGGATCTACCCGGCATCGACCTCGCCCGCATCCCCCGGGTGCCCTGGTACCGGAAGGAGGACGCCGGTCCCTCGGCCCACAAGCTCTACCTCGATCTCCTGCTCCTTCTCGAGGTTTGTCGCCAGATGCTCGTCTTCAAGCCGGATATCCTCCACGCTCACCTCCATGAGGGCGCCTTCATCGGCCTGCTGGTCAAAAAGATTTTCGCAAAGCCCCTGGTTTTCGATTTCCAGGGAAGTCTGCTCGCCGAGTTGAACGACCACGGTGTGGCCCGCCACGGCCTGCTGAAAAAGATGGTCGCCGCCGTCGAGGACTGGATCAATCGCGGCTCCGACCTCATTCTCACCAGCTCCAACAACGCCAGACTTCTTTTACTGAACGATTTCGGGCTAACAGCCGATAAAGTCGTTAACCTGCCGGACGGCATCGACCCGGACCGCGAGCTTCCACCGGGAGAAGGGGTCAGGACCCGGCTCGGCATTGGCCCCGGCGAGAAGCTGGTGGTCTACATGGGCACCCTGAACGAACTGGAGGGGGCGGATCTGCTTGTCAAGATCGCAGCCCAGCTGAAGAATGCAGAGCGGCCTATCCGCTTTCTGGTCATCGGTTATCCGAACGCCGAGCACTACCGGAGTCTTGCCGAAGCGGCGGGAGTGGGCCACCTGATGCATTTCGCCGGCCGTATGCGGCACGAGGAAACCTTCGCCCACCTGGTCGCCGCCGACATCGCGGTGTCACCCAAAATTGCCAGGACGGAAGGCAACCTCAAGCTCTGCTATTATATGCAGTGCGGGCTGCCCACCGTGGTTTTCGACAACGAGGTCAACCGCGAACTGCTGGGCGACTGTGGTTTCTATGCCGAATTCGGCAACTGGCGGCAGATGGCCGGTATCATCGAGAAGATCGCCGATGGCGGCCTCGTTTACGACAAAGAACAAATCCGCCGGCAAGTGCTCCGCAACTTCTCCATGGACACGCTGGTGCAAATCATCGAACAGGGTTACGATGCCATCGCAGGAAAAAAATGAAATACGGGTAGGCTGGGGAGCCGGGATCGTTTTCCAGAACCAGGTCCAGAGCCAACAGGCAGCGGCCAAATTCGCCTACCTGGTGGACAGCGATCCGGGCAAATGGGGGCAGGAGCTTCTCGGCCTGCGGATCATGGCTCCCGAGACGCTCCGGGGGGAGGACCCAGAACGGCTTTCGGTGACCATCTTCTCCTCCCGCTGGCCCGAGATCTGCGACACCCTCGGCGAACTTGGTTTCTCCGACACCTTCATCGCCCAAAGGGTCTTCAAGCCGTCCACCGCCAGCCAGCCGGAATTCGCCGACAACCTGCGCCGCCTGCGGGCGGAAACCTTGCAGACCACCCTGGTCACCTCCTTTCCCGTGCATCTGAATTTCGACGTCACCAACATCTGCAACCTGCGCTGCCCTCTCTGCCCCACCGGCCAGCGGGACAACCGCTATCCCAAGGGCAGGATGCGGTTTGCCGATTTCAAAAAGGTGCTCGACGAAATCGGCAGATACGCTGCCAACATATATCTGTTCAACTGGGGCGAGCCCTTCCTCAACCCGGAAATCTTCCGGATGATCGAATATGTCAAAGGCCATTTTCCCTGCCGGGTGACCGTTTCCAGCAATTTCAACACGGTGGAGGAGAAAGAGATCCGTGCCATGGTCGACAGCGGCCTCGATTTTCTCACCCTCTCCATCGACGGCGGCTGCCAGGACACCTATGCCGCTTATCGGGTAGGCGGCGACTTCGCCAGAGTCCAGGCCAACATCCGGGCCATCCTCGCCTACAAAGAAAAAACCGGCTCGCCAACCCCGTTTGTGGAATGGCGTTACCTGGTCAATGCCTACAACGACGACGAAGCCGAGATCGAACGGGCAAGAGAGATGGCCAGGCAACTGGGCATCGGCTTCTTCCTCGGCCAAATCCATGTCGACATGGGGCGGGAGATCGAGGAAGGCCTCGATACCCTGCTTGCCCGGGACGGCCACTGGATCTCGAAGAAGGAATGCCACTCTGCCTATGATTTCAACAATAGGCAACGCAGGGAGAAGAAGGATTTCTGCAAGATCCCATGGGAGATCGCTTACATAAACTGGAACGGCGATCTCATGCCGTGTTGCGGCCTTTATGACCCGAAATACGCCCTCGGT
>JBFHWX010000075.1:0-14804 GCA_041599275.1 Desulfobulbales bacterium | reverse complement strand
GAACTCCACCACCAGGATGCCGTTCTTGGCAATGAGGCCGACAAGGGTGACCAGCCCCACCTGGGAATAGATGTTCATGGTGGTGGTCCAACCCGCCGTCCAGAACGGCGTGTTGGGGTCTGGCATACGCAGGAAGGTGAAGACCAGCGCCCCGAAGAGGGCAAGGGGCACGGAGCCGGCCAGGATCACGAAGGGATCGCGGAAGGAATTGAACTGGGCGGCCAGCACCAGGAAGATCAGCACCACGGCGAGCCCGAAGGCGGGCACAAACTTGTTGCCCTCGGTGCGCAGTTGCCGGCTCTCGCCGGTATAGTCGAGCACGTAGCCCTTAGGTAAAATCTTCGCCGCCTCGTCCTCGAGAAGACGCAGGGCTTCGTCGAGGGGCCTCACCGGCACGCCGCTTATCTTCACGGCATTGAGCTGCTGGAAACGGTTCAGTGACCGGGCCACGGTACTCTCCCGCAGAGTGGCCACCGAGGAGAGCGGCACCAGGCGGCCATCAGGGCCGCTGATGTGGATGGAGCGGAGCTGTTCCGGGGTAAGGCGGCCGAGCCGCTCCACCTGGGGAATCACTTTGTACGAACGGCCGGCGATGGAGAAGCGGTTCACGTAGGCGCCGCCCACCATGGCGGCAAGATCGCCGCCGGCGGTGCGCAGGTCGAGGCCGAGGTCGGCCACCCGCTCGCGGTCGATGACGAACTCGGTCTGCGGCTGGTCGATCTTGACGTCGATGATCGGCGGGAAGGCGAAGAGGCCGCTGGTCATCGCCTTCATCTGCAGTTGCCGGGCAAAATCCAGGATCTCGGCGGGCTCGGCGGTGGAGGCGAGCACGAACTCCACCGGGAACTGACCGCCGCCGGGCAAAGGCGGCGGGGTCACCGGAAACATGCGGATGCCGGGAATTTTGGCGAGCTTGCCCTGCACCTCGGGCAGGATCTCGAAGATGGTGCGTTCACGCTCGGCCCAGGGCCGCACCACCATGCCGCCGAATCCCGCGGTGGGAAAGGTGATCTGGAAGGTGAAGTTGGTCTCCTCCACACTCAGGAAGGCCTGGTTGGCGGCGGCGGCGAAACGGCTCGTCTGGTCGAGGGTGGCGTTGGCCGCGGCGTCGACGATGCCGAAGATGACGCCCTGGTCTTCGGTGGGAGCGAGTTCCCGGGGCGACATGATGAACATCGGCACGGTGAGCGCACTCAGGCCCAGCCACAGAAGGTAGACCGCCGGACGGGTCCGCAGGGTGAAATCGAGGCAGCGGCCGTAGATTCTTTTCAAACGGTTGAAGCCGCGGCTGATACGGCCGGCCAGGCCCCGCTCTTCGAGCCCAGGGACGAGAAGGGTGGCGCTCATCACCGGCGACAGCGTCAGTGCCACGATACCGGAGACGGTCACCGCGCCGGCCAGGGTGAAAGCGAACTCCCGGAAGAGGGAGCCGGTGAGCCCGCCCTGCAGGCCGATGGGGATGTAGACCGCGGCCAGGGTGACGGTCATGGCGATGATCGGGCCAACCAGCTCCCGCGCCCCGGCAATGGCCGCATCGAGCGGCGTCTTGCCCTCGGAGAGGTGGCGCTCGACGTTCTCCACCACCACGATGGCGTCATCCACCACCAGGCCCACGGAGAGCACGATGGCCAGCAGGGTCAGCAGATTGACGGTGAAGCCAAAAACCTGCATCAGGAAGACGCCGCCGATGAGCGACAGCGGAATGGCCACCACCGGGATGAACACCGAGCGGAAGGAACCGAGGAAGAGAAAGATCACCACCACCACGATCAGCAGCGTATCACCCAGGGTCTTCATCACCTCGCGGATGGCGTTCCTGATATAGTTGGTGGCGTCGTAGGCCACCCGGGCCTGAAGGCCGCTGGGCAACTCGGCCTGGATCTCCTCCATCTCGGCCCGCACCCGGCTGATGACATCGAGCGAGTTGGCGTTCGGCAGCGGCCAGATGCCCATGAAGGTGGCGGTCTGGCCCGAGAAGCGGACTTCGGCGTCGTAATCCTCGGCACCCAGCACCACCTCGGCCACGTCCTCGAGGCGGATGAGCACCCCGCCCGACTCCCGCACCACGAGCTTTTTAAATTCATCCACCGACTGCAGATCGGTGTCGGCGGTGAGGTTCACCTGAATCAGCGCGCCCTTGGTGCGGCCCACCGCGGAGAGATAGTTGTTGGCGGCCAGGGCCTGGCGCACCGCCGCCGGCGACAGGTTGTAGGCGGCCAGCCGCTCGGGCTTGAGCCAGATCCGCATGGCAAAGGTGCGGGCCCCGAGGATGTCGGCCCGCTGCACGCCTTCCAGCGCCGAGAGCCGCGGCTGTACCACCCGCACCAGATAGTCGGTGATCTGGTTCTGCTTGAGGAGGTCGGAGGTGAAGCTCAGGTAGGCGGAGGCGAAGCGGGAGTCGGCGCTCTCGATGTTGATGATCGGGATCTCGGCCTCGGGCGGCAGGTCGCGCCTCACCTGATCGACCTTGGAGCTTATCTCGGCCAGCGCCTTGGTGGCGTCGTAATTGAGCTTCAAGCGCGCCCGGATGGTGGACACCCCCTGGCTGGACTCGCTCTCCAGATAGTCGATGCCGTCGGCGGCGGCGATGGCCCGCTCCAGCGGCGTGGTCACGAAGCCGCGCACCAGTTCGGCGCTCGCCCCCACGTAGGCGGTGGTGACGGTGACCGCCGAATTTTCGCTCCGCGGATACTGGCGGACGTTGAGGGTGAAAATGGCCTGCAGCCCGGCAATGACGATCACCAGGTTGACCACCAGGGCGAGGATCGGACGCCGGATGAAGAGATCGGTGAGTTTCATGATCTTTCGAAAGCCTCGCCGCTCACTTGTTCTCGGGGCTGGGCGTCAGGGAGAACTCCGGCGCCAGGGCGTTGTCCACGGTCACCGCCTGGCCGTTGCGCAGCTTGAAGACCCCGGTGCTTGCCACCTCTTCACCTTCCTTGAGGCCTTTTGCAACAGCAACGAAATCGCCACGCCGCTCACCGAGTTCCACGAACTGCTGGCGGAGCGCCAGGCCGGACTCGCCGGTTTGTTCATTTTTTTTCTCCTCCACCACGAACACCGAGTCGGAGTACGGCGCGTAGAGCACGGCGGTGGCCGGCACCGTGAGCACCTCCGTCGCCTCCGGCAGCAGGACACGGACGGTGACGAACATGCCGGGCCGCAGCAGTTCGCCGGGATTGGGTACGGTGGCCTGGACGAGCACCGCCCGGGTGGCCGGATCGAGCTCGGGGTCGATGGTGGTAAGCGAACCGGCGGCGGGCGCCGCCAGGGTGTCGGCGCCGATCTCCACCGCCATGCCGGTTGCGAGATGGGCGAGATCCTGCTGGGGCAGGGTGAAGTTCACATAAATCGGGTCGAGCCGCTGCAGGCTGACGATGGGGTCACCCTCCTTCATGATCTGGCCGAGATTCACCTGGCGGATGCCGAGCCGGCCGGCAAAGGGAGCGCGGACCTCCTTTTTGCCGAGCAGGGCCCCCAGGCTCGCAACCCGGGCGGCAAGCTGCTGGCGACGCGATTTTGCCGCGTCGTAATCGGCCTGGGCCACGATGCCGCGGCTGTTCAGGGAAACCATGCGCTGGAAATCACTCTCGGCCAGGGCGAGATCCGCCTCGGCGGCCCGCAGTTCGGCCTCCTCGGTCTCGCTGGCCAGCTCGACCAGCAGTTCCCCCGCCGCCACCCCACTGCCCGCCTCGAAGGCGATGCGCGAAACCCGACCGGGCCGCTCCGCCGCCACCGTCACTCCCTGCACCGGCACACAGGAACCCACCGCGGTAAGCGACTGCTCCCAGCGCGCCGCCGCGACCACGGCGGTGGTCACCGTCTCCGGCGGAAAAGCAGGAGGCGGGGCGGCCATCATGGTGCGGATCTGCAGGAACTTGATGCCGGCCACCGTGCCGGCGGTGAGAAGAAGGACGAAAAAAATGAGCAGAAAACGTTTCCACATGATGTGTCAAGGCTCCTTGAAAACTGAACATGGCCCGTTGCCGGATACCCTGCAGAGCCTAGCGCGTTAAGGCCGAGAAGGAAATCGTTTTGTTTCGGAACCGACTTCCTCCCGGCACCATAAAAAAAGGTCCGGCCCCCGAAGGGACCGGACCTTTTTCACAACCCGCAAATTGGGCAGGGCGTTCCGCGATCAGTGGTGGGCCGAATGTGCCGCGGCGGGCTCCTCCTTCTTACCTTCCTCGGCCTTGGCCGGCGCCTTGTCGTCGGCATCACCGCCGCTCATGCACTTCATGCCTTCCATCATGGAACCGTGCTCCATGCCGTGGGCCTTGTGCATGGCGGCCAGCTTTTCCCGCTGCTCCGGAGTGAGCACCGCCTTGATGTCCTCCCGGGCCTTGATGCCGGCAAACAGCATGGAGCTGTGGATGGAGCCGTTCTCCATGAGCTTGCGCTGCACCGCCTGCAGGTCGACCTGGTCCTGTTTGAGCAGGTCGTCGAGCTCGATGCGTGAGATCTGGTGATCGGCCTTGCGGCGGATGATCTCCTTCTGGGCCTCGAGCCGGATCTCGCTCACCTTCTTCTGCTGGGCGTCGTCAAGACCGAGGCCGGCCAGATGCTTCCACAGCATGTGGGAGTCGTCGAGCATGCCGCCCATCATCTCGCCGGCCATGCCCATGCCCTTCATCATCCCCTTGCCGTCGTCGTCGCCGCCCTTCATGCCGCCCTTCATCATGCCCATCTGGGCCTGGGCCGGAACCGCGAGCGCCAGCAGAAGAAGGCCGGAAACAACGGTTTTCCAAACGATTAATCGATTCATGTGCAACCTCCTCAACGTTTTTTCGAGTGCAGGAAAGCGCCACACTTTGTGACGGTTTTAATTCTTAAAGAAAATGAGTTCTTTTTCGTAAAAAAGCAAGGTTATCCCACTCGCTTTAGCCAGACCCCCGGCAGCAGGTTTTTTATCAATAGCCGATGACCGAGCGGCTGTGGTCACGAAAGAGATAACGGATGCCCTCGGCCAGGGCCATGGAGAGTACCACCACCAGAGGCGTCATGACCAGCCAGAGAACAGGGCCCCTCATGCTTTCGATCACCGCCAAACGCTGGTTGAAAACGAGCTGCGCGCCCCACAGCACCCAGGGATGCAGAAAGTAGATGGCGAAGCTCGTGGAAGCGAGGCGATCGAGCACCCAGCTCTCCCGCTCTTCATAGCGGTGCAGGAGGATCATGAAGAAGAGAGCGAGAAAAAGCTTCTGGAGCAGCAGCACATCGGGCAGCGCCGCTTGCAAAGCGGGCTTATGGAGGTTGCCGAACACCGGGTAGTAGCGGGCCTGGAGAAAGGCAAAAAGAAAAACCGCGGCCAGCAGCAGCGGCTCACGGCGGTCGAACACCCGGTAAAACCATTCTTTGTCGATGGACACCGTGATGCCGAAGAGAAAGACGGGCAGGAAGTATATCGTCGAATGAAGCACCGAGATATTGTCGATCGGCCGCTGCAGAAAGAGGGAGACCAGCAGCAGAACGAAAAAGATCGCCACCCGCGGCGCCGGCCGCAGACGGGCATAAGCCATCATCAGGGGCGAGAAGACGAAGACCACCATGATGAACGGGATGTACCAGTAGGCCTCCATGACCCTGCCGGTCCACAGGTAGCGCAGCACCGGCAGGAGGTAGGAGGACAAGAGACCGGTTTTCTCGCCGAAGATATGGTGACCGTAAGGCCCCCAGCCGGTGAAAAGCACGAAGTAAAGCACCAGCGGCAAGGAGAGCACGAGGTAGGGCAGGAGCACGTTGCGGAACTTGGTGCCCATGAATTTGCGGTAGTTGTAGCGTTTGAAATAGACGTGGTGGAAAAGGAACCCCGAGATGAAAACAAAGAGAGTGGTACCGCCGAGCACCAGGTCGGCCAGGAATTTTTCGAACACCGTGTCGATGGTCCAGCCGGACATGTAGAGGGTATGGCCGGCAACGATGAAGAGGATCGCCACGCCGCGAAAATAGTTGAACGAATTGAGCCACATTTCCTTTTTCTCCGGTGCGGCACTTGCCGCGGCCTCCCTGAAAACTGAGCGAAACGAAAACAGGCCCGGCGTCCTTGGCGCCCCCCACCGGGGCCGCTGTCCGGGACATCCGGGCCAGAGGCAATTATACCACAGTTTCCTCGACAAAAGGTGGAATTTTTACAGAAAGGCCAGATCCTTTCCGCAAACCTCCCTCCGCAGCAGAAAACTGGAGAAAACAGCGGCCCCGTGGTAGAGTTCTGACAAGCCGACGCCCCTGCCTCCCCCTCCCGGAGGACATCGCCATGCTTTACCTTGCCTACGACGGCTCCCTGAACGGCGACTGGATCGCCCGCTATGCCATCCGCATGGCGGCGGCAGGCCACGAGCGCCGCCTGGTTCTCCTGCACGCCCACGACGGCGAAGTGCCCGCCGCCGTGATCGAGCAAAAGGCCGCCGCCCTGGCGCGCGAATGCGAAGCCGCCGGCATCGAGCTGGAATCACTTTTTCTGCCCCGCCGGGGCAAAGTTGCCGCCGAGCTCCTCCAGCACCTGCCGGCCGGATCGGCAAATTTCTGCGTCTGCGGGGCACGGCTTCAGCCCCGCGGCCGTGACTATCTCACCGCCACCGTCTCCGAACAGTTGCTGCGCCGGGCCGGGTGCAACGTGGTCGCCATCCGGGTGGTGCAGCCCGGACTCTTCGGCCGGCCGGCGAACTTTCTCTTTCCCCTGGCCGGCCACCCCCGCGGCTTCCGGACCGCCCTGCCCTTCTTTCACCTCTTTCTTCCGGACATGGAAGAGCTCCATCTCCTGCGGGTGATGAGCGTGAGCTCCGCCTGGTTCCGTTACATGACCGACCCGGCCATAAAAAAACTGCAGGAGCGGGGCATGGTCTACATCTGGCAGGTGCTCGAGGAAATCCGCCGGGAGATCGGCGACCATCCCCTGCACCTCGACGGCCAGGCCATCCTCTCCGACGACTGGCCCAAGGAGATCCTTTTGCAGGCGAGCCGCCTGCGGGCCCGCATGATCCTGCTCGGCGCCACCGAACGCCGCCTGCCGGCCCGCTTCTATTACGGCACCAGAATGGAACAGATCCTGCGCGCCGCGCCCTGCGACGTCGGGGTCTACCGGGGAGTTGCGGAATGAGCACGGGCCAGATCCAGCATCTCGAAAAAGACTTGGTCTTCGCCAGCCTGCACAGCCGGCCGCAAGGGCTCGCCGGGGCCGAGGTGGCGGAACGGCTCCATGAGGTGGGCAGAAACTCCTTCGAGGTGAAGGACCCCTGGAAAATCATGCGCAGCCTGGTGAAGCAGTTCACCAATTTCTTCACCATCCTGCTGGTCATCTCGGCGGCCATCTGCTTTGTGGCCCACCGGGTGCAGCCGGGCGAGAGCATGAACGTGCTGGGCTGGGCCCTCTTGGTGGTTTCGCTGCTGAACGCCTTTTTTTCTTTTTTTCAGGAATACCGGGCCGAGCGGGCCATGGAGGCGTTGAGAAAGTTCCTGCCCCAACAGGTCGAGGTGCGCCGGGACGGCTCGCTCACCACGGTGCCCGCCGAAGAGCTGGTGCCCGGCGATCTGCTGCTCCTGACAGAAGGCGACCGGGTGCCGGCCGACGCCCGGCTGGTGGCAAGCCATGAGCTGCTGGCCAGCAACGCGCCCTTGACCGGTGAGGCGGCGCCGGTACGGCTCGACGCCGATGCCTGCGAGCGGCGGCTCACCGAAAGCAGCAATATCGTCTTTGCCGGCTGCAGCATCATCCGCGGCTCCGGCGAGGCAGTGGTCTACGCCACCGGCCTGCGCACCGAGTTCGGCAAGCTCGCCCATCTTTCCCAGGCCATTGCCCGTCCGGCCTCACCGCTCGAACTCGAGACCGGCCGCATGGTGCGGACGCTCACCGTGATCGCCGTGCTCATGGGCACGAGCTTCTTTGTCTACGGCATGGCGAGCGGCCGCTCCCTGTGGGTGAACCTTGTCTTCATGATGGGGATCATCGTCGCCAACGTGCCCGAGGGGCTCCTGCCCACCTTCACCCTGGCGCTCGCCATGGGCAGCCTGCGGATGGCCAGGAAGAACGTGCTGGTCAAGAGCCTCAACGCCGTGGAAGCGCTGGGCGCGGTGCACGTCATCTGTACCGACAAGACCGGCACCCTGACCCAGAACCGGCTGTCGATCACCGAACTGCAGGGGCCGTCGACGGCCGGCCGGCTCACCGGCAGCGAAGCGGGCCGCATCCTGGGGCTCGCCCGCATCGCCTCAGAAGTCCGGCAGACCGACAAGGGGCCGACCGGCGACCCCCTGGATGTGGCGGTACACCGGGCCCTGGCCGAAGAAGCAGGCGGCCTGAAACCGCCCCATGGCAACGCTTCTTTCTACCCCTTCGATGTCGAAAAAAGGCGTTCCGCCGGCATCGCCGAGCAAGAAGGCCGGCTGCTCTTTGCGGTGAAAGGCGCCTTCGAAGCACTGCGCCCCCTGCTCGACGGGCTGCAGGCGAAGGGCGGGCTTGAAGCGACCGACGACCAGGCCCTGGCCCGAGCCGAAGAAATCATGGAAGAAATGGCCTGCCGCGGCCTGCGGGTCATCGCCGTGGCCTGGCGGGAGCTCGACGAGGAAGAACGGCGGCGGCTTGCCGCCGGGGATGAAATCGGGCAGGAGGAACTCGAGAACAATCTCCTGCTCGCCGGCTTCCTCGGCATCGAAGACCCGATCCGGCCCGAGGTGCCGGAAGCGGTGGCAATCTGCCGGCGGGCCGGCATCGAGGTGGTGATGGTGACCGGCGACCACCCGGACACCGCCCAAGCGGTGGCGGCCCGAAGCGGCATAACCGAAAGCGGCGGGGATGCGGCGGTGGTCACCGGTGATCTCCTCGACAAGCTCACCGGCGACCAGCTCATCGAAAAAATCACCAGCGGCGTGCGCATCTTCGCCCGCACCACGCCGGAGCAGAAGATGAAGATCGTCGCCGCCTACAAGCGGATGGGGCTGGTGGCGGCGATGACCGGCGACGGAGTGAACGACGCCCCGGCCCTGAAGGCCGCCGACGTCGGCATCGCCATGGGCCGCGAGGGCACCGACGTGGCCCGGGAGGCGGCCCAGATCATCCTGCTCGACGACAACTTCGCCTCCATCGTCAAGGGCATCGAGGAAGGGCGCACGGTGTTCGCCAATATCCGCAAGTTCACCAACTACGTGCTGGTATCGAACGGCCCGGAGATCCTGCCCTATCTTCTCTACATCCTGCTGCCGGTGCCGCTGGCTCTAAACGTCATCCAGATTCTCTCCATCGACCTCGGCACCGACATCATCCCCTCCATGGCCCTTGGCCAGGAACCCCCCGACCCGGCGGAGATGGAGCGCCCGCCGCGAAACCGCGAGCAGGGTTTGCTCACCAGAGAGCTCATCTGCCACTCCTACCTCTTTCTGGGGCTCCTCGAAGGAGCCTGGTCCCTCGGTCTCTTCTTCTACGTGCTGCTCGACGGCGGTTGGCGCTACGGCCAGGAGCTTGCCGGCAACGATCCCCTCTACCGTTCGGCCACCGGCATCGCTCTTTCCACCATCCTGCTCATGCAGATCGGCAACCTCATCGGCCGCCGCTATGCCCAGCGCTCCGGACTCGACCGTGGCCTCTTCAGAAACCCGCTGCTGGTCGCCGGCATCCTCATCCAGATCGTTTTCTCCTGGGCCACCCTCTATTTCCCGCCCCTGCAGCGGGTGCTGCAGACCGGCCCGGTGCCGCTCCACGTCTACCTTCTGGCCTGGATGGGCATCTTCCTCATTTTCGGCACCGACTACCTGCGGAAAAGAACCTTCCTCCGCCCCGCCTGAACACGAAGTACCAACAAAAAAAGCCCCGCAAATGCGGGGCTTTTTTTGTTGGTGAAAACCAAACCTGCCGGTCTTACAACTCGACGACCTTGGCGGCCGCCGGTCCTTTCGGACCGTCGACAAGCTCGAATCTCACACGAGCACCTTCGGTAAGAGTTTTGAAGCCCTCGGCCTGAATCGCGGTGTGGTGAACGAACACGTCGCTGCCGCCATCCTCGGCGATAAAGCCAAAGCCTTTCGAATCATTAAACCATTTCACTGTGCCTTCTGCCATTTTGAACTACTCCTGTACGAATGGTTCCCGACGGGGAACCTCTTGGTGAAAAGCCGCCTCGTCTCGCGACGAAACAGCCGGAAAAAGCGCGGGCCGCGCTCTCTTTACCATCATCTCCGGCCCGATGAACGGACACCGAAGTCAAACGATGCGGACCTGCCGCCTCTCGATTTTGCACCAGCGGGCGGCACCGCTCTCCGGCGCGCCGGCCGGGGCTGGGCGAGCGCCCGGTCACCGCCGGCGGTACGCGGCCGGCCAACCTCCCGCTTCAGGGCTTCGGCAGCCGGCTTGTCGGCGACCAGCCCCGTAGGCACCGGCTGTCTGGTCATCCTGCTGCCCAGTATCCGCTCGATAGCGATTGCCATCTTGTGGTCCTCGCCGGTGACAAAGGTCAGGGCCTCGCCGGTGCAGGCGGCGCGGCCGGTACGACCGGTGCGGTGGGTGTAGGTCTCCACCGTGTCGGGTAAATCGAAATTGACCACATGGGAAATGCCGGCCACATCGATACCGCGGGCCGCGATGTCGGTGGCCACCAGCACGTTAAAGGTTCCCGTCTTGAAGCCGTCGAGGGCCTGCTGCCGCTTGTTCTGGGAAAGATTCCCCTGCAGGGAGGCGGCCCGGAAACCGGCCTTCTGCAGGTGCAGGGCAAGGCTCTTGGCCTTGTGCTTGGTGCGGGTAAAAACCAGGGCGGTCGCAACTTCCTGACGCTGCAGGATGTCCTTGAGCAGAGCGGTTTTGTGCTCAGCCACCACGGAAAAGAACACATGCGAAATGGACGGTGCCGGCATGGTGGGGGAGATCTGCACACGGGCCGGATCGTGCAGCACGTCCTCGGTCAGGCGCCGGATCTCGGCGGGCATGGTGGCCGAAAAAACGAGCGTCTGCCGTTTCTTTGGCAGATAGGTGAGGATCCGCCGCAGGTCGGGAAGGAAGCCGCGGTCGAACATGTGGTCGGCCTCGTCGAGCACCAGAATCTCAAGCCCCGAGAGGTCGACCGCTTTGTCGCGGATGAGGTCGAGAAGTCGACCTGGGCAGGCGACGACGACTTCGACGCCGGCCCGGATCTTCTGAACCTGGGGTTGTTTGCCTACCCCGCCGTAGAGAACGACACTGCCAACTCCCAAGGCTTTTCCCATGCTGACCACATAGGCGTTGATCTGTTCGGCAAGTTCCCGGGTGGGGGCCAGGACCAGGGCCCTGATCTTCCGGGACGAACCGCTCTGCAAACGCTGCAGAATGGGCAGCACAAAAGCCGCGGTCTTGCCGGTGCCGGTCTGGGCAAGGCCCATGACATCGCGGCCGGCAAGAACCGGCGGGATCGCCTGCACTTGAATAGGGGTGGGATTGACATAACCGCTGGCCGCGATTGCCGCCTGCAGGTCGGGGTGGAACGGAAAATCGGAAAAACTCATAATACTCCTAAGATGTGTCATGCAGCCGCATTCAATGCAGCCCTGGTCGGCCGGCAAAGCCACGCTGGCTCGCGCCGGTTCTGTTGTGGAATTGCCTGAAAAACCGAGTTGCCGGCGTGGAATTCCCCTTGCAACCGGGATCGGCACCACAAACGGTGAGCCGAACTCCTGCTGCGAACTGGACTTTCCCCTGGTGTTCTCGGCAAGGACTTATTACGAACTCGGACGCGGTCCGGAAGATGGACGCGGTGCGGGAAGGACAACGTAAAAGGAGAATGCGAAAACTTCTCAAATGAAAGTGGAGGCATCATATCCTATTTTTTTCAACAGCGCAAGGGATTTATTTGCAAGGCAGACAATGAACTGCTGATGCCTGGAAAAAGCGGAGATGGCAGGCCGGCGGCGCGGGCACCTGTTACAAGGAAGACATCAGGGTGAAGAAGCTTGGCAGCACCGCCATCGAGATCACTTTTCCGCAGGCTGCGGCTCGCTCGCGTGAGCGGGCGCGCAGGCCGATCAACAAGGAGGACACGAGGGAGGGGTCGAGCCGCAGGGGGCTCACTGCGATGTTGCTATCACCTGGGCCCGGGAGGTGAAGGAGATGCCCTGTTGCCCTTCGGCACCGATCATCACGGTTTCGACGAGCGGAGGGTTGACAGGCCGATCGGCTTTCCATTCGACCAGGAAATTGGCTCCCGAACCGCCGGACTCGTCCCGCTGGGGCAGGACGAAACGCGTCGTTGCCAGGGGCTCGAGCTCGATCGCTTGCTGCACGTGCTTCTTCAACACCTCGCCCTTACTGCCGTAATAATCGACAGTGGTCACCGTGATGCGGTGCTGGGGGTCGGTATTGCGGATGCTGAGGGTCACGGTGAGAAGAACGGCCAACTCTTTGTTGCCTGCGTAAATATGGGAATAAGCCGGCACGTAAAGGGTCTGGCCGGCCGAGAGGCCCGGCAGGTCGTGGCCCAGGCCGACACCGGGCAAACCGAGAAGACAGGCTAGCAGGACGTGTAGAGCGAGCGCTTTTCTCGTTTTCATCGAGGGCTACCCCTCCGGCAGGCTTTGGATGGTGGCGAAAGCCCCCTTCTTCGTTCTTTGTTTAAATGCTGCAAAAAACACCAAGGGGGCGGGGAGATCCCGGAACGACTTTACATCGAAAAAACGAAATTTGTCAAAAAATCCGCTAAGCCCACTCTCCAAGACGGATGGCGGCCCTCCCGCTGCGGTCATTCAGGAGCGCAGACCACCTCGCAGAACTCGGTGAGCACGCCGCTGGTGCCTTTGGGATGCAGAAAGGCCACCCGCTTGCCACCGGCGCCAACTACCGGCTCTTCGTTGATCAGCCGGTAGCCGGCGGCGCGGGCCGTGGCCAGCCGGGCCTTGAGGTCGGCCACCCGGTAGGCCACGTGATGGATCCCCTCGCCCCTGGTCTCGAGGAAGCGGGCGATGGGACTTTCCGGCGAAGTGGGCTCCAGGAGCTCGATCTGGGTTTCGCCCACCTCGAAGAAAGCGACCCGCACCTTCTGCGCCGCCACCTCTTCCTCGCCCCGGCAGACAAGGCCCAGGACCTCTTCGTAAAAACGGCGCGACTCGGCAAGGGAGCGCACGGCAATGCCCAGGTGCTCTATCTTTTCGACCATAATCCCTTCTACCTCTCACGGTACTCGCCGAACACGGAGCGCAGCACCCCGCAGATCTCACCCAGGGTCGCATAGGCCCGCACCGCCTCAAGGATCGGGCCCATGAGATTGTCTTCGCCGCCGGCCGCTCTTTCCAGTCCGGCCAGGGCTCGCGCCACCGCCTGGTTGTCGCGCCTCTGTTTCACCTTCCGCAGGCCCGCCACCTGGGCCGCTTCCACTTCCGGGTCGACCCTCAAAAGCGGCGGTTTTTCCTTCTCCTCGACCTGGAAGGCGTTCACCCCGACGATGAGCCGCTCGCCCCGCTCCACCTCCTGTTGGTACTCGTAGCTCGAAGCCTCGATGCGGCGCTGGATGAAGCCCTCCTCGATGGCCCTCACCACGCCGCCGTTCCGTTCGACGAGCCCGATCAGTTCCTCGGCCTCTTGCTCGATGCGGTCGGTGAGGTTCTCGACGTAATAGGAGCCGGCCAGGGGGTCGACGGTATTGGCCACCCCGGATTCGTGGGCAATGATCTGTTGGGTGCGGAGCGCCGTGCGCACCGATTCCTCGGTGGGCAGCGACAATGCCTCGTCGCGGCTATTGGTGTGCAGGGACTGGGTAGAGCCCAGCACCGCGGCCAGGGCCTGGATGGTGACCCGTACGATGTTGTTGTCCACCTGCTGGGCGGTAAGCGTGTTGCCGGCGGTCTGGGTGTGGAAGCGGAGCATGAGGCTGGCGGGCTTCTGCGCCCCGAACCGTTCCTTCATGAGCCGCGCCCAGAGCCTGCGGGCAGCACGGAACTTGGCTATTTCCTCGAAGAAATCGGAGCTGGAGTTGAAAAAGAAGGAGAGCCGCGGCGCGAAATCGTCCACTTCGAGCCCGGCATCGAGGGCGGCCTGCACGTAGGTCATGCCGTTGGCCAGGGTAAAGGCCACCTCCTGCACAGCGGTGGCGCCGGCCTCGCGGATATGGTAGCCGGAGATCGAGATGGTGTTGAAGGATGGTGTCTCTTTGCCGCACCACTTGAAGATGTCGGCGATGACCCGCAGGCTCGGCCGCGGCGGAAAAATATAGGTGCCACGGGCCACGTATTCCTTGAGGATGTCGTTCTGGATCGTACCCTGCAGCTTTTTTGCCTCTACCCCCTGCTTTTCGGCCACCGCCACGTACATGGCAAGAAGCACCGCGGCAGGCGCGTTGATGGTCATGGAGGTGGACACCCGGTCGAGGGGGATGTTCTCGAACAGAACCTCCATGTCGGCGAGCGTATCCACCGCCACCCCCACCTTGCCCACCTCGCCGACCGAGAGCGGGTGGTCGGAGTCGTAACCGATCTGGGTGGGCAGGTCGAAGGCGATGGAAAGCCCCGTGGTGCCCTGTTCGAGGAGATAGCGGAAACGGCGGTTGGTCTCGGCGGCGGTGGAAAACCCGGCGTACTGGCGCATGGTCCAGAGACGGCCCCGGTACATGGTGGGCTGCACACCGCGGGTGTACGGATAGTCGCCGGGAAAGCCCAGCTTTTCCAGATAGGCCTCGTCGATTGCCCCGGGCAGGGCGAGGCGCTCCACCTCGCCGCCGCCATGCCGGCAGAAGCGCTGCCGCCGTTCGGGAAAACGCCCGAGACTCTTCGCCAGCAGGCCGTCTCGCCATGCAACATATTTCGGATGATCGCTCACGGTCTTTTTCCGCCCTCCGTTTCTCGCCCTGTGATTCCATCCTCTT
>JBFHWX010000074.1:0-14883 GCA_041599275.1 Desulfobulbales bacterium | reverse complement strand
TACCGGCGCCATCCCACCGCCGGCAACGGTGGCCCGGAACCCGACGGCCTGACCGGCGTTGACCGTGGAGGTCGGCACGGTCAGCGTCCCCTTGCGATCGACGGCGTACGCGGCGAAAGTCGAGACGGTCACGGGAATTGCCGGTGGCACCGGAACTTTGCCCCAGGAGGTCGAGGCCATCACGTAGGGCTCAGCCATGCCGGTATTCAACCAACCCTCGAGCATGAACCGGCCTTCGTTGGCAAGAAACGGGTTCTTGCCCTGGTTGGCCAGATAGAGGAACTGGATATACTCCCAACTCGTCGGTTGGTAGAGCATTGAAATGGTCGCATAGGCCGCACCGGCCGGCGGCTCGAGTAACTTTTCGTGGTAATGGAGATAGCTACCGCCAGGGCCCGGATCACCGTACTGGCTGGCCGGCACCGGCAGGGCATTGCGTTTGCGGGCCTCGTCGTAGCTCATGCCCCAGGGAGGAATGCGGTTGTCCTTGAGCACCGTGTTGTTCAGCACGAAATGAAAGGTTTCGGCAGCCTCGCTGGCAGGCTGTGCGGCGAGCTGGCCAAGGGTCAACGAAACGCGCCCACTGACGCGGTCAAAAGCAAGCGGATAGTCTGCCGGGTGGAGCCCAAGGTCGAGAATCTGCCGGGCCCACTGACCGGTCATGCCGTAATGTGCCTCATATACCGTGGTGTTCGGATCGTACGGATCGAGAATGGTTTTCACCGTGGCGACCCCGCCATCCAGCGTGACGGCGAGCTCGCCATAGCGCCCGTCTTCGCGCAATAACGCGTTGCCACTATCGTACCACTTGACGTTGAGCCACATCCGCCTTCCCTCGGGATAACCGGAGATGAGTTTGTGGCCGGTCATATTGACGATCTTCAGGGTGTTGCCGGTGACCGTAAGCGACACTGCCTCGGAGAGCTGCTTCATGGCCCGTATCTTGCCATCCTCGATGGCGGCCACCTGGCCTGCGGTGAGTCCGCCGCCCAGGCGCAGCTTGCCCTGGCCGTCGAGGTAACGGATGACATCGGGCATCCAGTAGTTGCCGCCGGTCATATCGTGCAGGGGAAGATCCCGGCGCTGCTGCGCTCCCTTCTTGTTGCAGCCGGTCCCGGTCACCGGCCGCAGGTGACAGGTCTGGCAGGAGAAGAAGCGCGGCGACCCGTCCTCGTAATCCCCGCCCCTGCCAGCGGTAAGAGCGCTCTCGTAGGCGGCCTTTGGCGCACCGCCCTTGAGCTCGGCGGGCAGAGAGGGATAATCAGCTACCCTGGTCTTAGAAAAAAGGCCTGCCTTGAACTCGCTGAAGGTCCGTTCGACAATGCCATATTGAAAAGGAAAGTTGTTGAAGGCCGCCTTTTCGGTGAGCGGCGCGCCAGGCACTCCGCTCGCCGTCACCGGGTCGGCGGTTTCCTGGGCGCCGTTGTTGTGGGCCAGGTCGCCCACCACCGAATTGGACACGTCGTGACAGGTGCCGCAGAAATCGACGTCGCGATGGAACCGTGATTGGCCGAACTGGTGGCGGGCCGCGGGGTCGCTATATGGCCCCAGCTTTTCGGATCCAGCCCAGAGGGCGGCCATGCCGGAACCATAGTACCCGCTGGCCGGGGTCAGCCCATCGTTGGCAACAAAGGGTGGTTTCTGCACACCGAGATACTCGGAACCATTCGGGTTGGTCATCTTGTGGCAGAAATCACAATCGACGCCATCGGCATCGGTGGCGAGCAGGCCCGAGCCATCGGTGGGTGTGGAGCGCCCGGCCAACCAGCCCGAAGTACTGTGGCAGCGGATGCACAGATCGCCCGCGCCGTCATAGTCTTGCTCGGCAATCGCCAGGGTGGCCCAGAATATAGGATCCCGGCCGGCATTGGCCATCATGCTGCCCCGCCAGTTGTGGGCCGGCTCCACGGTTTTATTGTAGCCGCCATGGCAGTTATCGCACTTGTCCGGCGACTCCAGGGAGCCGATCTCGCCGGGCTGGGTGCCCGGCAGCATGATTTCGTTACTGACCTCGCCAGAGGCGCTGGCTTGAGTTGTCAGTAACAGCAACAGGACGGCACCCATTGCCAAAACGCGTGTTCTTTTCCCCATGGTTGCTCCTCCCTTTCTTCAGTCGAATAAGCCCCAAAGTACAAATGTCGTTGGTCAAACCTGCTTTCCGGGCAGGGGGGGGAAGACTATCGGATCTCTGGCTTTCCGAAATATGACCCTCTCCCAAAACACCAGGCCCAAAGCACCAAAGAAACTCAGCCATGCTCATGTTTTTAAAAGCCCCCAACCCCTTTCAGGAAACCAAACCAGATGGCTAACATTACCAAAACGCCTAAACCTGACAAACTTTTTTCTTTTCCACGCATCATTTTCCAAAACGGGTAGCCCTCAACCTTTTGACGCTCAGCTGGGCTCTGAACCGTATCGTTCGAGAATTTTCCGCAACCACTTCAGAATTCAGGGCGTTCTGCCCCTCCGCAGGCCAGAGGCAATAAATAGACATCGCTGTCTCGGTCAACAACCCATCGTGTCGGCTCGAAAGAACACAATTTCGTCGAGCAGAGCATTTCCATATCAATTTTGTTTCTGTCTGCTTCTGGTATTCGTTCGCTTAGAAAAGTCATTTTCTTCCCGCCTCGAAACTGATCGGAAAACGTGCTGGAAGGCTGCTCAGAGGTCCAGGCATGAGCGGCCCCACGCCGGAACAAACCCGCTCCTGCTCCAGACAGGGCGCAACCCGTTACTTTCCCTTATCTATATATTTCTGCGTCTGTTATCGGTTCGCAGGTGTCGCCAAACCGCTTCGATTTCAGTGCTTCCAATGAAAGAGTGAAAGATTTTCCGCCAATACGCCGCATCAGGCATGTCCGCCAGTCATATGCGTCACGTGTGTAGGGATAAATTTTCCGCATCAGGCTGTCTGGGATGTCGAACTTTGCCGCACTGGCTTCAAACATGGGTTCATCCTTTTTTCCGACCAGTTGGGTGGGAAAGCGCAATTCGTTGCGGAACTGTTCAGGGTCACTGAAATGAGCACAGCCACCATCAAGCTCGAAATAGGCCAGGTCCGGCGTGTAAGAGCGGTGGTAAAAAATATAGGGAGTACCTATGCCCGTCTCGGGCTTATCACGCTCCGCTTTGTTGCGTGGCTTTTTGCACCAAGCAAGCTGGCCTGGGAGAAATTTGGTTTGTTCTCCCATCCCATGTACTTCGAAAGCCAAGTCCGTTGACCCGGTCTGGGCCTTTCCAGGAAGCCCACCTTCCCATTGATCTCCTGGATGGATCACATACCGATCCCCTGGCGGAGTCAGTATGGGGAGTTTGTTGTCAATCAACCCCACTATACGGCAGGCGTAGCTTTGCCAGTCCCGGTACTGCTGTCGCTCTATCTTCACCCCCACAAGCCACAGAGCGCCATCAGGCAAGCCATCCGACTGCACCGGCAGGTTGAACCGTTTGGCATACTGTGGGCTCCACGACCATTCGATCACGGCGGCCCGGTCCCCCAGCACCGGATCTGAAAACTCCGGGTGAAGTTTTTTATACTCATGGTCTGGCATCGTCGTATTTGTGGACGAAGCAGTTGGCGGCTGTTCTTCGGGTTCCGCCGCGACTGCCAGCTGTGGCATTAAGAACAAGAGACACAGGGCAAAGAGACTTTTCATAGCTCGCTCCTTGTTTTGTGAACCGGAGAGGTCATGCCCCAGAAAGGGATGAGGTGCCGCTTGCTTCGAAAGAAGCTTTTGAAATACGCACGAGGAAGGATGAAATGGCCTTAGCCCTCACCGTTTTGTTCACGGATGCGCTTCCAGTACTCCGGATAGAGTTCCTGGGCGCAATCGGGGCAGATGCCGTGGCTGAATTCGGCAAGCGATCGTTCCCGGATGTAGGCCTCGATCTGCTGCCAGTAGCCTGAGTCGTTGCGGATTTTCTTGCAGCTGGCGCAGATCGGCAGAAAGCCGCGCAGGGTCTTGACCTTGTCGAGGGCGGCGCGCAGCTCGGCGGTGCGGGCCTCGACAAGCTCTTCGAGTTGTGCCTGGTGCCGCTCGATTTCGATTTCCGCCCGGCGCCGCCGGTCCCGGTCCAGCAGACCGCGACGGACGATGCCCAGGGTCAACAGAAAGAGAAAAACGACCACCAGGGCCGACAGCACCGTCACCCCGCGGACCAGGTCGGCAAACTCCCGGCGCACGTCGTCGAGGTACACTCCGGTGCCGATCACCCAACCCCAGGGCTGGAAGAGCTGCACATGGGAAATCTTCGGCACGACCTTTCCCGGGTCGTCCTGCCACTGCCATTTGTAATCCACAAAACCTTGCTGCTGCCGGGCCACCAGCTCAACCATATGGCGAAACAGATATTTGCCGTCGGAGTCCTGGTAATCGCCCAATGAAGTGTTCTCCAGGTCGGGGCGGTAGGGATGAACCAGCATGGCAGGTTGCAGGTCGTTGATCCAGAAGTAATCCTTGCCGTTCTCACCGTAACGCAACCCGCGGATCTGCTCACCGGCCATCCGCTGGGCCTCGGCCAGGGAGAGGCTGCCTTTTCGGTGCTGTGTTTCGTAAAAGTCGAGGATACCGCGGGCGGTGTTCACCACTTCGACGCTCAGCTTCTTGCGGCTTTCAAGGAAATTGCGCTCGAAAGAGGGCAGGAAGAGGCCATAGAGGGTGGAGGCAAACAGAAAAAACACCAGAAACGAGGGGAAAACGATACGAAAAGCCTCGGCCCGGGGGGTGCGGAAGAGCAGCTCAAGGTGCTGTCTGAACTCGGAAGAACCGGTCATGGCAATGTCTCAGGGAAAGGGTTGAATAGGCCTCCTATAATATCATTTTTTTACGCAAAATTCCCTCATTATCAGGGGACCGCCCGAAAACTTGAGCCGGCGCGCTCCTCGATTAGAAATCGTTGCCGGAAGTTTCGGGTCAGTCGGCGAGATATGGCTCGAGAGCCTTGGCGAAATGCTCCGCCATGATGCGGTAGCCATCGGCGTTGGGATGGATGGGATCGCTCATCAATTCCCGCCTGCCGAAGATGTTTTTGAAAACATTTTCCACCAGAACGCTGCCGGTTTCCCGGGCAAGCTCCTGGTACATGTCGTCGTAGCCCCGGCCGTAGAGGGGGATGTCGATGCCGCCCAGCACCACGAGCCCGCCCTGGTCTTGGATCCTGCCGATGATTTCGCTGAGATTGGCCCTGGCCGCGGCCTGGTGAACGCCGTTCTTCAGATCGTTGCCTCCCAGGGTGAGAAGAACCGCGGCCGGTTTCAGCGCCAGCACCTTGTCGAGCCGGGTCAGTGCGGTTGCCGTGGTGTCGCCGGGCCGGCCCAGGTTGACTACCGGCCGGCCGAGAAGACTCCCGAGGCGGGAGGGATAATCGCTGCCAGTCGGCGCGCCGGTGCCGTAGGTCAGAGAGTCGCCGAAACAGACGATCACGCCCGCTGCCAGGGGCGCGTTGCGGACCGGGTACCTGCTGGGCCATAAAAAGAAGGCCGTGGCCAGCACACAAGCGGAGACAAGGACGATCAGGGTGCGCCTGGTCATGGCAGAAAATGTTTGTAAAAAATGGCGAGCCCGGTGCGGCCGGCGGCCAGGGAGAGTAAAAGGGCCAGAAGGTTGGCGCCGCCGTGCAGGAGCGGCAGCAGGCGGCGCTTGGCCTTCACCGCGTCCATGCGCCAGCCGGACAGATAGCCGAAGAGGGCAAGCCCCACCACCAGCAGTCCCAGCTTGAAATGGGAGCCGGTAACCCCGAAGGCCCGCCACTTGACCCAGGCCGCACCAAGCCCCACCGCGGTGCCGTAAAGCCACATGAAAAGAGCTGCCTTGCCGAGGCCAACATGGCGTTTCCAGGCAAACTGGCCCTTGCGGCCCAGGTACACGAAGGCGAAGCGGATCCAGCCCAGGTAGAGGACATAAAGGGCAAGAAGGAGGGTGGCGCTCTGCCAGAGGGGGTGTATCCAGTACATATGTTTCTCACCACAGAAGAAATCGCTCGCCGAGCGCTGCGGCCAGCACCAGAACCACGGCCCAGCGGCCGCAACGAAGCCCAGGCTGGACAGCCGGCCTTCGCGGCAGATGAAAGATAATGCAGGAGAGGCCAAGGCCAACCAGAAACAGCGCACCGGCCACCGACTCCATGAGACCGCTGCCGGCACAGAGCATGAGCACGAAACCAAGAAGGAGACCAAGAGACCGGCGAAACAGCTCTCCGAATCGCGCTTCAAAATACCAGGGAAGACGCACGCCGGCGGCCTGGTAGTCGGCGCCATGGCGGCTGGCGAGCAGCCGGAAGTGGTCGAGCTGCCAGGCCACCATAAGGGCAAAGAGGGTGGCGGACCAGGCCCTGAAACCGGCAGCGCCGCCGCAGACCGCCCCCAGCAGTACCGGCAAGCCGCCGGCAACCACCCCGGGCAGCAGGTGCCAACCACTCTTTCTTTTCAGCAAAGTGTAGCCCAGGTTGTAGCACAGCACAATGAAGAGCAGTACCCCGAGAGCAGCCGGGCCGCCGGCCAGATACAGGAGGCCGGAGCTTGCCGCCAGAAGAAAGACGGCAGTCATTGTGGCATTTTTCAACGAGAGCTCGCCGGTAACCAGGGGCCGGTTCCGGGTTCGCACCATAAAAGCATCCAACTCTCTTTCCTGCATCTGGTTGACGGCGGAGCAGGCCGCGCTGCCGGCAAAGGCGCCCGCGGCCGCGGCAACCAGGTGCAGGTCGAGCCCCGGCCGCTCGAGCAGGACGCAGGCCGCCACCGTGGCCGCTGCCGCGAAACTCAAGCGCCAGCGGCAGAGACGCCCGTACCGGCCAAGGAGGAGCCGCATCCCGCACTTTTTAGAAGCGCAGGCGGCGAGGCCAGCGGGTTGGCAAAGGATGGGTTCACCACATGCCGTCACTGTTCGCTCTCCTTTTTCTGCAGATTTTTCACGAAGTCGACCAGTTCCCCGAGCTCGCTCTCATCCATGCGGCCCTCGTAAGCCGGCATGATGGCGGCATAGCCCACCACCACCTCGGCTCCGGGCTGCAGGATGGAACGCCGGAGATAGTCCTCGTCTGCGGTCACTTTTCGGCGCCCGGCGGCACTCTCCACCTCGATGGTCTTTCCGAAAACCGTAGCAAGATCGGGCCCGACGCCACTTACGCCACCCAGAGGGTGGCAGCCCACGCAGCCGTGCCGGGTGAAGAGCTCGAGACCGCGGTCGGAGCCCTCGACCTCTCCCTTCTCGTAGAACCGGCGGAATTCCTCCTCGCCGAGGACAACGATACGGCTCACCATGGCCGAGTGGCCGGAGCCGCAGTATTCGGTGCAGAGAACATCGAACTCGCCGATGACCGAAGGCCGGAACCAGGCGTAGGTGGTCATGCCGGGTACCGCGTCGCGTTTGATGCGGAAGGCCGGCGCAAAAAACGAGTGGAGCACGTCCTCGCTCCCGATGGCGAGCCGCACCGGCCGGTTCTGCTCGACGTAGAGCACGCCGCTGGTTCTGCCGTTCGGGTAAGTGAAGCTCCACGACCATTTGCGGGCCGCAACCCTCACCTCCATGGCGTTGCCCGGCGCCCGCTGCAGGGCGAGATAACTCTGCCAGCCGGAAAGAAACATGGCCAGCACCACGAGGGTAGGCAACACGATCCAGGCCGCCTCCAGCAGATTGTTGCCGCGGATGTCGGCGGCCTGCGGGTGGCGGGCCGCCCGGTAGCGCACCACGAAGAGCACGAGCAGCGCGGTGATCAGCAGAAAAAAGAAGATCGACACCCCGAAGGTGAGAAGCAGGGTGCGGTCCACCGCCTGTACGGTATCGAGAATTTCGCTCGTCATATCGCTTTCGCCTAGTACCGCACCCCGACGTCGAAGAAGGTGAAGCCGATGAAGACGGCAAGGATGAGCAGGGCGGAGAGCACCATGAGTTGCAGCCCGCGCTGCTCGTCCGCCAGGTGCATGAAGAAAAAGACCACGAGCCCGGCCTTGAAACTGGCGATGCCGAGGGCCACAGCCACTTTGAAAAAACCGAGGTCGAAACGGGTGACCAGCACGGTGGCGGCGGTGAGCGCGAGAAGCGCCCCCCACACCACGATATACCGAGTTACAGATGTTCGGTTGTCTTCAGTCATAAGTCAGGTGATGAGGTAAAAGAGCGGGAAGAGATAGATCCAGACCACGTCCACCAGGTGCCAGTAGAGGCCGGCATTGAAGAACAGGGTGCGGTCCACCGGCTTCTCCTTTTTCACTCCCAGGGCCACGAAACCGAAGAGCAGGAGCCCCAGCAGAACGTGCAGGCCATGCAGGCCGGTCATCAAAAAATAGAGCGAAAAAAATATGTTCTGCCCCTCGGAACGGGCCAGCAACTCCGGGCTGTTGGGGTAAATGGAGTGATCGAACTTGGCCTGCCATTCGAAGAATTTGTTGACCAGAAAGAGAACCGCGAGCCCGGCCGTGGCCCCGAGCCAGGCCATGGTTTTCCTGTTATCCTGGCGCTGGTGGGCAACGAGAGCCAGGACCACGGTGAGGCTCGAAGTTAGGAGCACCACGGTGTTGGCCGCGCCAAAGCGCAGGTCGAGCAGGCCGCTTGCCTGGTGGAATTCTGTGGGATAGCGCCGGAGATAGGCGGCATAGAGCACGAAGAGGCCGCCAAAGAGAAAAATCTCGGTGAACAGAAAGAGCCACATGCCGAGGGTGGCCGCTGCTCTGCGGTCATGGCCCTGCTCAGACATCGCGTTCGAGCCCCGCAAAGTCGTAAGGCCCCCGGCTCGGGTCCGGGGGAGAAGAAAAATTCTCCGCCGGCGGCGGCGAGCTCACGGTCCACTCGAGGGTGGCGCCGCCCCAGGGGTTGGAGGAAGCGGGACTGCCTGTTCTGAGAGCACGATAGAGGTTGGCGAACAGCAGAAAAAGCCCGGTGGCCAGAAGCCAGGAGCCGATGGTGGAGAAGAAATGGCCCTCGGTGTAGCGCGGCAGGTAGTCGTAATAGCGCCGCGGCATGCCCTGAAGGCCCAGGAGGAACATGGGGAAATACAAGGTGTTGAGGCCGATAAAGAGCACCACGAAGGCGGTGGTCGCTCTCTCCCGGTCGTACATGCGGCCGAACATCTTGGGAAACCAGTAGTGCAGGCCCGAGAAGAGGCCGAACATGGTGCCGCCGAAGATCACGTAGTGAAAATGGCCAACGATGAAATAGGTGTCGTGCAGGTGAACGTCGGCGCCCGCCGCGCCCTGGATGAGGCCGGTGAGGCCGCCGATGGAGAAAAGCACGATGAAGCCCAAAGCATAGAGCAGCGGCGGATCGAGGTAGATCGAGCCCCGGTACAGGGTGGAGAGCCAGTTGAAGACCTTGATGGCCGAGGGGATGGCCACCACGAAGGTGAGGAAGGAGAAGACGAAGACCGCCGCGTCGCTCATGCCGCTGGTGAACATATGGTGGGCCCAGACCAGCGAGCCCGCGAAGGCGATGGCCATGGTGGAGGCGGCGAGGATTTTATAGGAAAAGATATGCTTGCGGGAAAAGACGGCGATCACCTCGGAGACCACGCCCATGGCCGGCAGGATCATGATGTAGACCGCAGGATGCGAGTAGATCCAGAAAAGATGCTGGTACATCAGCGGGTCGCCGCCCTTGGCCGGGTCGAAGAGGCCGGCGCCAAGCAGCCGCTCGAGCACCACGAGAACGGCGGTGATGCCGATCACCGGGGTGGCCAGCACCTGGATCCAGGCGGTGGAGTAAAGCCCCCAGACGAAGAGGGAGAGCCTGCCCCAGCCGAGCCCCGGAGCACGCAGCCAGTGGATGGTGGTGATGAAGTTGAGGCCGGTGAGGATGCTCGAAAAGCCCAGCACAAAGACACCGGCGAGCGCCACCCCGACGTTGGTGGTGGTCTGCTCGGCAAAGGGCACGTAGAAGGTCCAGCCGGTGTCCGGCGGCCCGTCGCCGGTGAACAGGCTGGTGAGCGCAAGGCCGGCGCCAAGCAGGTAGAGCCACCAGGCAAGAAGATTGAGGCGCGGAAAGGCGACGTCTTGGGCGCCGAGGTGAAAGGGCAGGAAAAAATTGCCGAAGGAGGCCGGGATGCTCGGGATCACCACCATGAAGATCATGATCACGCCGTGCATGGTGAACACCGCGTTGTAGGTCTGCGGGCCCATGATGGTGCGGCCCGGGGCGATGAGCTCGAGCCGGATGAGCAATCCCAGCGCCACGCCCACCGTAAAAAGCGCCAGAATCGAGGCAAGGTAGAGCAGGCCGATGCGCTTGTGGTCGGTGGAGAAGAACCAGCCGCCGAGCCCTGGACGGCCGGCCGCGAGATAGGAGGAGGCCGCGGGCTCGCTCATCAGCCGGCTCCATCGGGCCGGCAACGCCGGCGGCGCCCCGCCACCAGCACCCCGGCGAAAACAACGAGCAGAGCCACCAGGCCGAGGCCCGCCAGCCGCATCACATCCAGCACATAGCGCTTACCCTGGGGGTCGTAGCTGAAGCAGTAGGCCAAGAGCCGCTTCACCGAAAGCCCCACCTCGCCCCGGGAGGCCTCGGTCATCGCCATGGCGACGTCGAAGGGCAGGAAATCGAAGCCGTAGAGATAGCGGACGATGGTGCCGCCCGGCGCGATGGCCACCGCCACCACCGGGTGCAGGAACATGTCGCCCTCGGCCCGGAAGCGGAAGCCGATGGAACCGGTAAGGGCCTGGATGGCGGCCTGGTCGCCGGTAAGGAAACGCCAGCCGTGGGCAGGGATTTTCTCGCCGGTGGCGGCCAGGTAATCGGTCTTGCGCCGGGCGGCAAGCTCTGGGAGGTCGGCGGGGTCGAAACTGGCCGACACCACCAGGAAGTCGCTGCCTGGTTCGAGCCCGACCTGGGGCAGGATGCGGGCCATGTTGGCCTGCAGGAAATTGCACACCGTGGGGCAGGAGTAGTAGACCGGCAGCAGCAGCACCGGCCGTTCGAGAAGGTCGCCGAAACGCAGCGGTTTCCCCTCCTCGTCCCGGAACACGGCATCCACCGCCACCTGTTCCCCGAGTTTTTCGGAAAGACCGGGCGTCTTCCCTGCCAGCGCCTGCTCCGTCGCTCCAGAGGACCCGAGAACGGCGGTGGCAGTGAGCAACCCAAGAAGGCAAACCAGCACCAGCAAAGAGCAATTGGCTACAGAACGCATGCGGACTCCCACCAAAATTTTCCGAGGAAACCTTTTCAACATAGAAAAACACCCCTCAAACCACAACCGTCTTTTTACCGGACCTCCTCCCCTTGCGGTTCCCCCCGGCCCGGGGTAGTATCTTTTCCGAACCCGAGGGCGCCCCGAGTCTCTCCGCAAAAGGGCCATGCCGCTAAATCCACTTTCGATCCGCCGCCGTGCCCAGCCACCCCTTCGCCTTTCCCGACAAGTGGTTTCTGAAGCAGGCTCCCATGCTGCGGGTATGCTGGGCCCTGCTGCCGCTGCTGGTTGCCGCCACGGCGCTTTTCGGCTGGCGCGCCCCGGCCCTGACCCTGGTCGCGCTCCTCTGCGGTTTGGTCACCGAAGCCTTTTTCGCCTTTCCCAAGAACCAGCCGGTGAGCTCGGCGGTGTTGGTCACCGGCCTCATCTTCGCCCTGTCGTTGCCCCCCACCCTGCCCTTCTGGATGGCAACGGTGGGCATGGTCTTCGCCGTCAGCTTCGGCAAGATGGTGTTCGGCGGCTTCGGCCGCAACGTCTTCAATCCGGCCATGGTGGGCCGCGCTTTCCTCTACGTCACCTTTCCCCTGCAGATGACCAACTCCTGGACCGAGCCGGCCCCCAGCCTCTCCGCTGGTTTTTTGCAATGGACCGCCTCGCCGGACGGACTCACCGGCGCCACCACCCTCACCCGGCTCAAGGAAGGAGTGCCGCCGCCGGATCTCGCCGATCTCTTTTTCGGCTTCACCGCTGGCTCCCTGGGCGAAACCTCGGCTCTCCTCATTCTGCTGGGCGGCGGCTATCTGCTCTGGAAAAAGGTCGCCTCCTGGCGCCTGCTTCTCTCCTGCCTGGCCGGCGGCCTCACAACCCTCATGCTGGGCCGGGCAGTGGGCACCGCGGCCGCCGCCGCACCACTCGCCTCGCTTCTTTCCGGCTCCTTTCTGTTCGGCGCCGTGTTCGTGGTCACCGAACCGGTCTCCGCCGCCAAGACACCGGCCGGCCAGGTGCTCTACGGGTTCTTCATCGGTGCTCTCACCATTGTGCTGCGGCTCTTTTCGAACTTTCCCGAAGGCATGATGTTCGCCGTGCTGCTCGCCAATGGCCTGGCGCCCCTGGTCGATCTCGGCATCCGTGCCCTGCCGGCCCGACGGGAGGTGGCAGGATGACCAAAAAGCCTTTCTGGCGGCAAAGCGGTTATGGGGTTGGCTTCATGTTCGGGCTCACCCTTCTCTGCGCCGGACTGGTCACCGTGGTGCAGGAAAGCCGCAGGGAACGCATCGAGCTCAACCGGCGGATGAAGCTCGAAACCGTGGTGCTCCGGGCCCTGGGCCTGCGGATCCCGTCCGCGGCAGATGCCGGTGTGGTTCACCAGCTTTTTGAAAACGAGGTGACGAGCCTCGAGATCGAAGGCCGCACGGTCTACTCCGCCGGTGACGCCGACGGCCTGGTAGCGGCCGGCTATGCCTTCGGGGTGAGCGGCCCCGGGTTCTGGGGACCGGTTTCCGCCATGGTCGGAGTGGACAGAGACCTCAGCCGCATCACCTCCATCGAATTCTACCGCCACAACGAAACCCCGGGGCTTGGCGCCCGGATCACCGAGCCCTGGTTCGGCCAGCAGTTCGCCGGCCTCGCCCTTGACCGCTCTTCGGCTGGGAAGTATTTCACCCTGACCCCACCCGCCCCCGGCAAAAAAGCACCGGAGCTCGACGCCGTCACCGGCGCCACCATGACCAGCAAAGCGGTGGAGGCCTTTGTCAACCGCGACCTGGACTTCCTCGAGACCTTGCGAAAACACCTGAAAACGGCCCGATAACATGCCGAAAACGCCTCCCCCTTCAGAAATCATCCGCGCCGGGCTCTGGAACGAGAACCCGCTGCTTCGCCATACTCTGGGCATCTGCTCGACCCTGGCGGTGACCAATCTCTTGGTGAACACCCTGGTCATGAACCTGGGCCTCGTTTTCACCATGGCCATGAGCTGCTTCACGGTCTCGCTCCTTCGGCAGTTCACCCCGGACCGGTTGCGGATGATGGTGCAGACGCTGGTCATCTCCACCTACGTCATCATCTTCGATATCGCGATCAAGGCCCATCTGCCAGAGGTGAGCGAGGCCCTGGGACCCTACGTCGGGCTCATCATCACCAACTGCATCGTGATGGGGCGCTGCGAGGCCTTTGCCCGCAGCAACCCGCCGCTGCCGGCGCTGCTCGACGGCCTGGCCGCGGGAGGAGGATTTTCCCTGGTGCTCTTCGCCATCGCCGTGGTCCGCGAGCTGGCAGGCTTCGGCTCGCTTTTCGGCTTTCGCCTGCTGCCGGACTCCTTCACGCCATGGACCATCATGATCATGGCGCCGGGCGCCTTCTTCACCCTGGCGGTCCTGGTCTGGATCGTCCGGGCCCGAAGCGCCGAGAGCGGCACGGCAAAACCGGGAGGGCGCATCGCATGACCCCCATCTCTCCCACCACCCTGTTCTTTGCCGCCATCTTCACCAACAATATCCTGCTCACCAATTTCCTCGGCCTCTGCCCCTTTGTCTCGCTGTCGAAGAACCCGCGCTCGGCAGCCGGCCTCGGTGCCGCGGTGGTCCTGGTCATGGCCTGCACCACGGTACTCAACCACTTGGTCTACCGCCACCTGCTGCTGCCCCTGCACCTCGAGCATTTTCAGTATATCGTCTTCATCGTCATGATCGCCGCCTTCGTGCAGCTCGTGGAGATGGTCGTCGACCGCTTCTTTCCGGTGCTCTACCAGACCCTTGGCATCTTTTTGCCGCTGATCACGGTGAACTGCGCCATCTTCGGGGCCTCGCTGTTCATGGTGATCAGAGAATACACCCTCATGCAGGCGGCGGCCTACGGGGCCGGTTCCGGCATCGGCTGGCTCCTGGCCATCACCATGGTGGGCGCCATCCGCGACCGGGTCGAAAAAAGCGGCGTGCTGCCCAAGGGGCTCGAGGGCCCGGGCATCACCCTCATCATCACCGGCATCCTGTCGCTGGCCTGCATCGCCTTCAGCGGCATGATCCCGGTGCAGTAAGGGTCCCCGACCATGCTCGAACTGCTCGCCGGCATCCTGGCCATAAGCGTCCTTACGGCGGTGCTCGCCCTGCTCATCGAGATCGCCGGTCGAACCATCGCCGATTACGGCGAAAAAACGATCCGGGTGAACAGTGAAAAAAAACTCAGCGTGGAGGGCGGCAAGCCGCTGCTTCTGGCCCTTGCCGACTGCCGGCTCTACCTGCCGTCGGCCTGCGGCGGCAAGGGCACCTGCGGCTACTGCAAGGTGAAAGTTTCCTCCGGCGGCGGCCCGCTGCTGCCCACCGAGACCCCTTTCCTGAACAGAAAGGAACTGGAGACGGGCATCCGCATCAGCTGCCAGGTGAAGGTCAAGCAGGACATGGCAATCGAGGTGCCGGAGGAGCTTCTGTCGGTCAAAGAGTACCGGGTGCGCCTCGACGCCATGGCAGACGCCACCCCGGACATCAAATACCTGCGGTTTTCGGTACTCGAACCTGCGGAAGGCCTCGTTTTCAAAGCCGGCCAGTACCTGCAGGTCGAGGTGCCCCTCGAAGGTGCGTCCGGCTCCCGTGAATTCCGGGCCTACTCCATTGCCTCCTCGCCCGCCGAGCATAAGAACGTCGAGCTCACCGTCACCCGGGTGCCCGACGGCACGGTCTCGGCCATCGTCCACGACCGGTTGAAGCAGGGCGATGAGCTGTCCATGCGCGGCCCCTTCGGCGATTTCTACCTCAGGGATTCGGACCGCGATATCCT
>JBFHWX010000073.1:0-15541 GCA_041599275.1 Desulfobulbales bacterium | reverse complement strand
GTGCTGCAGGCCGCCATCCGGCATCAGGAAGACGGCGGTTTCGATTACCTCAACATCCACTTCTATTATATCTTTCAACAGCACCGGGCGGTGATCGAAGAGGCGGCGGCCCGCGACATGGGGGTTTTCGTGATCAGCCCCACCGACAAGGGCGGCCGCCTGCAGGAGCCGCCGGCAAAGCTTTTGGAACTGTGCCAGCCCTTGTCGCCCATGCTCTTCAACGACTGGTTCTGTCTTTCCCAGCCAGGGGTGTCCACCATCAGCCTCGGCGCCTCGGCGCCATTCCATTTCGATGAGCATCTCAAGGTTCTGCCGCTTCTTGCCGCCGGCGGTCAGGATCTTCTGGCCGAGACCGACGAGCGCCTGCGCCGGGCCATGGCTGCGGCCACCGGGCAGGAGCGCCCCGACTGGCTGTGGCCCAGTCTGCCTTGCTGGGAGGACACGCCGGGGGGGATCAACATGCGGCTTGTCCTCTGGCTTGCCAATCTGGTGCGGGGATGGGATCTCGCGGACTACGCCCGCGACCGCTACCTGGGGCTTGGCCGCGATTTTCCCTGGATTCCGGGCAACGACGCGGCCCGTCTCGGCCAGTACGAGTTCGGCCGCTGCCTGCGCCGCACCGATCTGGACGAAGGGTCACTCAGGGAGATGCTGGAAAAGGCCCATGAACTGCTGGCGCGCGGTTGATTGCCGGCCGCGGGAGAAAACCTCCGGAACCATGTCGAAGAGAAGAAGGTTGATAGGGAAGTGGTTTCGGTGTTTTGTGGAACGTTTTTTTCTTTTTGTTGAATTTTAACAGTGAATTGGTTTGAGGGAATCGATTCTAGGGGCGTTTGATCAGAAAGGTGATCGTAAAATGTTGGTTAGGCCTTTCCTTGTTGCCTACAGTGTTGGCCTGGGGGCTGGAGTGCACTGCTACTGCGGTTTTTGAGGGATAACGACGGCCGACGTCCGGGCCTCTCTCCGACGTGTTGTCGCTTGTCAGGTTTTTCTCTCTGGGGAAAGATCTGCTCACTTAGGCGGTTCGTCGATTTGTTTTGGAGCGCGGCGGGCCAATTCGTCGAGCAGCTCGAAATCGATCTCCGGTTGCACCGCGGGCAGGATCACGTTTTTGAACTCCGCTTCGAAGCTGTCTTCCTTGACGTGCAGCTGGAACTTGCCCTTGCACGAATTGCAGTAGATGGTGTCGCCGTCTTTTTTATTGCGGGGCACGGCGATGATCGGCCCGCAGACAGGGCAGTTGAGAAGAGGTCGGCCCTCGTCGCTGTGACCGATGATGGCGTCGAGCTCACCGTTCGAGATAAGGGCCGTGAAGGAATCGACGAACCCTGGGTCCCACTGGCTGCCGCGGCCGGCGCGCAGCCGGGCGATGGCCTCGGCGGGACCGAGAGCGGCGCGGTAGGGACGGGTGCTGGTCATGGCGTCGAAGGCATCGGCGATGGATATGATCTTCGGGTGGATGGAAAGTTGGTCTCCGCTCAACTGGTCGGGGTAGCCGGCGCCGTCGATCCTCTCGTGGTGGTGATGGACGGCGTCCAGCACCAGGGCGGCCAGGGGGTGGTCGATCAGGATGGAGCGCCCGGTTACCGGATGCAGGCGGATCAGACCGTATTCCGGCTCGTCCAGGGAGGCGGGTTTGTTGAGGATGAGGTCCGAAACCCCCACCTTGCCGATATCGTGCACGAAGCCGCCCAGCGAGGCCATGAACACCCCGGTGTCGGAAAGCCCGATCTTTTCGGCGAGCCGCCGGGAATAATGGGCCACCCGCCAGGTATGGCCACCGGTATAGGCATCCCGGGCCTCGATCACCGAGCCGAAGACGAGAAGCGATTTGAGCAGGCCGCTGTCCAGTTCTATTTTCATGCTTTTCGTGGTATCTGTGGGGTTGCTGGGGAAGGCTTTTTCGCCCAAAATCCAGGCACTATAGCAGGGAAACCTCCCCGGTGCACGGAGCTTTCTTGTGTTTTTTTTCTTTCATTGGCCACCGCCTCCCGCGGTACCGGCCCCGCCGGCCGGCAGGCTCGGGCGCTGGTAGAGAACAAGCGTGTAGTCGCCCAGCCTGCTTTCGAACGGTCGGCCGGTCCGCTCGAAAAAGTTGGATTCGAGCAGACGCCGCATGGCGCCGTTGTCGGTCCGGGTGGTGGCAAAGCAGGAGGAGGCGCCGATCTCCTTCAGGAGCGCACCCAACAGCAGGCGGCCGATGCCGCTGCCCCGCCATTCCGGACTCACCGCAATCCAGCCGATTTCTTCTCCGTTTTTCGCCGCCTGGGTCAGTTCACAGCCGGCCGCCGTGAACACCCGCTGCCGGTAGTCCCCTGCCGGCCGTTTGACCGCGCCCACTCCGGCAAGAGCCTGGTCGCGGGCAAAAACCAGGCAGCGGGCGGTTGCCAGCCGCTCCTGAAAACCAGCCGGATCGACGGCACCACCGGCAAGGACCAGCCTCGAGAAGCCAGCGAGCTCAACCGGACTGCAGAAGATGGGAGGTCGGATGATGATTTCCATGGCCTTGGCCTCTGGTGCGGATTATGTTCTCAACCTGCAGCGCTGCTGCTCTCACGCGGTAGCCGGCGTCGCAGGGTTAACGAAAAATCTGGCCGTTCAGGCCGGGCGAGGTGAAAGGAGAAGGGCGCGGATGACCGCCGACGCGTTGTACAACAAACTCTACCTCAAACAGGTGGATTTTTGGAAGAAGGCAGGCCTCCGCGAGATAGTGCCGGTCAACTACGACTACCAGCACCTGGTGATCGTCGAGACAGGTCTGGTCGAGGCGGATGTTGCCCGGGTCGTCTACCAGACCCACAGTTGCGGCTGTGGGCCGCAGCCCGAGATCAAGGGAGCGATCCTCGAGAGTGAGCTGCCCTGGCAGGATTCGACTTTTCGGACTCTCCTCGAGCAGCGGGGCGATTCCGCCACTGCTGGCCAGGAATTGGTGAAGCGGGTCTACCGGGTGCGGCAGGCGGTGGAAGGAGCCGAGCGCCGGTTGGTGGAGAAGGCGCTGGCCAGCCGTTTCGGGGCTGGCAAGAAAATAGGTTTTTTTTGATTTCCGCCGCCAAAGGTGCGTTCATGGCCACGAAAAACAGCAGTCATGGCAGAGAAAAGCAACGCTTCAAGCTCCTCCTCGAATACGACGGCAGCCGCTTTTCCGGCTGGCAGCAGCAGAAGGAGGCGGTGACCGTACAGGGCACCCTGCGCCGGGCGGCCGCCTCGCTGTTCGCGGGCTCTGGAGTGGATGTGCAGGGTAACGGCCGCACCGATGCCGGAGTCCATGCCCTGCGCTATGCGGCCCACCTCGAAGCGGTCACTGGCCTCTCTGCCGAAGCCATCCGCGACGGCCTGAACGAACTGCTGCCCAAGGACATCGTGGTGTTGGCCGTGGAACCGAGCGATCCCCGTTTCCATGCCCGGCACAGTTGCGTGGGCCGGAGCTACCTCTACCGGATCGCCAAGCGAAAGTCGGCCTTTGGCAAGCGTTACGTCTGGTGGGTGCAGGAACCATTGGATGTGGTGGCCATGGCCCGGGCCGCTCTCCAGCTCGAGGGCATGCTCGATTTTGCGGCCTTTGCCGAGAAAAAAGAACTCAAGAAGTCGACCAGGGTTCTGGTGCGCATGGTCCAGGTGACCGAGACCGAGGACTTCGTGCTCTGTCGGGTGGTGGCCTCGCACTTTCTCTGGCACATGGTGCGGCGGTTGGTCGGGGTGCTGGTGGAGGTCGGGGCCGGCCGCCTTGACGCCGACGGAATCCCGGCTCTGCTCGCCGGGCCGCCCGCATCGCTTGCCGCCCGCTATACGGCGCCGGCGGCCGGGCTCTTTTTCGAGCGCGCCTTTTACGACGAAAAAGCCCTTGCCCGGTTTCTTGTCGATTGCCGGCAGGGGGATGAGGGCGACTGGCGGCCCCTTTATTCTCTGGTCTGATTTTTTTGGTTTTTTTAAAAGTCGAGCCCCGGCGGCACAGGTGGCGGGAGATGCAGGTGCGCGAAAAGGCCCTCTCTGCCGCTCTCGCATTGTCCGGGGAGATCTCAGATATACCCTTCTTCCTGCAGGTGTCGCTTGATGTCGGCGGGGGAGAAGCCTATCTTCACCGCCACCCGCATGGCGTGGCTTTCCCGGGAGATGCCGGGGATGAAGCGGTGGGTGGGGGCGTCGTCCTTGAATTCCACCTGCAAACACTGGCCGATCCCCATCTCCTTGAACTTTTCCACCAGCTCGTAGGCGTGGGTGACCAGCAGGGTGGTGTTGCACTTGGCGTAGAAGCCGGTGAGGATGGCCACCGACAGGTTCATCTTCTCGTGGGCCGTGGTGCCCTCGGCGATTTCGTCGAGGATGGCCAGGCTCTTCGGGCTCACCGCCCGGAAAATGTCGCGGGTGGTGCGCAACTCGGTGCCGAAACGGCCCTCCACGTCGTTCAGGGAGTCGAAGGCCGGGGCCTGGTAGAAGATGCGGTCGGCGATGTTCATGCGGGCCGACTCGGCCAGCACCGGTGCCCCGATCTGGCCGAGGATCTGGCTTTGGACGATGGTTTTGCAGTAGGTGGTCTTGCCGCCGCTGTTGGGGCCGGTGATGAAGGAGATGCCGTCTTCGCCCAGGGAAACGTCGTTGGCCACGTAGTCCCGGTTGTCCTTGGCGATCACCGGGTTGCGGAGGGCGGTTGCCTGAAAGTAATGGCGTTCGCCGTCGGTGACCTCGGGAATCACGGTCGGGTGCGGGATGGATTTGCGGAAGGCGCGAAAAGAGAGGAGTTCGTCGATGGCCGCCACCGCCTCTACCATCGAGCCGAAGTGGTACGATTCGACCAGGCGCTGGCGGATGGGCAGCACCGCCGTGTCGTGGTCGATGTGGGGTTTCACCGCCGCGCCGTAGACCAGCCCGATGAGCAGGCCGCCGCTGGTGACAAGGGCCAGGGTCTCGGCCAGAGCCGGCCGCATGGCGCCGGTTCCCCAGGCTGTCAGCGACAGGAGGAAGGGCACACCGGGGGCGATGGAGCCGAAACTCAGGCGGCCGGGCCGGAACCGCCAGGCCGGCTCGAGGAGCCCCTTCTCCCTGCGGGTCCGGATGCCGGCCAGGGTGCGGAAGGTAGGGTTGCGCACCAGGCGGCTGGTTTCCGAAATCCCGTAGTTGCGGATGATCTCGAAGAGCGAGTCGAGGTAGTCGGTCTGCGGCTGGGGGATGGAGTCGACGCCCCGCAGCATGCTGTCCGCGGTTCGCACCGCCCCCCGCATGGTGGCGTAGGGGAACATCGGGTGGTAGCTGACGTTGAGAAAGCGAAAGAGCTCCTCCTCGCCGCTGGCGAACTGGTCGATGTAATCTTCCAGAGCCCGGCGCAGGGCGTCGTTGGCCTCCAGCTCCCGGAGTGAGTCCTGCTTGGCCTGGATGAGCTCCAGGGACTCCGACGGGGTGTTCAGGGAATGAAAGAGATGCGCCGCCCCCACCTGGGTGCGCGTGTGGTTGCAGGCCCGGTAGAGATCGTGGATCTCGACCATCTGCAGGGTGCGCTTGTCGACCACGGTCTCCGAAAGCAGTTCGAACATCTTCTCGCTGTCGAAGGGAACCTTGCGCTGCTCGTCGATGAAGCGGCTCTGGAAGTTGAGGTCGATGATGAGTTTGTCGCTGTTCATACCGAACAAGATACCGGTCTTGGCTCAGTGGTTGACGAAAAAATTGGCAAGATACCCAACCGGGCTCTGCTCTGTCAACCCCATGATGGCGGGAGGGGGGCGGTGCCCGGTGTCAGTGTCCGCAACCGTCGTGGTGGTGGCCGCAACCGCAGCCCTTTTCGGCCCTGCCGGCGCGCAGGTGGGCGTTGAGCTTTTCCACCAGAGCGGGGGGCGCGTGCTGCAGGCAGAAGGAAAGGGCCGCTTCCTGCTCCTCGGAGCCCTCCGGGGTGGTCATGCAGACGTGGAGCGCGTGCTCGAACGAGATGAATTCCATGGATAACAACCTCCGAAGAGTGCTCTGTTGAGGGGGAAATGTTTTGGTTTCGGGGCCAGTCTACCCGCTGGGCCCCGGGAAAAGCAAAAGAAAATGGTGCGTCCGCCGGCTGCTGGCGCCCGAAAGGAGTACCTTGTGGAAACCTATACCGTTGTCCCCATCGGGGTCATGCATTGCGAACTGAAGAGCCGCGAGGAGACGCCGCGCAACTACGACATCTCGGAGGTGGTCGGCGAACTGGAAATCTTTCCGGAGTACGAAGAGGCCCTCGACGGGGTGGAAGCCGGCCAGACGGTGGTCGCCCTTCACTGGCTGCACCAGGCGGCCCGCGACGTGCTCAAGGTCTACCCCCGGGGCGACCGCTCCCGGGGGCTGAAGGGGGTTTTTTCAACCCGCAGCCCGGTGCGGCCCAATCCCATCGCCGTTTCCGAACTGAAGGTGCGCGCCATCGACGGTCTGCGGCTCACGGTGCAGGGCGTCGATGTGCTCGACGGCACGCCGCTGGTTGATCTCAAAAAGAAGCTCTGATGTGAACCGGCATGTGGTGGAATGAAGACCGGCAGCCCGCAGGACCATTGCAGTGCAGCGGGCTCCGGTCGATGAAAAGGAACTAGCGGTTACCGCCGCGGCCCATGCCCTTGCCGTTTCCGCCTCCCTGGCGGCTGCGGGTACGGGTCTGGGTCTGGATGCCGTTGCCGTCCCCGCTTGCGGCGGTGGGCTGGCCGGAATACTGCCGGCGCTCTTCGGCACTCATCTGTTGCTGGCGGTTCTGCCATTCCTGCTGAAAAGCTGCCCGCTCTTCGGCGCTGGCCTGCTGCATGGTGCCGCGCAACGCGGCCAGCTCGGCGGTCTGCATGGCGCCGTAGTCGGCGGCCAGAGCCGGGACTCCGGCCAGGCCGAAAGCGAAAAAGGTCACACCAAGAATTTGTCTCATTTTTTTCATTTTCCTCTCCTTCTTCACTTGATGGTTTTGCCTGAACGAATAGGCAGGCAGTGGAGGATGCCGGTGGGGTCATCCTGATGAACCATCATAGTCCGGTGGCCGGCTGCCGGCAGTTAACCTTCGGTTAAGTTCGTGTAAAGTTTTGTAAGGAGAGTTTTTGTGAAAGAAATCAGCGTTTCGGGAAGAAGGGGCAGCTCTTTTTCAAACATTCGCGGTTGAGGCCGCTGAAGCGGCAAGGTACTTCCGGGGCAGCCGGGAAAGGGACGCCAAGATGCTGGCGGGAGAAAGAAGAAGCTTCCCGCAGGGCGAGGAAGGAGCACCGCCGGCACCAGAAAGTGGTGCTCGGGGCCGTGCATGGCCAGAGGCGAGGCGGCCATCAGCCCGTTGGCGAGCGCCAGTGGATCGGTATGGTTGCCCGCCAGACAGAGCCGCTCGATGAGATCGTTGGCCGGCAGGCAGTGGCACCGGTTGCAGATGTAATGGCCCTTTTCGCAGGTTTCACTGGTCTCGCAGGTGGCGGCGCAGAAATAACAGACCACCCGCCGGGGCAGGTGGTGGTAGTGGAGCGGCGCTGCGCAGACCAGGCAGCCGGTCTTTGGGCAATTGGGAATCGGGGCGATGGGCAGGGTGCGCATAAAGGTGGCCTGCTTTGCCAAAAAATCAGAAACTGTAACGCAGCTCGGCAAAGAGCCGGTCGCGCTGGTCGCTGTGCCGGAAAAGGGGCCGGTCACCGTCCTGGTAGAGGATGATTCCTCCCGTGGCGGTAAGGGAGTCGGAGAGTTCGTAACGCACGGTGAGCCGCTCAAACGAGCCACCGTCACCATCGGCGCCGAAGATCGAGAGAAGCAGGGTGAGCTGCACGGTGTCGTGCCTGAAGTCGCGGCTTAAACGCAGCACGGTCTGCAGGTCGTCCTCCACTCCGTAGACCGGCGCCGCCTCCAGCGCCGGGTCGAAGGAAAAGGTGTGGCGGTTGGCCACCTCGAGCGACAGCACGGTTTCGGGAAATCCCATATATTCTGCGCCCAGCAGCAGGTCGAGGCGCCGGTCCGAGTCCGCCGGCAGCGAGTACTCGAGCCCGTCGAACCAGGCCGCCTCGGACTTCAGGAGCCAGTTGCCGAGTGCCAGGTTGGCGGCCGCCCCCAGCATGGTGATGCGGTTATGGACCAGCCGCGGGCCCGAGGCGGTGACGGCAACGTGCCCCATGTCGTCGAAGATCCTGGCCCCGTAAAGGGAAAGGTCCCAGCCCTGGAAATGGCCGTTCAGCGCCAATCCATATTCCTGGTTTTCCCACGAGGTGGCGGGGATTTCCTCCGGCGGCGCCGGTGAAGTACCCGCAAAGAAGTCCGAACCGAAACCGGGGGTTTTGTGGAAACGCGGCTCGTGGACCACGATGCCGCTGAGGTTCCAGGCCCCCAGGTAGGAGTCGAGCTTGGTCATCGCCACCGGCAGCCGCAGGTCGCGGATGTCCACCATGCCCGGTTCCCGGTTGTCGAGGGGGTTGAGCACATCGGTGAGCCGGATATTGTCGGACTTACCCCAGACCACGATCTGCCGGCCGCTTTTGATGTCGAGCCGGGGCGAGAGGGTGCCCTGGAGATAGCTTTCGGTCAGCTCGAGCTCGGACTCGGAGCGGCGCAGGACCTGGGCGGGATAATCCTCGCGGCCGCGCAGGGCAAAGACCGGATCGTGGAAACCCTTGGTGCCGATCCTGGCTTGCCAGCCGGCGGGCAGGGCGATGTCCGCCGTGAGATCCGCCGACCAGCGCAGTCTTGAGAGGCCGTGGTGGTCGAGGTTCGGTGCTGCGGCGGGCGGGGTGCTGCTCCCCATGGTCCAGGAGGTTGAAAACCCTATGCCGCCGGAAAGCTCCAGCCAGTCGGGCAGCCTGGAAGCATCGGGAGTGGTTGCTGTCCCCTGCGCAGTTTCTTCCTCGAAGCCGGAGAGCACCTCGTCGAGACCGGAGTTCTCCGGCGCTGGTGAAACAGCCGGCTCTTCGAAGCCCGACAGGATGTCGTCCAACTCGCTATTCTGGGCCTGGGCTCCAAAGGGCACCAGGACGAGGAGAAGAGCCAGGAAGGCCGTGAGTTTTTTCCCCGGAAACAACATCAGAGGCCCTTTTCCAGGCGGCGCACGGTGAACAGCTCGTCGTCGATCTCCTGGTTGAAGCGGATGTCGTGCCAGCGCAGGATGGTGCTGTGCTGGGTCTGGCGGTTCTTGGTGGTGCGCATCTGGGTCTCGGTGGCCACCCAGATACCGTCGATCTGCTCGAGCTTTTTCACTTCCATGTACTTGATGCGGTCGCCTTCCTTCACCCAGTGCACGGCCCGCACCGGAAAGAAGATGTCCTGGCGCACGAAGACCACCGATTTCGTGTACCCGTAGCGCTCCTCCACCGTCTTGTTGACCGGCACCGTTTCGATGAGCCACACTCTGTGGCCGTCCACCTCATCCTCTTTGAGGAGTTTGTAGGTCCACTCGTCGAGCACCCTTCGGTTCATGTCGGCGTAGGAGAAGTCCGAGCCCATGAAGGCGCTCGACTTGTCGGCGGAGGCGATACGTTTTGTTTTGTGGAGTTCTGGCAGGTAGAGCCACTGGTCATCGTCCTTTTCGCCCGAGTAGTAGTCGTAGGTGAGAAAACCGGTGTCCTTGACGTCGGCGGGAGAAACGAAGAACTGGATGCGCCAGGTGTCGCGGCCCTTGTCCTTCATGAAGGCGCGGATCTGCCGCTCCCGCTGGTGGCCGTTCTTGTCGATGAGAACCATCTCGGTCTGCAGGGTGACGTTGTCGCCGTCGTCCCGGGCGTCGACGTGTTCCATGATTTCCCGGGCGCTCAAGCCGGCTGCGGCTGGCCGTGGAGCGGCGAAGAGAGCGGAGAGGAAGAGAAGGGCGGCGGCAAGAGCGGTAAGTCGTGGTTTGGGGCGCAGCATGGTGTTCACCTCGCGGTTTGGTGGTCAGCGGTTCAGCAGTTCGCCGCGGCCGGCTGAGCTTGCGGCGGTCACCGTCATCAGGGCCGGGGCCAGCAGGAAATCGGCGGCCAGGGCCAGGATGAGGGCAATGCCGGTGAGCAGACCGAAGTTGTAAAGGTTCTGCATGGAGGCGAACATGAAGATGAAGAAGCCGGCGGCCAGCACCAGGGTGGTGGTCAGCATGGCGCGGCCGGCGGTGGCCAGGGTGCGTCGTACGGCGTCGGTGGCGTCGCCGCTTTCGGCGAAGTAGCGCCGGAAATTATAGACGAAATGGATGGTGTCGTCCACCGCGATGCCGATGGCGATGGAGCCGATCAGCATGGTGAACATGTCGAGCGGGATGCCAACCCAGCCCATGAAGCCCAGGACGATGACAATGGGCGCCAGGTTGGGGAGCATGCAGACGAGACCGAGGCGAACCGAGCCGATGAGCAGGATCATCATGACGGTGATCACCCCGAAGGCGATGAGATAGCTCTGGGCCGCCGAATGGATGGCGGCGAAGATGATCCGCCCGAAGAGCGGCATGATGCCGGTGGCGGTGACCTGCACCCGGAGGCCGAAGATCTCCCGGCTCTTTGCCTCCACCTGCTCGATGAACGGTACGTAGCGCATGGCATCCTGCCAGGGCGCCTTGATGGTCAGCCGGGCCAGCTGAAAGCGGGAGTCCACCACGTCTTCGAGATCGTCGGAGCCGGAGTTTTCGAAGAGCAGGAACTCCTGGGGGACGAGAGCCGCCTCCTGGGGGATGGCGTAGAATTCGGGCCGGTTCTCGTTGAGCGCCTGGTGGATTTCCTTTATGACGTCCACCACCGACATCACCTTGCCGGCCTCGATGGACCAGCCATCTTCCACGGTCAGGGCTTCAGCGAAGCGTTCCATGCGATTGAGGATGTCCGGGTCGTGCAGGCCGTTCTCGCGGCCGGTGTCGAGCACCAGTTCCATGGTCACCGAGCCGTTGAGGTTGTGGTCGATGGCGGCGGTGGCCGCCTTCACCGGCCTGGTGTCGGGCAGCCAGGCCAGGATGTTGTGGGAGAAGCCGAGACGGAAGATGCCGAGGACGCCGGCCAGGAGAAGCACACACCAGAGCGCGATGATCTTGCCGCTGTGGCCGGTGGCGAAATCGGTGGTGCGGTCGAGGAAGCGGGCCATGGGGCCGGTTGTTATTTCTGTGGATCCCGCGTTTTTTCCGACGCGAAGGGGAGTTGCCGCCAGCAGCGCCGGCAGGAAGACCACCGTGTAGACCAGGGCCAGCAGCACGCCGAAGGCGGCGAAGATGCCGAGGTCGGCCACCGGTGCGATCTCCGCCTTGAAAAAGGAAAAAAGGCCCGCCGCCGTGGTGAGGCTGGTCATCACGATGGCAAGGCCCGAGTGACCCATGGCGGCGACCAGGGCCTGGCGCTTGTCGCCTGATTTATTGAAATTCTGGAAAAAAAGGGCGAGCACGTGCACCGAGTCGCCCACCCCCACGGCAAGCAGAAAGGAAGGCAGGATCATGGTCGGCATCTTGATGGCGACACCGAGCCGTGCCATCACCGCCAGGGTCGAAACAAGTGACAGGGCCACCACCAGCAGGGGGTAGACCACCGCCGACAGGCGCCGGAAAAGCAGAAAAAGACTCACCCCGATCACCAGCACCGCGATGCGGATAAAACGCATCATGTCCTCCCGCATGGTCTTCTTGACGGCGCTGGTTACCACCGGGCTGCCCGCCAGGTGGATGCGGAAGTCGTCGGCCTGGAACTGGGCGATGACCTGGTTCACCGTCATCACGATGCGGCCCCGCTCCATGTCGTTCAGCAGCCGGGGCCGGGCAGCGGGCTCTCCTGGGCCGTCTTCCTCGCCCAGGGGCGCCAGGTCGTCGAAGCCGGCAAGGATCTCCTCGTCGCTTTTCTCCATAGCGGCGTAGACGTCGGTCTGCAGGACGAGGGTGGTGAAGCGGCCGTCGGCGGAGATCAGGCGGTCGCGGTAGAGCGGGTTCGCCATCACCCGTTCGCGAAGCGCCCCGAGCTCCGCCTCGCTTTCTGGCCAGCGCTCCAGCAGATCCTCCACCACGATTGCGTCGGCCATGCCCGTGGTGTTGCGGGCGTTGACCATGGAGGTGAGCTCGTCGAGGTGGGGGACCTTCTCCTCGAGGGCGGTGTGCAGTTTTTTGAGTTTTTCGAGAAAGGGCTGGCTGAACACCGCGTCGCTTTCCACCGCCAGCACGATCATGTCGTCGCGGCCGAACTGGTCACGGAAATCGTTGTACACCTGGAGGATGGGGTCCTCGGGGTGGAGAAAACCCTCGTCCGACATGTCGATGGTGAGCTTCGGCAACTGGGCAGCCGAGGCCACGGCCAAAAGCAGCATGAGGGCCAGTACCGGCCAGCGGAAACGGACGATCCGCGCGGTGAAGGACTCGAACCCCTGTTCTATCTTCATCTTGAAAGTGCCCATGGGGATATAACCAGTGGATGGGTTGAGGTGATCAGATGGCGCGAAATTGATCCCGGCTGGCCCTTACCGCCCGAACGGCGGGACGGTCCTGGAAGGAGAGGGATTTCTTCGGGCAGTTGACCACGCAGTTGGAGCAGCGCATGCACTCGATGCTCGGCACCTGGCCCGCTTCCTTATAAGCGCCGGGATAGGTCTGGATAGGACAGGCTTTTTTGCAGAGACCGCACTCCTTGCAGGAAGGGGCGACGGTCAGCAGATGGGTGTTGGGGCTCGTCACCCCCTGCATGGTGGCCATGGGGCAGACCGCGCACCAGGTGCGGGGTTTGAAGAAGATGCCGATGCCGATGGCGAGCCCGGTGGAGAGGATCCACATCATCCGGAACACCGAGCCCACGGCTTCTGCGTCACCCCAGGCCATAAACAGCCGCGAGCCGAGAAGTCCCATCATGGCGGCGAACAGCAGCCAGCGGAACCAGGTGGCCTTGAACACCGGCAGGATGTCCAGGTGCAGACTGAAGTGGGTGAGGACCCGCTCCTGGAACGAGCCCATGGGGCAGAACCAGCCGCAGTACTGGCGGCCGCGCTTGGCGTTCAAAAAGAGAAAGAAGATGATGAAACCCACCACCAGCAGGCCGAGGAGCGGATAAAAGTAGCCGCCCACCACCACCAGGGGCAGAAAGAGGAGCATCAGCCACTGGGTTTGTTCTCGTCCAGGAATTTCCTTGAATTTGCGTTTTTGTTGAATTTCCTTCGGTTCGGTCATGATGCCTTTGCTACCTTGAAAAAGTGTAAAAGTAAAGTCAGGCCAGCGGCGAAACCAGGGAATCGAGTTCACTCCGCCGCCGGAGTTCGATGATTTCGGGAGAATCGTCAAGCCAGCTCTGCAGGCCGGCCAGCATGTTCCTGACGCAGACCTCCCGGGTCCGGGGGGAGAGCCGGTAGTGTACCCAAAACTTCACCTTGCGGCCCTCCACCAGGCCGGCCGCCCCCAACACCTTGAGGTGCTTGCTCACCGTGGGCTGGGCGAGGCCAAGAAGAGGCTGGAACTCGCAGGCGCAGCGCGGACCCTGCTCGAGGATTTTTAAAATCTTCAAACGGTTGGGGTCGGCCAGGGCTTTCAGGATGCGGACGATTTCGTTCATTGGCGTTTCCGTGGGAGTGAGTTGTTGCTGATTACCGTATAAGAATTTAATTAAATAGTCAACGGCTAAAATGTAAAGATCGGCTTTCTGCAAAAAAACGCATGGAGCTCAGGCGGCAGGCAGATTCTGCAGAAACAGCAGGGCGCCACCGGCACCGGCGCAGCCCCACCAGAAATCGCCCCAGCTCCAGGATTCCTTGCTCCAGAGATCGAGCAATTCCTTGGCGATGGTCGTCACCAGGCCGGAGAGGAGAAGTGGCGGCCAGAACAGGCCAGTCAGGGTAAGACAGAAGGACCAGAAGAAATGAAGCTGCAGGTCCATGCGGAAAAGCCCCATGATGTGTTCGCCGGTCCGACGGTAGACAAGCAGAAGCAGGTCGGCTGCCCGCGTCCTGGAGTGACCGGATTGGCCGAGACCGTTTGGGGCCGGTTGCGGGGAACGGGGCGTGACCTGCTTGCTGGAGTGCTTTTGGCAGAGGTTCAGCGGTGCGGGGCCAGGGCGCAACATTGGAAAGGGGAGATTATGATTGGGGGGGGAGGAGGCTCCAGCGGTGCAGGGGGAGGGGGATGCACCGCTGGAGCCAGGGGAGGAGAAAGGTTCTGCTGAAACAGCGTCCACCGGCGGCGAAGGGGGAGGACCGCCGTGGCGTGTTTGGATATCAGCAAAGCATCTTCCGTGCCATAATTTCCTGAAAATATTTTGTCATGTTATTTCGAGGTTTTGGGTTTTTTTATGAGGTGGCCTGCGGTGACAGGCTCGTTTCATTTTTGCCCATGTCGGCTTTCGTCCTGGGTAACTTTTACTCAGAAAAATTCTTACAACCTCAGGTCGGCGGAAATGAACCGGCAGGCCGTGGTGCATTCGAGGCAGCGGTTGCACTGGCTATGGGCCGGCTGCGTCACCGGGTCGATGCCCTGGGGGCATTTGTCCCGGCAGCGGTTGCAGGCGACGCACCGCTACTTGTCCGCTTTGATGAAGAGACCAGCGAAAGGGCAATCTGCGCAGTTGAAACTGAAAACTCTTGGCACACGGGCAAGGGCGGCACGGGAAGCTCTGCGCTGTTGTGGTTTGAGAGGGTTAGAGAGGGTTAGAGAGGGCTGCGGAATTATGGCTTGTTGCCGGTTTTGGTCAGACCGCTGAGGCAGGAAGGGGTGGTGAAGTCTACGGGGGAGTGTTGCGGTCGCGGATATGCACCGTTTGACAGCCAATTGCCTGGCTGACGCACAGGATCATCGTCCGCCACGGCCGCCGGGCCCCATACCTCCACCACCGGGCCCCATGCCGCCACCGCCGGGTCCCATGCCTCCACCGCCGGGTCCCATGCCTCCACCACCGGGCCCCATGCCGCCGCCCTGAACAGGCGGTTCCTCGGGCAGGCGCACCCCGAGTTGTTTGGCGCGCTCCTTCATGCGCTCGTGGTGTTCCATGCGGATCCGGTCGCGCTCTTCCTGGGTGGTAGCAGCGCGCATTTGGGAGCGGTATGCCGCTCGTTCCTCTTCCGTCATCATCTGGCTGCCGTAGATTTGTTCCTGCTCGTGTGCCTGGATTTCCTGACGTTCCTGCTGCTGGTCAGTCGCCCACGTGAGCCCGGGGGGCAGGGCAAACAGGCCGAGCAGTGCCGAAGCCAGGATAGTTTTTCTTGTCTTCATGGTGTTCTCCCGAGGGTTTATGTGGATGGTTTGGGCCGTGCCGCCCCATGCAAGTGATCTTCTAACAAGTTGTACACCCTTTTTGTTTTGTCATCCAGGATGAACTGTGTGCGAGCAATTCGGCTTTTCCCTTTCAATGGCCGTGTTCATGCCGGTGGCCGTGGCACTGGCCGGAACTTGCACGGCAGAGCAGATCCGGCAGCATGGCCGGCAGTGCTCCGTCCAGAAAGGCGGAGAGGGTCGAACGGACATCCGGATACTGGCCGCGGGCCGCAAAGGAGACGGCAATGCCGGCTTCGGTGCAGCGTTTGAACGGGCCGGCTCCCATACCGCCGACAACGAGGGCGCTCACCCCACGGTCCTGCAGCGCAGCTACCGGCGCCATGCAACCTCCGGCTTGGTGCGGGACATTCTCGAGGGTCGTTACCTGCACCGGCGCGCCGTCCTGCACAAAGATCAGGGTAAAGACCGGGCAATGGC
>JBFHWX010000072.1:0-15621 GCA_041599275.1 Desulfobulbales bacterium | reverse complement strand
GCTGGGGCAGGTCATGCATCTCCCGCAGGATCTGCCCGTTCCCGAACACGCCCGGGGCGATGACCAGTATTGGCCGGCCTGTGAGGACTGGGCAACACCGGGGACTGACCTTGGGTCTGTCCCCGGTGAAGATTCGAAGCCTGGATCGTCCCGCGAAAACCCTGCACCGAGCCGAAGCGCCTCGCATTCATTTGACTCGCCGGGACCGATCGGGTAACAGAGAAGAGGTGCGTGACCCGTTATCGAAAAAACTGCCCCCCTCTGGAGTTGGGGCAACTCACATCAGGAAGGCATCATGCGTATCGTTTCTCTTCTTTTGCTGGCTCTCGTCTCGCTGTTCCTTGCCGCTCCCGCCACCTGCCTGGCCTGGAGCGGGCGGGTCCTGGAGCTGGAGAACGCCCTTTTCATGACCGTCGACCGCGACGGGGAGCAGCAAACCGTGCGGGTCTACGGGATCTTCGTCAACCGGCCTTCCCACCCCCTGGGCAAGCGGGCCGAAGAGTACAGCAGGGAGATGCTTCTCGGCCGGGAGGCCACTTTCCGGGAGATCAAGAGCACTCCCAAGTTCCTGGCGGCCGTGGTCTCCCAGGACGAAACGGTGATCAACGAAGAACTGGTGCGGATGGGCCTGGCCTGGGTCGATCCCGCCATCAAGCACACGCCCTACGGCCTGACCCTGCTCACCATCCAGGGAAACGCCATGAAGCAAAAGGTGGGGATCTGGGACAAGAACAAGAAATGGCCGGTGGAAGCGGTGGGCCGGGCCGGCGAAGGGGGCAACAAAGGCATCGCCGTCATGCCGCGCAAACCGCTCCTCACCTTCTGAGCAAAACCGGGCTGTTTGCCTTGTTGGCCCGCCCTTCTTTTCGTTACCGCTGGCAGCGCCGGCAGAAATAGGTGGCGCGGCCGGCCATCACTTCTTTTTCAACGGCGCGGCCGCATTTTTTGCACGGCTCGCCGGCACGGCCGTAGACCGCGAGCTGCAGTTGGAAATACCCCGACTCGCCGCTGGCCGAGACGAAATCGGCGATGGTGGAGCCGCCGGCTTCGATGGCCCGTTCGAGCACATCGCAACCCGCGCCGGCAATCCGCTGCCAGCGGGCCCGGCTCACGGCTCGGGCCTCGACGGTCGGCCGCACGCCGGCTTCGAAGAGGATCTCCGAGGCGTAGATGTTGCCGATGCCCACCACCACGGAACTGTCCATCAGAAAGTTCTTCACCGGCTGGCTGCGCCCTCTGCTCTTTTCGAAAAGAGAGGCGGCCGAAAACTCGGCGGACAGCGGTTCCACCCCGAGTTTTTCGAGAAACACCGAAAGCCCCGGATCGTTTGGCGCAAAAACCTGCACCGAGCCGAAACGCCGGGTGTCGTTGAAGCGGATCTCACTTTCGTTGTCGAGGAGCCAGGCCAGGTGGTCATGCCGGGCTTTTTCCAGTTCCGGCGCAAAGACCCCGAGCCGGCCGCTCATGCCGAGGTGAAGCACCATGGTGGCGCCGCTGCTCATTTCCACCAGGATATACTTGGCCCGCCGCCGCAGGCCCAGAACCCCGGCTCCCTCGACCCAGTCTCTTAACGCTTTCCTGGGCACGGGCAGGCGCAGACGGTGGCCCGAGGCCCACACCCGGCGCACCGTGCGGCCCACGAGATGGGGCGCGAGCCCCCGGCAGACGACTTCGACCTCCGGCAGTTCCGGCATTTTTCGTGACTCTTCCTGTTCGCTCAGTTTGCAGAAAAAGCGGCGCCCTGGGCCTCTGCAGCTCCACGGCGCCTCGATTACTCGAGCTTCATCTCGCCCTCGGCCAGGTCCTCGAGCCCGTCGCGGTCGAGGATGCGGATCAGCGGACCTTCCACGACGATGAAGCCGGCCTTGCTCATCCTGGCCAGAATCCGGGACAGGGTTTCGGGGATGGTGCCCAGAAGGCTCGAGAGGTGGACCTTGGCCATGTCGAGCCGCAGCTCGTCGGAATCGCCCTGGCGCTCGGAGAGATAGAGCAGATGGGCGGCCAGCCGGCCCGGCACCTCTTTAAGTGACAGCGCCTCGATCATGTGGGCAAAGCGCCGCAGGCGCATGGACATGGAGGCCAGCATGTTCATGGCCAGCGCCGGCTGCTGCTCGAGAAGGCGCACGAATTCCTTCTTCGGGAAAAAAAAGATACGGCTCGGGTCGAGCGCCATGGCGTGGGCCGGATAGCGGTTGCCGGCGAACACCGCCACCTCGGCAAAGGGCTCGCCGGGTCCGAAGATGTGCAGGATCTGCTCCTTGCCGTCGGGGGAGACCTTGTAGATCTTCACCCGGCCGCTCACCACCACGTAGAAGCCCACCCCCTCGTCGCCCTCGGAAAAGATCGACTGGCCGCGGCGGAACTCCTGGTCGGCGACGATCATGGCGAGCTCCTCGATATGTTCGACGGGGAGTCCCTTAAAAAGGTCCATCTCGGCAATATGACGTACTATTTCCATGCGTGTCTTCCTCTCGTTTCCTGACCTGCGCCGCCTCAGCCCGCGCAGGTCAGGGCCACGGCATAGTCGCCGGCAAAGAGTGCCAGCACCGGCTGTTGTTGAAAAAATCCGCCGCTGGCCGCCAACCGCAGGGCCAGGCCGCCTCCAGCCAGTGGCAATGATTCGGCCTCTTCCACCCGCAGGGTCAGAAAACCGGGCAGAACCGGATCGATGGCCGCCTTGCGGAGCGCTTCCTTCACCGCCCAGAGGAGCAGCAACGCCGCGGTCTCTCGGTTGCGGCCATCGGGAGCGCTACAACCCGGTTCGGCGAGCAGCAGCTCCACTTCGCCGGGCAGGCAGAAGCGCTCCCGCAGGTTTTCGATCCGCTCGCTCCAGAGCTGGATATCGATGCCGCAGGCCGCTGTTTCGCTGACCAGGGCCAGGGCCAGGCCGCCGCTGTGGGAGATGGAAAGGGCCGGGGCCTTTGGCCGCGGGAAATCCCGCCAGCAGGGCCGGCCGCCCGGCTCGCTTGCGGTTTCGAACTGCAGCCGGGCCGGGACCAGGCGGCCGGCCGCCTGCTTGGCGGCGAGGCGACCGGCCAGCCATTCGAGTCTTCGCTTTTCAAGGGAAAAGGAGGAAAAAACCTCCCGTTCCCGGCTGCTGCAACGTCCGGCCAGCAATCCGGCAAGGCCACCAGCCGCCGAAAGAACCCGCAAACCGTCAATCGCCACGCACCCCACCGCGCCGCTGGCGGGCAGATGGCCGAGGGCGCGGGTGAGCAGTGAGGCCAGCCGTTCCGCCTCCTGGTTCACGCCCCGCTCCCTGGCACATATCGGTTGCCACCGCCAGCACCCTTCTGGTAGGGTGCCTGGAACCGTCGTCTGCGCGAGGGGCCGGCCGGCCAACGGCTGCCCCGCAGCATCCGGGCCTCCGGCCCCGCACCCCTTCCGGGAGGATCGTTTTTCACTATGGACTGGGTCAGCCGTCTCACCGCCTTTGATTTCATCGTTCTCGTCATCGTGCTGGTCAGCACCGGATACGGCATCTGGCGCGGGCTCATCCGGCAGATCGCCTTTATCGTCGCCCTGGTGACCGGCTTCGTGGCCGCCGGCCTCTACCACGGCGCGATCTACGGCACGGTGCTGTCCTTCATCGACAATACCCAGATCGCCTTCCTGCTCACCTATTTCATTCTGTTCGTGGTCATCTACCTGGCGGTCATCCTGCTCGGCGTTTTCCTGAAAAAAGTCATGGAAATCACCATGCTCGACTGGTTCGACCACACCATGGGCGGCCTCTTCGGCCTGCTCAAGGGACTTTTGCTGGCCGTGCTGCTGTTCATGGTACTCGCTTCCTTTCTGTCCAGCGACAACACTTTCCTGCGCAAATCCTTTTTCTATCCCTCTCTGGAAAAAGGTTCCCAGACCCTGGCCCAGGTAATCCGCGACGCCGACCTGCGCCACCGCTTCCTGCCCCGGGAGCCGGCCATCAAGGACGAAGAGCTGCCGCCGGTGACCAAGCCCCAGGACAAGGGCGACGAGCCCTCCAAGCTCTTTCTCTAGCCGGCCACCCGCATCCGCCGCCGGTACCAGGCCGCCAGCCGTTGGGGTTCGACACCCAGCAGGTAGCCGGCGATCATGAGCTGGTGGATCACCGTAAGCCGCAACAGGCCGTTTCGTTGCCAGCGCCGGGCCGAGGTGAGCGCCGGCTCGTCGAGGAGCACGATCCGGCCCCGCCGGCGCAAGCGCCGCACCAGTTCGAAATCCTCCATCAGCGGCTGCTCGGGAAAACCACCCAGTTCGCGGAAAGTCTCCGCGCCCAGGAAGAGGCCCTGGTCGCCGTAGGGCATTTGCAGAACTCTTGCGCGCAGGTTGACCAGAATCTCCAGAGCCCGGTATTTCTTTGCCGCGGCGTCGAGCCGGAAGCGGAAGGCGCCGGCCACCGTGGCGGGATCGGCAAGAGCGAGGCGGATCGCGCTGGCAAAGCCCGGCCCCAGCAGGGTGTCGCCGTGCAGAAAGAGCAGGGTCTCCGCCGTTGCCCGGGCGGCCCCGTGGTTCATCTGGCGGGCGCGGCCAGGGGGCGCCGAAAACACCCGCACCCCGGCAAAGGAGCGGGCCACGGCCAGGGTGGCGTCGCTGCTGCCGCCGTCCACCACCAGCACCTCGACTCCTGGCTCGGTGGTGAGCCGGTCCAGGGTGGCGGCAAGCCCCCGGCCCTCGTCACGGACCGGCAGGATGACCGATAAGAGGCAGGTCCTCGGGTCTGTCGACATCCCGCAACTCCTCGAGAAGAACGGTGACCAGGCCGGCGGTCGCGGCCCGTTCCAGGGTCTCGGCGCAGACCCCGGCACTTCCCCAGGCCACGCCGGTGAAAAGCTCGGGCCGGGGCAACCGCAGGCCAACGAGATAATAGCCGCCGTCGGCCGCCGGCCCCAGCACCAGATCGGCCCGGCCCAAGGCCTCGAAAGCGGCGGCGAGCACCGCTTCGGTGAGAGCCGGGATATCGGAGCCCACCAGCACCATGGCCCCGGCGCCGGCGGCAAAACCGTCGGCAAAGGCGGTGGCCATACGGCGGCCGAGATCTCCCGGGCCCTGGTCGGCGTAACGAAGATCATTGCCCAACCAGACGGCCATGCTGCCGGCATCGCCGCCGGCATGGCGGATCTCGATGTCGAGCCCGCCGCCGCGGCGGAGTTGCCTGGCCTCGGCCACCACTTTTTCGGTCAGTTGCCGCTGCAGATCCGCGGCGCCCTCGGCGCCCAAGGCCGGGATGAGCCTGGTTTTGGTAGCGCCAGGTTGGGGATATCTGGTAAAGATGATAAGTCGTTGTGCAGACATTACAGCCCTTCGTCCCCCAGGCCATGCCCCCATCGAAAAAAAGTAAAAGAAAACCGCCGGCCCCGGAATCGTATCGGGAGCGCTCCTACCGGTGCATGGCCCAGGCCGAGGGGTTGGTGTCCTCCCTGGTCACCGTGCGGGAGACCGACCTTCACATCCTGGCGGCCCGGCCCCTGGAAGCCGAAGCGAGCCACCTGGTGCACCACTTCCGCAACCAGCTGGAAAACCATATCGCGGCCCACCCCGCCTTTCTCTCCTCCCTGGTGCCCCTGCCCCGCCAGCCCCTGGCGCCGCCCATAATCCGCGACATGCTGCGGGCCGGCGAAGCGGCGGGCGTCGGCCCGATGGCGGCGGTGGCCGGGGTGGTCGCCGAATACGTGGGCCGCGCACTCATGAAAGAGCTCGGGCTCGAGGAGATCATCGTCGAAAACGGCGGCGACATCTTCCTGGCCCGCAGCAGGGAATGCCACACCGCTATCTTTGCCGGCCAGTCTCCGCTCAGCGGGCGGCTCGGCCTGCGCATCGCGGCCCAGCGCATGCCGCTCGGGGTCTGCACCTCGTCGGGCACCGTGGGCCATTCGTTGAGCCTCGGCAAGGCGGATTCGGTGACCGTGCTCGCTTCCTCCACGGCCCTGGCCGACGCCGCCGCCACCCGGCTCGGCAACGAGGTGGGGAGCCGGCGCGACATCAAGCGGGCCCTTGCCGCGGCCCGGGAGATAAACAACATCGCCGGGGTGGTGGTGGTCTGCGGCGAGCAGCTGGGGGCCTGGGGCGAGGTCGACCTGGTGGGGCTGTAGGGACGCGGGGCTCCCGCTCAGTTCACCGTCTTCTCGCTTTCAGCCGGCGGCGTCACCAAATGGAAAGCAGCCCCCAGGCGGCGCACCAGGTTGATGAAGTGGTGGGGCAACGGCATCTCCCGCTCCTCGAGGAGAATGCCCAGGTGCCGGGCCCGCTCGAGAAGGGCGGGATCGTCGTCGCCGGCCAGGGAATCGCAGAGAAACTGCATGCGCAGCCCGTCGGTGAGCGGTATGCGCAGCTCCCCGTGCCGAGCGGCCAGCCCGGCCAGCTCCCGCTCGATGTCGGCGGCGTGCTCGCGGGCGAAGCCGGCAAAGGGCTCGGCCTGGTTGGGTGTGCCGAAGAGCTCGTTGACTACGGCGCCGGCCAGCCGCGCCGGCCAGTCCGCCGGCCGCTCCGGAGAGCGTGTGAGGAGATCAGCCTTCAGGGCGCGGAAGAGGAGCATCTTGACGATCTCGACCCCCTCCCGCATCACCGGCACCAGGCGGCTCTCCAGAAGCGGGTTGTGTGGTTCGTTGGTCATGGGATTTCTTCCGGTTGATTTCGGTACAGGCGAGATGGGGCTTGCTTCTTCAATTTTTTTTTGCTGTTATAGCATGCTATGGAACAAATGCAATCCGAAAAAAGGCCCGGCGTTCAGGCGGCCGGGAGCTCCTAGAACACGATGATCCAACCCGTCATCCTTGCCGGCGGCACCGGCACCAGACTCTGGCCCCTGTCCCGCAAGCTCCTGCCCAAACAGTTGCTGCAGCTCACTTCGGACCTCTCCCTGCTGCAGACCACCATGCACCGGGTCTTCACCCTGGCGGACATCCTGCCGCCCCTGGTGGTGGCCGAGGAGCCCTATGCCGACCTGGCCTGCGGGCAACTGCGCGAGCGCTGGCCGACCCGGCCCTTCGCCCTGCTGCTCGAGCCGCTTGACCGCGGCACGGTGGCGGCCATCGCCGCCGCCGCCTTCTACTGCCGGCAACGGCTCGGGCTCGAGGCGAAGGCCGACGACACCGTGCTCCTGGTGCTGCCCACAGACCATCTCATCCAGGACGAGGTCGCCTGGCGGCAGGCCATCGCCGAGGCCCGACCGCTGGCCGAACGCCACCTGCTGGTCACCCTCGGCATCCGGCCAAGCTGCCCGGAAACCGGCTACGGCTATATCCGCCGGGGGGACGGCCACCGGGTGGCGGCCTTTGTCGAGAAGCCCTGCCGGGAAAAAGCCGAAAATTTCCTGCAGGATCCGGCCTATCTCTGGAACTCAGGCATGTTCCTGTTCACCGTGGGCAGCTTTCTCGGGGAACTGCAACACTACAGCCCCGCCACTTACCGGGCCATGGAACGGGCGGTGCGGCAGGGCGCCGGAGCCGATGGCTTCTTCCGGCTCGACGAAGAGAGCATGGCTCATTCGCCCTCTGATTCCATCGACTGCTGCATCCTGGAAAAATCCCGCCGGGTGGCGGTGGTGGAAGGCGATTTCGGCTGGTCCGACATCGGTTCCTGGAAGGCCCTCTGGCAGGTGTCCGCCAAGGACGGCAACAACAACGTGGTGCAGGGCGAGGCCCTGCTCGAAGACGTGCGGGACTCCTTTATCCGCACCGAGCGGGCCCGTGTCGTCGGCCTCGGGCTCCGCCACCTGGCGGTGATCGAAACCGCCGACGCCGTGCTGGTGGCCGACCTCGACCGGGTGCAGGAAGTAAAAAAACTGGTGGAACGGCTGAGCGCCGCCGGCGACGCCACCTGCCGCCACCACCGCACCACCCCCACCCCGTGGGGAGCGATCAGCCTCATCGAAGAGACGGCTTCTTACAAAATCGAAAAATTCGCTCTCGAACCCGGCCAGAAATGCACGGTGCCGGGAGCCACCGGCTGCCAAGGCCGCATCCTTGTGCTGCAGGGCGAGGCAGTGCTGGGCGGCGAACCGGAACAGCGCCTGGGACCGGGCGACTCCCTCGAGGTCGGGCCCGAAACCGCCCTCCATTTCAGCAACCCGGGGGATACCACACTGCTCTGGCTGGACAACCGTCTTTTCGCCGCATGGCATGGGAAGGCCGGTTGAGGCCAAAAGCCGAACGGATTGAACAAAACGAGGAGAAAGAAGACGTGCCTGCCAACTGCCCCACCCGCTGGACCACCAAGAAACCAGGACACGTCGCCGATGGTATGAAGACCAAACCAAGCTACCAGGAACTGGAAAAAAGAGTGGCCGAACTGCGCCGCGAGAAGGACATCCTCACCCGCCGCATCGCCGACCTGCTGGCCGCGCCACCCACTGCCGCCGGTTCGGCCAGCGAGGAGGGAGATTTTCTGCAGCGCCGTCTCCTCCTGGAAGGCGGCATAAACGCCATGCTGCACGCCGCCCTCGCCCCCCGCCCCCTGGCAGAATTCCTGCCCGACTGCCTGCGCATCCTGGCCGGCCTGCTGCCTGCCCCGGACGCCGGCCTCCCCAGGGGCTTCGCGGTGTTGCTCTGCGCCAAGGACGGCAGGATCATGGAACTTGCCGCCGCCGTCGGCATGAGCCCGGCGGAGCATGCCTTCTGGAGCCGGATGTCGCCCACGGTCTGCACCTGCGGCAGGGCCATCGGAGCCGACCAGCCCCATCTGCACCTGGCCCCTTCTGCCTCCACCTGGGACGACCACCACGCCCTGCCCCTTTTCGAGGACACCGGCAAGATCCTCGGCCTGCTGCTCATCACCCCTGCGGCCCCGGAACGGGAACTGGCCACCTGCCTTGCCGCCGCCCGCACCCTGAGCGCCATCATCGCCGCCCGAAGCTGAAGGGACTTGCCCGAAAAACGAAAGAGGCCGGCACCGCAAACGCGGCGCCGGCCTCTTTCGTTCCGGTTCGTGGAAAAACCCGTGCCCTAAAGGACCGTACGGTCACTTGGGACCGGGAATTGTAGAGACATCGTGGTTCCCCGCAAGGCCCGGAAGTGAAGGCCGAACAGCCTTCTGCCGAACTCTTCGCAACACAACGTGGGGCCGCGAGGACCAACAATTATGAGACAGGATGAACCAAACAGGCCACTAGATGGCATCCTCGCCGGTTTCGCCGGTACGCACCCGCACCACCTGCTCCACCGGCATCACGAAGATCTTGCCGTCGCCGATGGTATTGGTGTTGGCTGCCTCGCGGATGGTGCGCACCACCTCGTCGGCCAGGGCGGAGGCGACGATGATCTCGATCTTCACCTTGGGGATGAAGTCGATGATGTACTCGGCGCCACGGTAGATCTCCTTGTGGCCCTTCTGGCGGCCGTAGCCCTTGACCTCGGAGATGGTCATGCCCTGGATGCCGATTCCGTTCAGGGCCTCCTTCACCTCGTCGAGCTTGAAGGGTTTGATGATTGCTTCGATCTTCTTCATGGTTTTCCTCTCCTTCAGGGCCGCGCCCCGGTCAGGGCTCTAGTGATCGGGATGAACCAGGCCGTAGCCCCGCTCGCCGTGCAGCGAGTAATCGAGGCCGACCTGCTCGGCCTGCTCGGGCAACCGGAAGCCCACGGTTTTTTCGACCAGCAGGCAGATGACCACGGTGGCCACGGCGGAAAGCCCGATGGTGGCTCCCATGCCGGTCAACTGCACCCCGAGCTGGTCCCAGACCGTCCAGGAGCCGCCGGCTGCGGCCGCCGCATCGGCCATCCACGAGTCACGGATAAAGAAGGGCAGCAGGATCACGCCGAGGCCGGAGCCCACGCCGTGGATGCCGAAGCAGTCGAGACTGTCATCGTACCCCAGTTTGTTTTTCATAATCAAGGCATAGTAGCAGGCGATGGAAGAAAGCATGCCGAGAACCATGGCACCGGCGGGCTGCACCACGCCGGCTGCCGGAGTGATCACCACCAGGCCGGCGAGGATGCCGGAGACGAAGCCAAGGGAGGTGGCCTTGCGGTAGACAAAAGCCTCGATGACGAGCCAGGTGAGGGCACCGCTGGCCGCGGAAACCTGGGTCATGGTCAGGGCCCGGGCGGTGTCGAGACCGCTGTGCACGGTGGAGCCGGCGTTGAAACCGAACCAGCCCACCCACAGGAGGCCGGCGCCCATCATGGTCATCACCAGGTTGTTGGGCGGCATGGCGAGCTTCGGAAAACCGCGGCGGGGACCGAGAAAGATGGCGGCCACCAGGGCCGAGGTGCCGGCCGAGACGTGGATCACCAGGCCGCCGGCCAGATCGATGACTCCTGCTGCGCCGGCGTTGAACAGCCAGCCGTCGGCGGCCCAGACCCAGTGGCAGAGCGGCAGGTAGACCGCGAAGAACCAAAGGACGATAAAGAGCGTGTAGCCCCGGAAGAAGACGCGTTCGGCCAACGCCCCCGAAATCAGCGCCGGGGTGATGATGGCGAACTTGCCCTGGAACATGGCGAGCACGTACTCAGGCACACCGTTGGTGATCACGTCGTCGATGCCGGAGAGGAAGAAGTAATCCCGGCTCCAGCCCACGAAACCGCCCAGCACCGAGGGCCCGAAGGCCAGGGCGTAACCGCAGATCACCCACAGCACGCCGATCACCGCCATGGAAACAAAGGAATGCATCATGGTGCCGAGCACGTTCTTGGTGCGAACGAGCCCACCGTAGAACATCGCCAGCCCCGGCACCATGAGAAGCACCAGCGCCGTGGAGGTCAGCATCCAGGCGGTGGTGCCGGTATCGATGGCGGCCTCTTCGGCGGCCAGGGCCAGGCCCGGAAGCAGCACGGCGGCCACGACAGCGGCAGCGGCAAGGGCGGCCCTTTGGGCGATCGGATATGTCCTGACGGGTAAACCGGGGACGGCGGTCAAACCATACTGCATTGCTCTTCCTCCTTGTTGGTGTGCAGCCTTGGGGTGCATCCTTTGCCTTCGCTTGCAGAAAACTTTTCCTGAACCGCCCTGAGACGGCATGCCGCAACCAAAAGCAACAAGTGTGCCACTCCCCAAGCCACACAACAACCAACCGAACTGACAACACAAAAGAAGAACTCTCAGGCTCTTCCCCCGCCACATGTTTTACAAAAACGAAAAACAAGCAGCACGATTTAACATTTTTGAAAAACACCTCTTTGTGAAAAAATAAAAAAATATTTCATTAATGTAAACTCTCCTCCTGGCCTTGACGGCCGCCTCAAAAACGAGTCTTCTTGAGCGCCCCTGGCCCGGCCTCTTCTCCCTTCACCCCGCTCTGCCCGACGATGCCCGCTCCACCCTTCCGCATAGGCGCCGTTTCCATCGACCCGCCCCTGGTTTTCGCCCCCATGGTGGGCCTCAGCCACTCGCCACTGCGCTCCCTGGTCGCCGAGCTCGGCAGGCCCGGTCTCTTTTTTTCGGAGATGCTCTCCGCCAGCCGCCTGCCCTCCGAGAGTTTCGCCTCCGCTCCGGCCCTGCACCGCACTCCTGCTGAATTCCCCCTCGCCCACCAGCTCTTTGCCGCAACCCCGGAGCAGGCCGAGCGCGGCGCCCGGGCCCTGCTCCGGGGCGAGGGCGACATCATCGACTTCAACCTGGCCTGCCCGGCGCCGGCCATTGCCGGCAAGATGCGGGCCGGCGCCTTTCTGCTTTCCGATCTCGGGCAGAGCGAAGCCATCCTCCAGCGGTTGCGGCGCACCGTGAGCCAGCGGCCGCTCACCGTCAAGATCCGCCTGGGGCTGCGGCCGGACCTGGTTTACCTGAAGGATCTCTGCCAGATGCTTGAGGGCTGCGGGGTCGAGGCCATCTGCCTGCACCCGCGGTTGGTGGGAGAAAAACTCAAGGGCCGGGCGCGCTGGGAGTACATCGGCCACCTGAAAACCATGAGCCGGCTGCCGGTGATCGGCAACGGCGACGTCACATCCGCCGCCGACTGCCGGCGGCTGTTCGCGGCCACCGGTTGCGACGGCGTGATGATCGGCCGGGCCGCGGTGCAGAAGCCCTGGCTCTTCGGCGAGATCTGCGGGCGCCCCTTCGAGGCCTCGCCGGCCAGCCTGCTGGCCATCTACCTCGACTGCTGCCGGCGGATCACCGGCCTCTATCCGGAGCGGCGCGCCTTGGGCCGCATCAAGCTCTTCACCTGGTATTACGCGGCGAACCTGCGCTTCGGCCACCGGTTCGCGGCCCACGCGCAGGGCGCCGAAAGCCTGGCGGCCTGGGAAGAGATGACCAAGCGGGATTTCCTGCCGGCTGCATAAAGAGGCTTACAAAACGAGGATCTTGTTCTTGCCGCGGCTCATTCAAGCACCGGCGGCAAGGGAAGGCGGCACCAGCAGCAGGGGGCCGTAATCCTGCATGCGCTGGTGAAGGAGACGGGCTTCGGGCAGAACGGCGAGGAGTTCGGCCCAGAAGGCGGGGCCGTGGTTCTTCACCCGGGTATGGACGAGCTCGTGGAGGAGAACGAAATCACGCAACTCGTCAGGCAAGAGCAGCAGTTTGGCGTTGAGACTTATGTCGTTGCGGGCCGAGCAGCTCCCCCAGCGGCAACGCTGGTTGCGGACCGTCACCCGGCCCACCTGGAAGCCGTGGCGGGCGGCCAGTTCGCGAAGGCGGGCGGGCAGCAGGCGACGGGCAGCCTGACCGTCCACGGGTCCCAGCTTACTGCAAAGAGCCAGGGCTTTTGCTTCGAGCAGGGCCAGCCGCTGGCGCTGGCCATCCACCCAGGCGGCCCGGCGGCCCACAAAATCGGCGACCTCGTCACGGCAGACGGCAAGGGGGGCTGCAACCCGCACCCCGGCAAAGGGCCGGGCCGTGAGCACCAGCCGCCGGCGGCGGGCCGACCGCACAAAGGGCAATTCCCCCAACCCGGCCACCCGCAGCACCCCGCCCTCTTCTCCACCACCCCGCCGTTTCACCACCCGCACCACTCCCTGTACAAAAAAACGCGCGACCCTTCGAAGGGTCGCGCGGAATGAACACCTGAAAACGAGAGAGCCGGCCCAAGCCAGCCCTTCCCCTGGTCACCACTGACTTGGAGGACGCTCCTCGTCGGGGGCCACGCTTTCCTCGCCGGCAGGCAAGGCGCTGCCGTGATCGGCCAGCGGCAGCGGATCGTTGAGCAGACCGATGGCCTGATTGGGCCGCGGAATGGCCACAATGCCGTGTCCAACCCGCAGGATGATGGTCTCTGCAGTTTTTTCCTTTGCCATGACAGTCCTCCTTTTTTCGATCCCCTCACGAGCCAGAGCCACCACGGATCCGACCGCTCAATAGAACACCGAAACAGCGACAAGCCGGAAAAATCCCCGCGGAATCTCCGCCGAGGGGGGCGGCGCCGAAGCGCCTCTGTTCTTGATTCCAACGAAAATTCGAGGAACACCACAAGAAATGGCAGCGTGATCCGCCACCACCGGTCCACTCAATCTACCCCATCCCTCTCCGTCGTCAAGAGGGAAGGCGAAAAATCCCGCCACAACCCGTGCCAATGAAAGTAAGCACTCGGAATGGAGGAAGATGTTTTTTGAGGAAGCCAGGGGCCGCCTCAGGCGTATTCCTCGATGCGGGCCCGGAACCAGCGCAGCAGGTCGTCGCGGATCTTCTGCAGATTCAAGCGGTAGATCTCGTGGGGAAAGAGCAGTTCCGCCACCCCGGAATCGAAGAGGCGCTTGACCTCGTACTCGTCGTGGGAAACCTCGCGCTGGTAGATGTAGTCGAGGTAGCTCTTGTGGGTGTGAACGATGAACTCCACCCGCATGCCACCCATCCTGGCGAAGAACTTGAGCATTGGCGTGGAGGCCGAACTGCCGACGTTGGTCCCCCGGTGGCGGCCGCCGGCCAGGGTGTCGGAGATGTCCTCGAGGGTCATGAAGGAACCGGCCCGGATGGCGCACTCGGTGAGGTGGCGCTGGAAGAGTTTGACCTCGGCCAGGGACTCCACCACCCCCATCAGCCCCAGTTCGTCGTCCACCGCCACCGCCGGGTTTTCCTCGCCCTTGCGGAGAAGCTTCAACACCTTGGCCTCGGGCGGCTTCTTGCGGATGGAGACGTAGATCGGGATCTCGCGGTCCCCGGCGTGGAAACGGCGGCGCTTGATGAGAGTGAGCTTCTCGCCGGGCTTCGGGACCAGGGAATCGATGCGGTCGATCCCCACGGTGCGCACCCGCCGGCAACGGAAAGAGCCGGGGTCGTGTTCGGAAAGGAGGCCAACGATCTCCAGCTCACCGATCCGGAACTGGCGACTCCACACGAAATCGTTCAGAAACTCGAGGAAGCGGCCGAACTTGAGCTCGTTTTCCGTCTCCCGCTCGCGCTGGTCGATGGAGCCGGCGAGCTGCATGAGGATAAGCTTGCGCTTGGCCTCGAAACGCGCCTTCTTGTGGTAACGGTCGTCGAAGAGAATGAGAAGGAGTTCCACCGGACTGGAGGCGGCGTCGATCTCGTTGGTCATCTCGATATAGGAGGCGTAGTTGGCCAGCACCTTGCCCTTGAGGTAACGGATCACCGCGTCGGCGGTGCGGGAATAACTCTTCACCGTGGCGATGATCTCGCGTTCGGTGCCCTCGATGCCGAACATGTTGCCGAGCAGCCGGTAGGCCCTGCGATCCACCGCCTGGCGGCGCTCGCGGTCGTGGAGAAGCCCCCTGATCTCGGCAAAGGAAGAGACGTCGAGGATCTCGAAGATGTGGTTGCGGATGGTGCGGAATTTGGTGCGCACCGAGCCGTTGTCGAAGGACCGCAGCCAGCTTCGGGTAAGCGGCGAAAAAATCGGACCACCCAGGGGCGCATCTCCGATGGTGAAGGGCCCGTCCTGGCTGAGCAGCATGAAGAGGTTATCTTTTCGTTCCATGGCCGAAAGGGGAGAAAGAGGACGCAGCAGGGGAAAGGCAGCAGCAGCCCGGAAAACCAGCTTATCCCAGCACCCGCAGATATGCCGCAAAAAAACGCTGGAACTGCTCGGCCAGCCGGGCGGCCAGGAAGCTGGCCTCCGAGCTCACCACCTGGGGATCGACGGCATGGGGGGCAAGGGAGGCGAGCCACTTGGCATCCTTCGAGAGCCAGGAGGACACGGTGCGCGGGTCGGCGGCATGGATATCGGCCTGCACCCCCAGAATATGGGGGCGGTTGCGCACCGCGACCGCCTCCACCTGGCAGTCCGCCGAGGTGAGCAGCATCTCCATCTGCTTGGGCAGCGGTTCCTGCACCGCCTGGCCGTGCCATTTAAAGAGGTGGAGGGTGCGGGGCAGCCCGGCGAACACCGGGTGTTCCTTGCCGCGGTGGGTCTGGTACCCCTTGATGAAGCCGACGCTGGGCTTGAAATTGGGCCCCACCCGGGCACCCATGACATGGGCGAGGAGCTGGTGGCCGAGGCAGAATCCGAGATAGGGCCGGTCGTGGGCGATGGACTGGCGGATGACTTCCTTTTCCCGACGCAGAAAAGGATACTGCGCTTCCTGGTCGACGTTGGGGCTGCCGCCGAGGACGATCAGCCCGTCGTAGGGGGCAAGCGTTGGGATCTCGTCCTGCCAGAGCCGCACCAGCCGCAGCTTGGCGCCCTGCTGGCGGGCGGCGTCCACCAGCAGGCGGCCGGGCCCCTCCCAGGGGGTATGCTGGAAGACGAGAAATTTTCTGGCCATGACACTCTCTGCCCCGTTGCCGGAAGGAGGGAGGAGAGGCGGGGCGCCGAGG
>JBFHWX010000071.1:0-15955 GCA_041599275.1 Desulfobulbales bacterium | reverse complement strand
GCCGGCTGTGGCGAAACGGCAAGCTCATCTGGAGCCGGGACCCGGGAGACGAAGCCGGGGAGGGGAGCGAATGAACGGCTCCTGGTACGGCTTCGGGGCGGACCTGCTGCTCGTCGTCCACCTGCTCTTTATTCTCTTTGTCATCACCGGCGGCTGGCTGGTCCTGCGCTGGCCGCTGCTTGCCCTGTTGCACCTGCCCGCCGCCCTCTGGGGAACACTGGTGGAACTGGCCGGCTGGTACTGCCCGCTCACCGATGTCGAACAGAGCTGGCGGCTGGCGAGCGGTCTTCCGAGCTACGAAACGAGCTTTGTGGAGCGCTACCTTCTACCGCTCATCTACCCGGAACACTTGACACGGGAGATCCAGATCGGTCTTGGCATACTGGTCATTCTCTGCAATATCCTGCCCTACGCCCTGCTGCTTTACGGATGGCGCCAGCGGAAGCGGCAGGAGAGGTGAATCAGCTCTTGCCGGAGCGCTCGAGCAGTGGAGCCAGGAAGGAGCCGGTCACCGATTTTTTTGAACCTGCCAACCCGGCAGGTGACCCCTCGGCCACGACCAGGCCGCCGCGCCCGCCGCCGCCGGGTCCCAGGTCGACGATCCAGTCGGCCTCGGCGATCACGTCGAGGTTGTGCTCGATGACCACCACCGTGTTGCCCGCCTCCACCAGCCGGTGCAGGACCTGGATCAGCTTCTCGACGTCGGCCATGTGCAGGCCGATGGTGGGTTCGTCCAGCACATAGAGCACCTGCCCGCCGCCGGACCGCATGCCCGCCGCCGGCCTGGCCTTGGCCAGTTCGGTGACCAGCTTGATGCGCTGGGCCTCGCCACCGGAAAGGGTGGGGCTCTGCTGGCCCAGGGTCAGGTAACCGAGTCCCACCTCCTGCAGGAGTTGCAGGCCATGGTGGATAGCCGGGTGGACGGCGAAGAACTCCGCAGCCTCGTCCACCCGCATGGCCAGCACCTCGCCGATATTCTTGTCCTTGTAGCGGACCTCCAGGGTCTCGGGGTTGAAGCGGGCGCCTTCACAGACCTCGCATTCCACCTCCACGTCGGGCAGGAAGCTCATCTCGATTTTCTTCAGACCGTGGCCGTTGCAGGCCGGGCAGCGGCCGGCGGCGACGTTGAACGAAAAACGGCTCGGTGTGTAGCCCCGCAGAGCGGCTTCCGGGCTGCTTGAAAAAATCTTGCGGACGGCATCCCAGAAGCCCACATAGGTGGCCGGGCAGGAGCGGGGGGTGCGGCCGATGGGGCTCTGGTCCACCTCAAGCACCCGGCCCACACCTTCCCAGCCTGAAATTTTTTCACAGCCCACCAGCCGATTTTCGCTTTTCTGCTGCCGCCGGCCAATCACCAGCTTTTTCAGATTGTCGTGCAACACGTCCCGCACCAGGGAGGACTTGCCGGAGCCGGAAACACCGGTGACGCAGACCAGGCAACCCAGGGGCAGCCGCAGCCGCTGGAGCCGCAGGTTGTGAAGAGAGGCCCCCTCTATTTCCAGGGTGCCGCCGGAGAATACCTTTTTCCGCACCGCGGCCCGTTCAGTCGGTGGAGGGTGCCGGAGGGGATTTTTCAAAAAATGGCCGGTGACCGACTCCGGGTTGGCCATGATCTCCGTTACCGTGCCGCTGGCCACGACCCGGCCGCCGCTGGTGCCGCCGCCGGGGCCGAGGTCGATGACGTGGTCGGCCCGGCGGATGGTTTCCTCGTCGTGCTCCACCACCACCATGGTGTTGCCTTTGTCCCGCAACCGTTCGAGAATGGCCAGCAGCCGCAGGGTATCGGCGGCATGCAGGCCGATGGAGGGTTCGTCGAGGATATAGCAGACCCCCTGCAGGTTGCTGCCGAGCTGGGCCGCCAACCGGATGCGGCGCGCCTCGCCGCCGGAGAGGGTGGGGGCGGCCCGGTCGAGGGTGAGGTAGTCGAGTCCCACCTCCTCGAGGAAGCCGAGGCGGGAGACGAGCTCCGCCACCACGCCGGCGGCGATGCTCTTTTCCCTGGCCTGCCACTTCATTTCGGAAAAAACGCGCTTGGCGGTGGCCACCGGAAGGCCGGAGTACCAGGCGATGGAATGGTCCTTCAAGCGCACCGCGAGCGACTCGGGCCGCAACCGGTGGCCGTTGCAGGCCGGGCACGGCCGGGCCTCGCCCTCCCACCAGTCATTCCACCAGATCTCTTCGCCACTCTGGTCGGCGTCGAACCCCTTCATCTCGAGGCCGGTGCCGAAGCAGGTTGGACACCAGCCGTTGGAGCTGTTGAACGAGAACATGCGGGGATCGAGCTCGGCAAAGCCGCGGCCGCAGCCGGGGCAGGTGCGGCTGGTGGAGAAGAGCTTTTCGTGGCCGCCGTCCTGGGGGGCCACCAGCACCGTGCCGCCGCCATGCTCGAGGGCCGTCGTTACCGGCGCTGCCAGTTCCGCCGTTCTCCTGGCCGGCACGGCCAACCCGCCCACCGGCAGTTCGATGGAGTGTTCGCGGTAACGGTCCAGACGCGGCCATTTGCCGGTCTGCACAGGCCGCCCATCCACCCGCAACTCCGAAAATCCCTGGCCCGCCGCCCATTTGGCGAGATCCTTGTACAGCCCCTTGCGGCTGCGGACCAGGGGAGCGAGGATCTGCACCCTCTGCCCCCGGAACTCGCGGCGGATCGCTTCGACAATGGCCTCGGCAGAGCGGGCCTCGATGGCAATCTCGCAGTCCGGGCAGAACTGCACCCCGAGCTTGACGAAGAGCAGGCGCAGAAAGTGGTGGATCTCGGTGACCGTGGCCACCGTGCTCTTGCGGCCGCCGCGGCTGGTGCGCTGTTCGATGGCCACGGTGGGCGGGATGTTGAACACCGCGTCCACTTCGGGCCGGGCCACCAATTCGACGAACTGACGGGCGTAGGCGTTCAGGGTTTCCAGGTAGCGGCGCTGGCCCTCGGCGAACAGGATATCGAAGGCCACCGTGCTCTTGCCCGAGCCCGAAACCCCGGTGATCACCGTAAAGCGGTCCTGGGGGATGGCCACGGAGATGTCCTGCAGGTTGTGCTCCCGGGCGTGCTGGATAAAGATTTCCTCCCGGTGACCGTAGCGGCCCGCCGGTTCTGCGGCATGCAAGTGGCGCGGACCGGCGGTTTCCATCTGGATACGTTCCTGTTGCTGGGCTGCCAGGGCGGCGCCGGTATGGCTTTCGGCCCAGGAGCCGACCTCGGAAGGCGGCCCCTGGGCCACCAGCCGGCCGCCGGCCTCGCCACCCTCGGGGCCTAGGTCGATGAGCCAGTCGGCAGCTCCGATGACGTCGAGGTTGTGCTCGATGACCAGCACCGAGTGCCCTGCCATCACCAGCCGCCGCAGGGCAAGGAGCAGCACGGCGATGTCGGCGAAATGAAGGCCGGTGGTGGGCTCGTCGAACAGAAAAATCTTGGGGCCGCTCTTTTTGCCGCGCCCGGCGGTGGAAGAGGCCTCGGCCAGGTGCTGGGCCAGCTTCAACCGCTGGGCTTCGCCGCCGGACAGGGTGGGCAGGGGCTGGCCGAGCCGCATGTAGCCGAGACCAACGTCCTGCAGGACCTGCAGCGGCCGGAGAATTTTCTGCTCGCCAGCAAAGAAGAGACAGGCCTCGTCCACGGTCAGTTCGAGGATCTCGGCTATATTTTTCTCCGTTGGCGGTTCCGCCCCGGCAACCGACTTCGCCGGTTGCTCGCTTGTCTTTTTCCCGGCCGCTGTTGAAGCCTGCAGCCGCACATCGAGTACTTCCTCCCGGAAGCGGCGGCCGTCGCACTCGGGGCAACGCAGATAGACATCGCTCAGAAACTGCATCTCCACCCGTTCAAAGCCGTTGCCGCCGCAGGCCGGGCAGCGGCCGTCGCCGGTGTTGAAGGAGAAGGTGGCGCCGGTATAGCCCCGCTCGCGGGCCAGGGGCTGGGTCGCGATTTTTTTGCGGATGGCGTCGTAGGCTCCCACGTAACTTGCCGGATTGGAGCGGGCCGATTTGCCGATGGGGCTCTGGTCCACGAGAACCACGTCGGCAAGCCCCTCCCAGCCCCGCAGCTCTGCATGGCGGCCCGGCGCTTCGGTGGGTCTGCCGAAGCGCCGGCAGAGGGCCCGGAAGAGGATCTCCTCAAGCAGGGTCGACTTGCCGGAGCCGGAAACCCCGGTAAGGCAGACCAGGCGATTGAGGGGGATGGCGACATCGATCTCTTTCAGGTTTTGGGCTCCGGCGCCGAGGATCTCGAGCCGCTTTGTTTGCTCGCTCACCGGCAGGGCCTGCGGCCCTGAAGCCACCTGCAGCCGGCCAGAGAGATAGCCGCCGGTGAGGGATTTTTCCGTTTCGAGAAGACCTGCCACCGGGCCGAAGTACACTACCTCGCCGCCCCGCTCGCCCGGGCCCGGCCCCATCTCCACCACCAGGTCGGCGGCCAGGATCACCGCCGGGTCGTGCTCCACCACCAGTACCGTGTTGCCGGCGTCCCGCAACCGCCGGAGCACCCGGATCAGCCGCCCGATATCCCGGGGATGCAGGCCGATGGAGGGCTCGTCGAGAATGAACAACGTATTGGTAAGAGAAGTGCCGAGGCCGGTGGTGAGGTTGATGCGCTGCACCTCGCCGCCGGACAGGGTGCGGGACTGGCGGTCCAAAGTGAGGTAGCCCAGGCCCACCTCGACCAGGAAACCGAGCCGGGTGCGGATTTCCATGAGCAGTTGGGCCGCGGCCTCGTCGATGGGGGCGGGCAGCTCGAGATTCTCGAAAAAACCAAGGCAGTCGGAAATGGGCAGCAGCATGATGTCGTGCATGGTTTTGCCAGCCGCCGCGCCCAGCCTCCAGGTAAGGCCTTCGGGCCGCAGCCGGGCGCCGGCGCAGGCCGGGCATTCGCCATAGGCCCGGTAGCGGGAGAGCAGCACCCGGATGTGCATCTTGTAGGCCCGGCCTTCGAGCCAGGCGAAAAAACGGTCTACCCCGTACCAGACGCCGTCCTCCCAGTCGCCCTCGCCGGCCAGCACCCAGTTCCGCTGCTCCCCGGTAAGTTCCCGCCAGGGCAGGTCCACAGGAATATTGCGGAGCTTTGCGAAACGCAAGAGATCCTCCTGGCACTCCCGGTAACTCTCGGACTGGAAAGGTTTTACGGCGCCGGCGGCGAGAGACAGGGAGGTGTCCGGCACCACCAGGTCGTAGTCGACGCCGATCACCCGGCCGAAGCCGCGGCAGACCTCGCAGGCGCCCAGCGGCGAGTTGAAGGAGAACATGCTGGGGGTTGCCGGCCGGAAAACGAGATCGCAGTCCGGGCAGTGCAGCCCCTTTGAAAAACGCAGGGGCTCTCCGGGGGCGGAGAGGGGATAGACCAGGAGATGGCCGCGGCCATGCTGAAAGGCAGCCTCCAGGCTCTCGACGAGGCGACTCCGGCGACCGGACCCGATCCGCAGCCGGTCCTGGACCACCTCGAGGCGATTTCCTTCCTTTTTGTGGATGCGGTGGTAGCCCTGGGCCGCCAGGTGGCCGAGCACCTCCTCCTGGCTGAAGTTTTCCGGCACCGTCACCGGGAAGACGACCAGGGCCTCGTTCTCGGCTTCGTTGGAGAAAACCGTGAGCAGCCGGTCGCAGACCGAGTCCGGGCTGTCTTCCGAAACCCTGCGGCCGCAACCTGGGCAGACCAGATATGCGGCCCGGGCGAAGAGCAGCTTCAGGTGGTCGTTCAGTTCGGTCATGGTGCCCACGGTGGAACGAGAGGTGCGCACCGGATTGGTCTGGTCGATGGCCACCGCCGGCGGGATGGAATCGATGCGGTCCACCGCCGGCCGGTCCATGCGGTCGAGGAACTGGCGGGCGTAGGAGGAAAAGGTCTCGACGTAGCGGCGCTGGCCCTCGGCGTAGAGGGTGTCGAAGGCCAGAGAGGATTTTCCGGAACCGGAAACGCCGGTGATTACGATGAAAGATCCTAGCGGCAGATCGAGATCGATGTTCTTGAGAGTGTTTTGTCGGGCGCCGGTTATGCTGATTCGTTGCGATGACATGCTGGACAGGGAAGGGCAGAGCCAAAAAAGAATCTTAAAGGGGTGGGCGAAAGGGATATTGAAGAGTATTTTGCCGGCAGCGGCAAGTCTTTTCAGGTTGGGAGGAGGGCATGAATCAAACCGAGAGAAGCGGTGGGGTGGAGCTTGACAAGTTCACCGTCACCCTGGCCGACGGGGCCCGGGTGGAGGCGGTGTATTACGGTTCCGGCACCCTCTGCCTGTCGAGCCAGGTTGGTTGCATAGTGGGCTGCCCGTTCTGCGCCTCGGGCCGCGACGGCCTGTTCCGCAACCTCACCGCCGGCGAACTGCAGGAGCAGCTCGAGGCGGCCCGCCGGCGCGGTCACCGGCCGCTGCGCTGCACCCTGTCCGGGGTCGGCGACCCGCTCCACAACCCGGGCGCTCTGCTGCCTTTTCTCGAGCACTGCCGCCGCCAAAAACTGCCTCTTTCCCTCACCACCACCGGCTCGCCCACCGAGCGGCTGGCCGAAGTTCTCCACCTGCCCCACAACGGCCTGATGGTTTCCCTGCACGCCGGCACCGCCGCCACCCACCGGAAGCTGCTGCCGAACGGGCCGGATTACGAAAAACTTTTTCGTCTTCTTGCCCGGGAATGGCCGCGCCTCTCCCGGACAAGAAGACGAAAGCTCGGCTTCAACTACCTGCTGCTCGAGGGGGTGAACGACGGGATGGTGGAGCTCGAACCCCTGGCCGGTCGTCTCAAAGTTTTTCCCGAAGTTACTTTGCATCTGCTCTTCTGCAACCCGGTGGCGGGCAGCGTCTTCCGGAGCCCGCCTGCGGATCGCTTCGCCGCCGTGCATGCTTATTTCAGCCAGCAAGGTTGCAACGTCCGGCGGGCCAATACCTGGCGGCGCCGGCTCGAAGGCGGTTGCGGCACCCTGGTGGCCGGCCGTGACACCAGTGGCTGATCCTTTGCGCACGACTGGCTTCTTTTGAAAAAATCGCCTATGTTTTCCGTGTTCCCTGTTTCCGGCTGCTCCCTGGCGGAGCGTCTTCGCTTCACCGACATGGCCGAGGCCAAATGGACCCAATGAGAAAAATCCTGCAGCAGTCGGAATGCCACCTGGCGCTCTTCTGCCTCTTTCTGTTCCTTTTCTTCTTTCCGGTGCTGCGGGGCGACAACGTCCACAACCAGGCCGGCATGTTCGCCTATCTCTTCACCGCCTGGGGGGGCTGCATCCTGCTGCTCCTCGTTATCGCCCGCCGCCTCGATCCCTCTCCCGAAACCGAAGGGGACCAGGCCGGGAGCCCGGAGGCCTGATGTTCGGTCCGGGCTTCATCATCGGCGTCATCTTTCTCTACATCGGCCTGCTGTTCGTGGTCGGCCAGGGGGTGGAGCGGCGGGTGGGCCGCGGCCGCCATCCGGCCAGCAACCCGCTGATCTACTCCCTGTCGCTCGCCATCTACTGCACGAGCTGGACCTACTACGGTTCGGTGGGCAACGCCGCCACCTCGGGGTTTTTCTTCCTCACCATCTACCTCGGGCCAACCCTGGTCATCATCCTCTGGTGGTCGGTGCTGCGCAAGTTGGTGCGGCTCAAGAACCAGTACCGGATCACCTCCATCGCCGACTTCATCGCCGCCCGCTACGGCAAGAGCCAGCGGCTGGCGGCGCTGGCCACCTGCATCGCCCTGGTCGGCTCGGTGCCCTACATAGCCCTGCAGTTAAAGGCGGTGATCGCCACCTTCGCCATCATCACCGCCGGCAGCAACCCGGCCTCGGCCTGGATCGGCGGCCACGTCGGCCCCATCGTGGTGCTGCTGATGATCACTTTCACCATCGTTTTCGGCGTCCGCCGACTCGATCCCACCGAGCGCCACGAGGGCATGGTAGCGGTGGTGGCGGTGGAATCCCTGGTGAAGCTGATAACCTTCCTGGCCGCCGGCATTTTCGTGACCTACTGGGTGTTCGACGGCTTCACCGACATTTTCGAGCATCTGCGGGCCACGCCGGAGCTGATGGTCTACGACCGGAGTGGCTCCATCCCGCCGGTCACCTGGGCCTCACATATCCTGTTGTCCATGTCGGCCATCCTCTTCTTGCCCCGTCAGTTCCATATCGCCGTGGTGGAGAACCCGGAAGAAAACAATATCCGCACCGCCATGTGGCTCTTCCCCCTCTACATGTTCCTGATCAACCTCTTCGTCTATCCCATCGCCAAGGGCGGGCTGCTGGTCGGTCTGCCGGTGGGTGAGGCCGATACCTTCGTGCTCCGCATGCCGCTTGCCTTCGACCAGGCCTGGCTGGCGCTGCTGGTTTTCATCGGCGGCTTTTCGGCGGCCACCAGCATGATCATGATCTCCTCCATGACGCTCGCCACCATGTGCACCAACCACCTGCTGCTGCCTTTCGTCGAGGTGGCCACCGAGCTTTCTTTTCTGCGCCGCCACCTGCTGGGGGCACGCTGGGTGGCGGTGGGCCTCGTCATCCTTTCGGGCTACTGGTTCGAGCAACTGGTGGGCGACGCCTATACCCTGGTCTCCATGGGCATCATCTCCTTTGCCGCCGCTCTGCAGTTCGCGCCGGCCATCCTCGGCGGCATCTTCTGGCGCCGGGGCAACAAGCGGGGCGCCATGCTGGGGCTTTCCGCCGGCTTCCTGGTCTGGGCCTATACCCTCATCCTGCCCTCCCTGGCCACGGCAGGCTGGTTCCCGCCAACCATCCTGGCGCAGGGCCCCCTCGGCCTTAACTTTCTCATTCCCCAGCAACTCTTCGGCCTCTCTGTCCTTGATCCGGTCACCCACTCGGTGTTCTGGTCTCTTCTGTTCAATATCGGGCTCTACGTCATGGGCTCCCTGTGCGGCACGGAAAGCGCCGAGGAACGGCATACCGCCGAGATCTTCGTGGGCAGCCTGCTGCCGGCCAGTTCCGGGGATCGCCCCGCCGGCCAGCAGGAGCGCATCGTGCTCGCCGTCAAGCGCAAAATCTTCATCGACCTGCTGCTCCAGTACTTTTCCGCCGGGGAATCCGCCTTTCTGGTTGACCGGGCCCTCCAGGAAACCGGTCTCGACGGCCGTGAAAAGATCTCGGTGGTGGAACTGGCGGACCTGGCCGAATCGGTGGAAAAGGGGTTGGCCGGCGTCATCGGCTCCGCCGCCGCCCATGCCGCCCTGAAACGAAATCTCCTGTTCACCCCCGCGGAAATAGCCGTCCTGCAGGAGGCCTACAGCGCCATCCTTGCCTCCCTGCCCCTCACTCCCGACGAACTGAAAAAGAAGATCGACTACTACCGGGAGCGCGAAGTGCTGGTCAGCTCCCACGCCGCCGAGCTCGAGGAAAAGCTGGTGCTGCTCGAGGAGCAGATCCGCCAGCGCCAGCGCTCGGAAGAAGCCCTGCGGGAAAGCGAGGAGCGGCTGCAGGCGATCATGGACAACACTTCTGCGATGATCTCCCTCAAAGATATCCAGGGCCACTATATTCTGGTCAACCGCCAGTTCGAAAAAATCGTCGGACTGGTGGACCGGGAAATAATGGGCCGCACCGATACCGACCTCTTTCCGCCGGAGGTGGCGCGAACCATGCAAGAAAGCGACCGGCGGGTGCTGGTCGAGAACGAGCTCTTGCAGACCGAGGAGGCCATCCCCCTGGCCGACGGGGTGCACTCTTACCTGGTGGTCAAGTTCCCGCTCTATGACGAGCTGAACGAGATCTACTGCATCTGCACCATCGCCACCGACATCACCGCGCTGCGCCGCACCAAGGACCAGTTGCGGCGGCTCTCCGGCTCCATTATGACCAAGCAGGAGCAGGAACGCAGCGCCCTGGCCCGCGAACTGCACGACGAGCTCGGCCAGGCCCTCACCGCCCTGCGCATGGACTCGGTCTGGCTGCGCCGGCGGATGGAAGCGGCGGACGCCAAAGCCGCCGAACGGGCCGATTCCATGAGCCGGCTGATCGACAACACCATCGACGAGGTGCGCACCATGTCCATCCGGTTGCGGCCTTCGGTGCTCGACGACCTTGGTCTCATCGACGCCCTGGAATGGTTGGCCCAAGATTTCGAAAACCGCTCCGAGACGAGCTGCCTTTTCCGGCACGGCGAAATTCCCGAGCTCGAGGAAAAAATCGCCACCACCGCCTACCGCATCACCCAGGAGGCCCTCACCAACGTGGCCCGCCACGCCGGCGCCTCCGAGGTGCGGGTGTCCCTGAACTGTTCCGACGGCCTGCTGGAGTTGCGGATCCGCGACAATGGCCGCGGTTTCGATACCGACCGCATGGACCAGGTGGAAGGCCTGGGCCTGGCCGGCATGCGGGAGCGGGCCAGCCTCCTGGGGGGCAAGGTGGAGATCGTCTCCTTCCCGCGGCAGGGAACGGAAGTGGTTTTCAGGGTGAAGGTGAAAGGGTAAAGAATCACATCTTGTCTTGCGTCTTACTTACATGAATTTCACAGCCGATCTGCATATCCATTCGCCCTATTCCCGGGCCACCAGCCGGGAGGGTACCCTGCCTGGCCTGGCGGCCTGGGCCGCAATCAAGGGCATCGATCTGGTGGCCACCGGTGATTTCACCCATCCGGCCTGGTTCCAGGCCATCCGCGACCAGCTCGTGGAGGCCGAGCCCGGCCTGTTCAGGCTGCGGGACGAGCCGGCCATCCAGGCCCCCCCCGGCTTCCCGCCCGGCATCACCAAACGCGCCAGATCCTGCCGGTTCCTGCTCTCCGCTGAGATAAGCTCGATCTACAAACGGGGCGGCCGGGTGCGAAAGGTCCACAACCTGCTCTACGTGCCGACCCTGGAGGCGGCGGCCGGCATCAACCGGCGCCTGGCGGCGGTCGGCAACATCGAATCCGACGGCCGGCCCATTCTCGGCCTCGATTCCAGGGATCTTCTCGAAATCCTTTTGGAAACCGACGACACCGGTTTCCTGGTGCCGGCCCACGTCTGGACCCCATGGTTTTCCCTCTTCGGCTCCAAGTCCGGTTTCGACACCGTGGAAGAGTGTTTCGGCGACCTGGCCCCACACGTTTTCGCCCTGGAAACCGGGCTCTCCTCCGACCCGGCCATGAACCGGTTGGTTTCCGCCCTCGACCGCTTTTCTCTCATTTCCAATTCCGACTGCCACTCGCCGTCCAAACTCGGCCGTGAGGCCAACCTCTTCGACACGGATTTTTCCTTTTCAGCTTTGCGAAACGCCCTCGAGAAGCCAGACAGCGGCTTTGCCGGCACCATCGAATTCTTCCCCGACGAAGGCAAGTACCATCTGGACGGCCACCGGGCCTGCGGAGTCTGCCTGGAGCCGGAGGAAACCCGGAAGATGAAAAACATCTGCCCGGTCTGCGGCAAGCCGCTCACCGTCGGCGTTCTGCACCGGGTGCTGGAACTGGCGGACCGGGCGGAGCCGGTCCACTCCGCCGGCGCGCCTCGCTTCCACTCCCTCGTGCCGCTGCCCGAGGTGTTGGGTGAGATCCTCGGGCAAGGGCCCAACACCAAGGGCGTGCAGAGCCAATACGCGAAGGTGATCGAAAAAATCGGCTCCGAATTTTTTCTGCTGCTGCACGCCGGGCTCGATGAGATATCCCAAAAAGCCTCACCGGTGTTGGCCGAGGCGGTGGGCCGCATGCGGCGAGGCAAGGTGATCCGTCAGGGCGGATACGACGGCGAATTCGGGGTGATCAGGGTCTTCGAAGAAGGCGAACTGGCAACTTTCGCTGGCCAGATGGGGCTTTTTGGCGAGGGCCGCAGAAAGTTGCGGAAAACGAAGAAACCCGCGGGAGCCCTGTTCCAGAAAACAAACGACTCCGTCGAGGAGCACTGTCCGGCTCCCGTTGCCGCCCGCTGCAATCCCGAGCAGGAGGCGGCCATTGTGGCAAGAGACAAGCGGATCGTGGTCACCGCCGGGCCCGGAACCGGCAAGACCTTCACTCTGGTTTCGCGCCTGGTCCACATGCTGCAGCGAGGGCACCAACAGCCCGGCCAGACGGTGGTCATCACCTTCACCAACCGGGCGGCCGACGAGGTGCGGGAACGGCTGGAGCGGGAACTAAGCGGAATTGGAGAAAAACTCTTTGTCGGCACTTTTCATTCCTTTTGCCTCGGGCTCCTGCAGGAAGAGCAGGCCGGCCTCACGGTGGCCGGCCCGGAAGCCAGGACCGCCCTCCTGAAGACCCTCTATGCCGACCGTACGGGAGCTGAGCGGAACAGGTTGCACCGGCTGCTCACCGCTTATTATGAAGGCCTCGTTACCGGGGCGCCGGAGCCGGAGGCGGCCGAGGTGGTCAAGGTTTACGAAGCCGCTCTACTCGAGCGCAACAGTGTTGATCTCGGCGCGATTATCCCGCGCTGCCTTCAGCTCCTCGCCACCGACCGCGCCTTCCGCCGCCGGCTGGAGGCGCGGGTGCACCACCTCTACATCGATGAGTTCCAGGACCTCAACCTGGCCCAGTACGAGCTGGTCCGCATCCTTTCTGAAAATGCCGAAATCTTCGCCATCGGTGATCCCGACCAGGCGATCTACGGTTTCCGCGGCAGCCGGCCGCAGTATTTTTTCGATTTCATCGAGCGTTTCGAAGCCAGGCCCCTTGCCCTGATGCGCAACTACCGTTCCGCCCCCCATATCCTCAAGGCGTGCGGGGCGGTGATCGCCCGCAACCGGCAACCGGACAGGGAGCCGGCGGTAGCCTCCCAGAGTGCGGAAAGACCGCAACAAGGCGAAGCAAGCATCGAGTTTCACCGGGCCCCGACGGTCAAGGCGGAAGCCGAATGGATCGGCGAACGGATCGAAAACCTCATGGGCGGCCTCAGCCACCGCGGTGTCGACAGCAGCGCTGGGGCAGGGCAGGGGGCAGGCGGATTCGCTGATTTCGCGGTGCTCTACCGCCTCGGCCAGCAGGCCGAACCCATCCGTGTAGCCCTGGAGAGAAGGGGCATCCCCGTTCAGGTGGCGGACGGCGAGCCCTTTTTCAGAAAGGGCCCGCTCCGACTCCTCGACTGCCTGGTGCGCTGTGCCGGCAGGGAGGCGGACTTTGCCGTTTTTCTGGACCTGGCCTCTCTGGTAAACGTCGCTAGCGGCGATGTTTACCAGAGAGTGGAAAGGGCGGTCTCGCCATCCGAAAGATTTTCCAGAAACAGGCTCGAGGACCTGCTGTTATCCAACGGCCCGGGAGAAGGAAAACTCGCCGGGCTCCTGGCCCGCATACATGCCTTCGAGCGGGAGAGTCTGGAAAAGGGGGTGGCCGCCGCCTGTCGCCGGGAGCTCGAAGGATTGAACACCACCGGTGCCGACCAGAGCGCCGGTGAGCGTTTTCTGCAGTTGGCCGGTCTCTTCGGGCATGATCTCGCCCTTTTCGCCCGCCACCTGCAGCGGGCCGGCCTGGAGCCGGTCTATGACGAGCGGGCCGAGGCGGTCACCCTGATGACCATGCATTCGTCAAAAGGTCTCGAATTCCCGATAGTTTTTCTTGCCGGTCTGGAAGAGGGGATTCTGCCCTGCACGGCTGTATTCAACGACCGGCAAAAAGAGAATGAGAAAGAGGAGGAGATCCGGGAAGAAAGGCGCCTCTTCTACGTGGCCGCCAGCCGGGCCCGGGACCGGCTGCTGCTGAGCGCGGCGGCCACCCGCACCCTCTTTGGCCGGCAAAGTGCTTTTCCGGTCTCCCGGTTCCTGGGGGAGATACCAGCCCGTCTCCTGGTCCGGGCCGCCAGTGAGCGTGGCAGGCGCATCAAGCCGGTGGCCCGCCAATTGCGGCTTTTCTGATTCTTTTGTTAAGGAGCCGAGGCATGCCAGACACACGGTTTATCGTAGCGGGAAATTTCATCGACGGCAGCGGCGGCGGAGCCCGGAAAAGAATCTTTTTTTCCGTGACCGAAGGCCGCATAACCGCCATCGGCGAGGCCGCGGACCTGCCCAGCACCACTGGAGCCGCGGTCGATGATCTTTCCCACTGCACGGTGCTGCCTGCTCTCGTCGACTGCGCCGTTCTTCTGTCGCGCTCGCCCGCCATCGACACCGGCCTGGGCCTGTCGGGCGAAGAGAACGAGAACGCAGGAAACACTGCTCTGCTCAAACGGCATCTGAACTATTGCCACAGCCACGGGGTACTGGGGGTGGCCGACGGCGGCGACCAGTCCGGTGTCGTGGCCCGCTACCTGAAAGAAAGCAGGCCCGGGGGGCTGGTCGAAATCCGCACCTCTGGTCCTGCCTGCCGGAGCCTGCAGGGAGATGAAGACGCCTTCACCGCCGGCCGCGATTTTCTGCGGATCGGCTACTCCCCGGATATCGAGGACGACTCCCTCTTTTCACAAATGAGCCAAGAGGAGCTTGGCCGGCTTGTCGGGACGGCCACCCGGGCCGGGAAAAAGACGGTGGTGGTGGCCAATGGCCGGAAGCCGGTGGAAGAGGCGCTGGCAGCGGGCTGCCACGCCATCGAACAGGGCTACGGCATGGGTGAGGCGAACCTCCGGGAAATTGCGGCCAGGGGGGGCCTGTGGATTCCCTCGGTGGTGCGGGCCAGAAACGGGCTGCTCGGTTCGGGCAGCGGCGGCGATGTGTGCTGCCGTTTTTCGCTGCGCTACGTGGCGCCGGGCAAGGCCAGACCCGGTGTTGAGGCTTTCTGGAAGAAGACCCTGGCCGAGCAGCTGGCGCAACTCCGGCTGGCCAGGGAGCTGGGGGTCTCCACGGCGGTGGGCACCGGTGCCGGCACGGCGGGAATCCTGCACGGCGAGGCGGTGGCCGAGGAGCTCAAGCTCTTTCTGAAGGCAGGCTATTCTCTGGAAGAGGCGGTGCGCTCCGCTTCGGAAAACGGCGCCCGCTTCTTCGGTTTTGAACACCTCGGAGCCCTTGGAGTCGGCAGCAAGGCAACCTTCCTCCTCACCCGGGGCGGCCCGCAGCAGGTGGCGCGAAAGATCTCTTACCTGGAAGGCATTTATGTCGAGGGCGCCCCCAGCTCTTCTTACCGGAAAAATCCGGTAAAGGGCGGCTGAACGGGGCGGCTGAAGAATCTTTTCCCTTTCCTGCCGCCCGGGGCTTTTCCTACAATTTCTTGAAAAGCTTGTAAATCGCCGAAAAATCTTCCTGGTCCATGCCTTGCTCAAAGGTCCTGGCGTAGAGTTCCTTGACCAGGGCGCCGGTAAACAGCGGTCTTTTCTCCTGGTAGGCCAGATCCTGCAGGCAGTGCAGGTCCTTGTAGATCAGGGCGCTGGAGAAGTGGGTGGAAAAATCCTCTGCCAGCAGCTTGCCCTTCTTGGCGTTCAGCACCAGGGAATTGCCGCCGCCCACCGACAAAATTTCGAGCACGTCCTTCTTGTCGATCCCCACATGCTCCGCCAGGGCCACCGCCTCGGCAAGGGTCGCCATGAACGAGGCCAGGGTGAGGTTGTTGACCAGCTTCATTTTGCTGGCGCGACCTGGGGTGTCCAAATGAAAGATGTGCTTGCCGATGTTGTCGAAAACCGGCTTCACTTTTCCGAAATCCGCTCCCTTGCCGCTTACCAGCACGGTGAGCGCGCCCTGGGAGGCTGGCACCACGCTGCCCAGAACCGGGGCCTCCAGGTAGGCGGCGCCAGCTTTCCGGCACAGTTCATGGAAATCGAGCACGTCCCGGAAATGGTTGGTGGACAGGTCCACCACGGTCTTTCCCGAAATGTCTCCCGACAGCAACCCGTCGGCGCCGCTCAGTACAGTGCGCACCGAGTTGCTGTCGAACAGGCAGAGAAAGATGATTTCGGCGCCGGCACTGACCGCGGCGGGACAGGCCGCCACCTCCACCGCCATGCCTTCTGTCTTGGAAACCGTGCGGTTCCACACCGTCAGGGTGTGCCCGCAGTCCAGCAGCCGGCCTGCGATGGCCTTACCGAGATGACCGAGCCCAATGAATCCCAGATGCATTGTCAATCACCTTTTTTCTTTTAAAAAAATCCGTTTTCTAGCTTTTACTTGCCATGGTCCGGATGATGTCGGTCTTGCCGATCACCCCGGCGAGCCTCCCTTCGGCGTTCAACACCGGCAGGGT
>JBFHWX010000070.1:0-16392 GCA_041599275.1 Desulfobulbales bacterium | reverse complement strand
CGGTGCAGACGACAAGACTGCGCCCCTGAAAACGACTGCCGCTCTCCACGGTTACCTCGAACAGATCGCCGGAGGTTCCCAGGTGCAGCACATCCTCGGCCAGGGTCTCGGCGCCGAAGCGCCGCACCTGGGCAAGGCCGGTGGCCAGCATGTCGCCGCCCAGGGAGACGCCGTCGACGCAGAGATAGTTTTCCACATGGGCGCCGTGCAGGCTGCTGCGCTCTGGCCGTCCAAGCACGAGCACGGTGGCTTTTTTGCGCACCGCATGCACCGCAGCCTGAAGGCCGGCGGGCCCGGCGCCGATGATGACCACATCGAAAAGCGAATCCATGGAAAAGTCTCCTGCTTTTTGAAAAGACCGGGGCGGAGAGCCGGTCGTGGATGTTGGCGGACGGGGGGAATGGCTCATCGTGTCTCCCTCCGGAAGATGGTGGCCCCGCTACCGGCAGCGGCAGGCGAAAGACCAACCTCTTCAATAAAAACCATTAACACGCCAGCATCAACGAAAAAGAATGGGCACAAACCGCGTTCCCCAGGTTTTTCGGTGCAGCCCGGTTTCGGGCTTTCCTTTTCCTGGTCGACATAATTTAATTAATTGACTATAGTGCCCCGCCGTTTTAAGAATCGCCCTAATACGCTGGCGCCGGCCGCAAAAACTTCGCCCGGCGCCACGAAAGCGGCCATGGCAGAAAAACCTCAGGACTCCGATTGCAAATACTAATGAATAACCGCCCCGACCATAAACGCATTGTCATCACCGGCATCGGCCTGGCCGCCCCCAATGCGTCCAATCTCCAGGATTTCCGCCGCAAGGTTCTGAATGGCGAGTCCGGTGTCGGCGAGATCGAGCTGCGCTACGTCGGCCGGGTGCCTGCCGGCATCTGCACCTTCGATGAAACCCGTTACCGCAAGAAAAAGGAAAACAAACGAGGCACCCGGGCCGGCTGTCTCGGCGTCTACGCCGCCCGGGAGGCTCTGGCCGACGCCGGTCTGGAGGCGGGCGGCCGGTACGGCCTGGAACGCACCGGGGTCTACATCGGGCTCACCGAACACGGCACCGTCGAGACCGAGAACGAAATCTACGCCATAAGTCAGTACAACTACAACGTCGACTACTGGACCCACCACCACAACCCGCGCACCGTGCTCAACAACCCCGCCGGCGAGATCACCATGAATCTCGGGGTCACCGGCCCCCACTATTCCGTGGGCGGCGCCTGCGCGGCGGGCAACGCGGCGCTGATCCAGGGCGCCCAGATGCTGCTGCTCGACGAGGTCGACCTGGCGATCGCCGGCGGTATTTCCGAATCCACCGGTTCCTTCGGCATCTTCGCGAGCTTCCGGGCCCAGGGGGCGCTGGCCATGCACCAGGACCCCGGCCAGGCCTGCCGGCCCTTCGACATGGAACGAAACGGCATCGTGGTCGCCGAGGGCGCCTGCGTCTACATCCTGGAGCGGCTCGATCGCGCCCTGGCGCGGGGCGCCCGGATCTACGGCGAGATCGCCGGCCATGCCATGAATTCCGACGCCCGGGATTTCGTCCACCCCTACGGACCACGCCAGGCGGAATGCATGGCGCTCGCCCTGCGGCGGGCCGGGCTCCGCCCCTGCGACATCGACATCATCAGCACCCACGCCACCGGCACCAAGCAGGGCGACATCGAGGAATGTTCCGCCATCGCCCAGGTGTTTCGCGACTGCCCGGACACTTACATCAACAACACCAAGAGCATCATCGGCCACGCCATGGGTGCCGCCGGTGTGCTCGAACTGGCCGGCAACCTGCCCTCTTTTGCCGACGGCATGGTGCACCCGACCATCAACTGTGAAGACCTCGATCCCGGCTGCGCCCTGCCCAATCTGGTGCTGGACCGGCCCCTGGAAGGCAAAAAGATCCGCACCATTCTGAACAATTCCTTTGGCATGGTGGGGATCAACTCGGTGGTCATCGTCCGGGCCTTCGAGGGCTGAACGGGGCCCGGCCGTTACAGGTCCGCAGATTCACGACACGGCTGGCCGGCTTGGCCGGCAGCCGAACGACAGCTTCATCCATTTCAAGGAGCAATGCATGACCGCAGATGAAATCAAAGAAGTGATTCTCGAAATTATCCAGGACATCGACGACGAAGCCGACCTCGACTCCATCGCTCCGGACAAGCCACTGCGCGACCAGCTCGAGCTCGATTCCATGGATTTCCTCGACATCGTCATGGAGCTGCGCAAGCGCTACAAACTGCAGATCCCCGAAGCCGATTATCCAGAGCTCGCCACCCTCGATTCCTGCGTCCGTTACCTGGCGCCCAAACTGCAGGGCGCCTGACGGGGTACGGCGTGACCTGCCCGCTCGTCATCATCGGCGGCGGCCTCTCGGGGCTCGCCGCCGGCATTCGTTTTGCCCGTTTCGACCAACCGGTGCTGCTCCTCGAGCAGCACAACAAGCCCGGCGGGCTCAACTCCTACTACCGCCGCCACGGCCTGCTGCTGGAAAGCGGCCTGCATGCGGTCACCAACTTCGCGCCGGCGGAGGACAAGGCCGCACCGCTCAATCGCCTGTTCCGCCAGCTGAAGCTCAAGCGCCACGATTTTCCCCTGCACCAGCAGATCAAGAGCGAGGTTCGCTTTCCGGGCCGCGGCAGCCTGGTTTTCTCCAACGACTTCCAGGAGCTCGTTGCCGAGGTCGAAACGAAGTTTCCCCAACACAGTGGCGCCTTTGCCGAACTCGCCGAGCAGGTGAAAAGCTTCGACGCCTTCACCCCGGCGCCGCGCCGCTCCGCCCGGGAGCTGCTCATGGCCCGCTTTGGCGACCGGCTCTTCGTCGACCTGCTGCTCTGCCCGCTTCTCTTCTACGGCTCCGCCGAAGAAGACGATATGGATTTCAGCCAGTTCGTCATTCTGTTCAGGGCCATCTACCTCGAGGGCATGTTCCGGCCCCAGGGCACCATCAAGGACCTGCTGGACCGCTTGCTCGAGCACTACCGCTTTTTCGGCGGCGAGATCCGTTACAACGCCCGGGTGGAAAAAATCCTTTGCCGGGACGGCAAGGTGTGGGCGGTGCGGCTGCAGAGCGGCGAGGAGATCGAGTGCCGGCAGCTGTTGTCCACCATCGGCCATCCCGAGACCCGGCTTTTGCTGGACGCCGACTGCCGGGCCGCGTCCCCACCGCCCGCGGCACCGGTGGGCCGCCTCTCGTTCATGGAGTCCATCTCCTTTCTGCCGCGGGCCGAGGTCGAACATCTCCTGCCCGCCGACCGCACCATCATCTTCTACAACACCCGGCCGACCATGCGCTACCGGCGGCCCGAGGAAGCCCTCGAGGTGGAAAGCGGGGTGATCTGCTTTCCGGAAAACTTCACGGGGATCGCGCCGGGCGAGCTTTTACCCCTGCGCATCACCCACATGGCCAATTACGATATCTGGCAACAGGCCTGGGAGAGCCCGGGACACGAGGAATACCGGCGGCTCAAGGAGCTGTGGACCGGGCGTTCCCGCCGTGCCGTGGCCGAAATCGTTGGGAACTGCTGGCAAAAGATAGTATATGAAGATGTTTTCACGCCGGTGACCATCAAGCGCTTCACCGGCCGCCTGCAGGGCGCCGTGTACGGCAGCCCCCACAAGCTGAAGAGCGGCCGCACCGAAATCGACAACCTCTTCATCGCCGGCACCGACCAGGGTTTTCTGGGCATTGTCGGCGCCATGCTGAGCGGGGTGACGGTGGTCAACCAGCATCTGCTCGGTTGATTTTTGCGGCTTTGCGGAGCAGTCATGAACAGAGGATCTGGCAAGCCGAACCCTTTGCCCCGATCGGGTGGAATTTTCTGTACGGCCTGTTCCGCGCATTATCGTCCTCAGTTTGACGCGGCGACGTTTCCGGGCGATTTCAAAGCACTGTCCCCCGAAACAGAGTCTTTCGCTCTCGCCGCGGCGATCATTTTCAGGTAAAGCTCCAACACAAAGGTTTTTCATTAAAATATGGGCATTCAATCGATCTCAGAGGCGGCACCCCGCTACGACGTCGTGGTCATCGGCTCGGGCCTCGGCGGCCTCACCGCCGCCAACCGCCTGGCCCGCTGCGGCCATTCGGTGCTGCTTCTCGAGCACCACCACCAGTTGGGCGGCCTTGCCGCCTGGTTCAAGCGCAAAGGCCATATCTTCGACGTCTCCCTGCACGGTTTCCCCTACGGCATGGTGAAAACCTGCCGCAAGTACTGGAACCGGGAGATCATGGATTCCATCGTCCAGCTGAAGAACATCGTCTTCGACAACCCCCAGTTTTCGCTGACCACCACCTTTGACCGGCAGGATTTTACCGGGCTGCTGGAAAAGAAATTCGGCATCGCGCCGGCGGTGATCGAGGATTTCTTCCGTACCGTGGGAGCCATGAACTTCTACGACGACCGCTCCATGACCACCCGGGAGCTCTTCGAGCAGTTCTTCCCCGGCCGCAGCGACGTGCACCGGCTGCTCATGGAACCCATCACCTACGCCAACGGTTCGACCCTCGAGGACCCGGCCATCACCTACGGCATCGTGTTCTCGAATTTCATGAACAAGGGGGTGTTCACCTTTTCCGGCGGCACCGACCGGCTCATCCGCTTGATGGCCGACGAACTGCAGCGCAACGGGGTGACCATCTGCACCCGCACCCGGGTGGAACGGATCGTCATCGAGAGCGGCCGGGTGCGCGGGGTCGAGGCCGGCGGCCGTTTCATCGAGGCGCCCTGCGTGGTGTCCAACTCCGGCATCGTCTCCACCATCGAGGACCTGGCCGGCCGCGACAACTTCCCCGCCGATTTCCTCGACCAGGTGGGCGAAGTGCGGGTCAACAACTCGAGCTGCCAGGTCTATATCGGCATCCGGGAAGGTGAAAAAATAAACGACGTGGGCGACCTGCTGTTCACCAGCACGGCGCCCGAGTTCGACGCCGCCGAGATGCTCGACCTGCACACCCGCAGCAAGACCTTCTCCCTCTATTACCCCAAGACCAGGCCCGGTCACGAGCGCTACACCATTGTCGCCTCGATGAACGCCAACTACGACGACTGGGCCGCCATGGACGCAGAGCGGTACAAAAAGGAGAAGGAGGATCTCATCCGCCGGGCCATGAGCGATCTCGAGCGCTACCTGCCCGGGGTCACCGAAAAAGCCGACTGGCTGGAGGCGGCAACGCCCAAGACCTTCCGGCGCTACACCCTGCACACCAAGGGTTCCTCCTTCGGCACCAAGTTCGAGGGGCTCGATATTTCCCGCGCGCTCTTCAAGGTGGTGCCCGGCCTCTTCCACGTCGGTTCGGTGGGCATCATCATGTCGGGCTGGCTGGGGGCCATCAACTACGGGGTGATCGTGGCCAACGACGCCGACGCCTACGTGCGGTCCGTGTAAGAGCCGGCCCCGAGAGAAGAGGGCAGAGGAGAAAAAAAGTATGGATTTCAGCGGGCAGAAGGTGGTGGTGAGCGGCGCCACCCGGGGTATCGGCCGGGCCATCGCCCTGGCCTTTGTCGAGGCGGGCGCCACGGTGATCGGCACCTATGGCGGCGACCGGGAAGCGGCCAGGCAGTTGGAGCAGGAAGCCTTGCCTTTCGAGGGCCGGCTGCGGGTGCAGCGCTGCGACGTGGCCGAGCCCCGCCAGGTGGAAGAGCTGTTCCAAAAGATCGAGGCCGAGCACGACACCATCGATGTGCTGGTGAACAACGCCGGCATCCGGCGCGACGCGGTGGCGGCGATGATGGCGGTGGAGGACTGGCAGCGGGTGCTGGACGTCAACCTGAGCGGCACTTTCTATATGTCGAAGCAGGCCATTCTTCTCATGCTGAAACAGAAATACGGACGCATCGTGCACATCACCAGCCCCATGGCCCACATGGGCTTTGCCGGCCAGGCCAACTACGCGGCCTCCAAGGCCGGCCAGATCGGCATGATGCGCTCCCTGGCCAAGGAGGTGGCCAAGCGGAAAATCACGGTGAACTGCGTCTCCCCCGGTTTCATCGACACCGACCTGATCGCCGACCTGACCGAAGAGCTGCGGCGCGACTACAAAAACATGGTGCCGGCCAAACGGTTCGGTAGCCCCGGGGAAGTGGCAGCGGCGGTCCTTTTCCTGGCAAGCCGCAACGCCTCCTACATCAACGGCGCCGTGCTGGAAGTGACCGGGGGCCTGTGACACATGCTCGGCCGCACTGAAATCGAAGCCCTCATTCCCCACCGGGAGCCTTTTCTGTGGATCGACCGGGTGCTTTCCCTGTCTGAGACCAGGATCGAGGCAGAAAAAGACATTGGGGCCGACCTTCCGGTATTCCGCGGCCATTACCCCCATTTTCCGATCATGCCGGGGGTGCTGCTCTGCGAGGCCCTGTTCCAGGCCGGCGCTCTGCTCATTGCCCACCGGTTGCGGCAGGACGGTGAAACAAAGGCCGGAGTGCCGGTGCTCACCCGCATCGGTGTCGCCAAGTTCAAGCTGCCGGTGGGTCCCGGCGACACGGTGCGCCTCGAGGCGCGGCTCAGCGAGCGGCTGGCCGACGCCTGGTTCCTCAAGGGCAAGGTGTTGGTGAACGGCAAGACCGCGGTCAAGGTCGACTTTGCCTGCGCCCTTGCTGATCTGAAAACGCCTGATTCGTGCTGACTCTCCCCCTGCCCTTTATCCGCCTCCCCGCTGCGGTTCCCATTGACAGGAAAAGGGACCGAGTATAGTATAGCAGCCATTTAGCCGGGAACCCTTTTGCGGGTTCCCGGAGCCAGCGGCACCGGAAACTCTTGGTTTTGTATAAAAACATGGAAAGTTAAAGACATGCCAGGCTCCGTTCTGGCATGTCGTCGTTTGGCGGTACCCCTAATCGGCCACGGTCGCAAGGGGCCGCGGCGTTCTCTCCCCCATCAACCCGTTCAAGAAGGAAACATGGAAGTGGCTTCGCACCAATTGAGTGTCTGGGAAATGGTTCTCCACGCCGGTCCCATGGTGAAGTTCGTGATTTTTCTGCTTCTCGTCTTCTCCGTGGCGTCGTGGGCCATCGTCATTTCGAAATACGCGCTTTTCCGCAAGGCCAAGGACCGCTCGGAACGTTTTCTCGAGGCGTTCTGGAAGAGCAAGAATTTTGCCGAGGCCTACCGGGTCGCCCAGGATGTGGGGATCAGCCCCCAGGCGGTGATCTTCTCCAGCGGCTACATGGAGCTCCAGAAGCTGAACCGCAGCAAGGGCAGCGGCGGCGACGAGTCCTTTGAAAAACAGCTCGCCACCCTCGACAACCTCAAGCGCGCTCTGCGCAAGGCCGAGAGCCAGGAGATCGCCCGTCTCGGCCGGTCGCTGGCGGTGCTGGCCACCACCGGCAGCGCCACCCCGTTCATCGGCCTGTTCGGCACGGTCTGGGGCATCATGACCTCCTTTCAGGACATCGGCTCCCGCGGCTCCGTGTCGCTGGCGGTGGTGGCTCCCGGCATCTCCGAAGCCCTGGTGGTGACCGCCGCCGGCCTGGCGGTGGCGATCCCGGCGGTCATCTTCTACAACTACTACTCCAACGAGCTTGCCGAACTGGAGAGCGAGATGCAGAACTTCTCCACCGATTTCCTCAACCTGGTGGAGCGCGACATGCTCACCCGCAAGGCGGACTAAGGGAGGTCTCTCATGGGCATGGGAATTGGCGGCAAACGCGGCAAGCGCGCCATGGTGGCGGACATCAACGTCACGCCCCTGGTGGACGTCATGCTGGTGCTGCTCATCATCTTCATGATCACCGCGCCGATGATGACCCAGGGGGTGGACGTCGACCTGCCGGAGACAACCACCACACCGCTCCGGCAGAAGGAGGATCCCATCGTGGTGGCCATCCAGAAGGACGGCACCATCTACCTCAACAAAACCCAGGTGGATGAAAGCCTGCTGCACCAGCAGCTCACCGCCCTGGCGGAAAAAGACACGGAAAAACCGGTTTACCTGAAAGCCGACAAGGTAGTACCCTATGGGCTCGTGGTATCCGTTATGGCAGTCATCAAGGATTCCGGCTTTGAGAAACTCGGTATGATCACCCAGCCGGTCGACAAGAACCCCGAGGAATGAAGCCCCCCACCCCGATTTATCAGCCCAGGGGCAGGAAGAACGGCGCACCGCACCGGCTGGCCATCCTCATCTCGGTGGGCCTGCATCTGACGGCGGTGGGCGTTGCTTTGCTCGCCCCCTCGACTTGCAGCAAGCGCTCCTTCGACGAAGAGGTCTACACCATCGATCTGGTGTCGGTGCCCATGGTCAGCGAACTGGGCGGTGGCGGTGGTGCGCCTGCGGCCAAGGAGCCGCCCAAGCCCGCCACTGAGCCAAAGCCGGCGCCAAAGCCAGAGCCCGAGGCCGCCCCCGAGCCCGAGCCCGAGCCCGAACCGGTTCCGCCACCGGAACCAGCCCCGGTGGAGCCACCCAAGCCAGAGCCCGTTCCCGAACCGGCCCCGGAGCCGGTGGTGCCGAAGCCGGAACCGCAGCCGGCCACGGTGACCGAAGCCGCCGAGCCGGTTTCCATCAACCCGGTGAAGACCAAGGTGAAGGTCACCGACAAGGCGGCGGTGGAGAAAAAACGGGAAAAGGAAGAAAAGGAGCTCACCCGCAAGCTCGAGCAAATGGCGGCCGAGCGCAAGGAGGCCGAACGCAAGGAGACCGAGCGCAAGGAAGCCCAGCGTAAAGAAGCCGAACGCAAGGAAGCCGAACGCAAGGCCGAGGTTGCCCGCCAGAAGGCGGAACAGGCGGAGAAGGACCTGGCCGAGGCCAAGGCCCGGGCCGAAGACAAGGCCCGCCAGGCCAGCCTCGACAAGCTGCGGCAGCGCATGCTGACTACCGGCGGCACAGCCACCGGCAGCCAGGCCGGCGGAGACGATCCCTTTGCCAACCTCTCCGCTACCGGCGCTCCGGGGCCGGGCAAGCAGGGAGGCGGCTCCCTCGACGCCATCATGCTCAGTTATGCGGCGGAGGTGCGGATGCACATCGACTCACACTATACGCTGCCGCAGTTGGACATGAAGGACAAACTCGAGGCGGTGCTGATCATTGTGGTGGAACGGGACGGAACGCTGCGCGACATCAGTTTCCAGAAGCAATCCACCAACTCCTTCTTCAACCAGTACGTCATGAAATCGGTGAAGGACTCGGCGCCGCTTCCCCCCTTTCCGCCCGCCCTCAAGGAGGACAGTCTGGAGTTCGGCTTGCGTTTCAGTCCCCAGGGCCTAGAACATTAGGCGCCAGGCAAAACCAGAACATAACGAGCCTTTTGCCATGAGGAACATCTGCTTCGACCGGTTAAAAATGTCCTGTGCGGCGTCTTCCCCGTGAAACCGTCCTCGATTTTTTTCTCGATCTCGCTACGACGTTTCTTTGTGCAAGAAGCTCATAAACGAAAAAAAACAAGAAAATGAAAAGAACAGTCGCCTTTTTCTTCTCCGTCCTCCTCCTGCTGCTCACCGCTTCTCCGGGCTCGGCGGTGATCTATCTCGACTTCACCAAGGCCAATTTCCGGAAAATCCCCATGGCCGTGCCTCCCTTCGAGGACCGCAACGCGCCGGGCAGCCAGTCCGCCATGGGCTGGGAACTGGCCAACCGTCTGGCCAAGGGGCTGCAGTTCCACGGCTTCATCCAGGTTCTCGCCAACGACCCCGGCAAGACCGCGGGCTATGACGCCGCCTACTGGAAAACCGTGGGCGCCGATTTCGCCGTGCTCGGCACCTTTGCCGCCCGGGGTTCGGAGATCGATCTCGATCTGCGCCTGGTGGACAACCTCGACGGCAAAATGGCCTTTGGCCGGCGCTATCAGGGTCCCGCCTCCAAACGCTACGACATCGTGTTGAAGTTCTGCGACGAGGTGATCAAGCAGTTGACCGGCGAGCCCGGCATCAGCCGTACCAAGATCGCCTTCGTTTCCGACGTCGGCGGCGGTAAGGACGCCTATGTTTCCGATATCTTCGGCGAGAGCGTCCGCCAGGTGACCCGCCACAAGTTCCTGGTGGTTTCGCCCCGCTTCTCCCCCGACGGTTCCAGGCTGGCCTACACCTCGTACCACCCGGGCACTCCCTTTCTCTACGTCACCGACCTCCGGCAAAACGCCTCTTCCCGGGCAATCTCGCGACGCAAGGGCATGAACCACGCCCCCGCCTGGTCGCCGGACGGCTCGAGCATGATCCTCACCCTCAGCGAAGACGGCAACCCGGACCTCTACCTGATGACCCCCCAGGGCGAAGTCCGGGCCCGGCTCACCCGCAACACCGGGCTCAACGTGTCGCCCTCCTTTTCGCCCGACGGCCGCCAGATCGCCTTTGTCTCGGACCGCAGCGGCACGCCGCAGATCTACATCATGGACCTGGCCTCCCGCGCCACCCGCCGGCTCACCTACGAGGGGCTCGACAACTCGGAGCCCAACTGGAGCCCGAAGGGCGACCTCATCGTCTTCTCAAGCCGGGTGGGCGGCTCCTACCAGATCTACACGATCAGCCCGGAAGGCGGCAAGGCCACTCCGGTGACCAGCGGCTGGGGCGATTCCGAGAGCCCGAGCTGGTCGCCGGACGGCCGCCAGATCGTCTTTTCGAGAAAACGCAAGGACGTGCAGCAGCTCTGCGTGGTGCTCAAGAACGGCAGCGGCCTGCGGGTCCTGTTCGACAACCTCGGTGGCCGGCAGAGCTACCCCCAGTGGGGGCCGCGGGTTGGAGAATAATTTCTGAAAAATCCGCGGCGGCATCGAGAACAAGTTTTCCTCGCCGTTCCCGAACCTTCACGCATTCTGGTTTTTCGATGGACTCTACTCTAAAAAAAATCGAGGTAGAAAGATGAAAAAAACTCCCCATCTTCTCGTCGCCTTCGGCCTCGCTCCCTTTCTTGCCAGTTGCGCCACCCAGCAGGACGTGCAGGACGTGCACCGGCGGGTTTATTCGGTGAACCAGGAGATCGAAGCGCTCCGCCAGCAGTCGGTGAACCAGGTGCAGCAGCGCCAGGCCCAGACCGGCAACGAGCTCGATCAGTTGCGTTCGGAGCTCTACCGGCTGCAGGCCCTGAGCGAGGAGCAGTCGCACCAGAACCGGCTGCTGCAGGAGCAGAACAAGGAACTGCAGGCCAACATGAAGAGCACTCTCACGAAACAGGGCGATACCCTGGCCGGCCGGGTCGCTCCCCTGGCCGACCGGGTGGCCGCCCTCGAGACCCAGGCCCTGCAGCGCGACGAGCGGATAACCGGCCTCGAGCTGGCCCTTGCCGAGTTGCGCCAGAACCGGGCCCAGGCCGCCGCCGAAGCGGCCCGTGAGGAAGCACGGCGGGCCCAGGAAGCGGTGAGTCGCCAGACCACCACGGCCGGCGGTTCGGTGCACCTGGAGCCCGACAAGGTGAAAACCCGGGTCGACGGGCCCGCCGCTCCGGCAACGGCTCCGGCAGCTCAGGCCAGCGCGCCGGCGGCCGTTGCCGCCCCTGCCCCGGCCCCTGTACCGGCCGCCTCCACGGCCCCCCCGCCGATGCGGCCGAGGCCCTTTACCAGAAAGGCACCAAGGAACTGGAGGCGGGCTCCTACCAGGAGGCCTTCCGCTCCTTCAGCGAATTCATCGGCAGAAACCCCGGCCACCGGCTGGAGCCCGAGGCCCGCTTCCGGCTGGGCGAATGCTATTTCCGGCAGAACGCCCATGACCAGGCGATCCTCGAATACCAGCGCTACATCGATGATTTCCCAAGCCACGCCCTGATCCCCACCGCTCTGCTGCGCCAGGGCATCTCCTTCGAGAAGATCAACGACCGGGAACTCGCCAAGATCGTCTACAAGAAGATCATCGAAGAGCACCCGAAGAGCCGCGAAGCCGACGAAGCGAGCGGCAAGCTCTCCGCTCTGGCCCGCTAAGCAACTCCCGGCTCAGCGGGAGGAGAGTTTTTTTTCCTCTTCGAAAAAACGGTTGAGCAAAAAGAGCAGCAGCAGCCCCGGCAGGGCGGCGCCGGTGGACCAGAGGAAGAACACCGGCCAGTCCAGCCGGTCCGCCAGCCAGCCGCCCCCCGAGGAGAGCACCGCCCGGCCAAAGGCCATGAAGGAGGAAAGCAGGGCGTACTGGGTGGCGGTATAGGCCAGATTGCAGAGGCTCGACAGATAGGCCACGAAGGCGGCGGTGCCCATGCCGCCGCTCAGGTTCTCGAGGCCGATGGTGAGGGTGAGCACCGACAGATCGTAGCCGGTGTGGGCCTGGATCACGAACATGAGGTTCGAGGCCATCTGCAGCAGGCCGCACCAGAAGAGGCTCGGCACGATGCCCAGGCGGCTTACCAGGACGCCGCCGGCAATGCCGCCGACGATGGTGGCGCCGAGACCGAACGCTTTGCTGATGTTGGCGATTTCCACCTTTGAGTAACCCAGTTCGATGAAGAACGGGTTGCTCATCACCCCGGCCAGCGCGTCCCCGAATTTATAGAGCAGGATGAAGAGCAGGGTGAAGAGCCAGCCCCGCCTCCCCATGAACTCGGCAAACGGCCGCAGCACCGCGCCGTGCAGCCAGGCGAGCAACCGGCCGGTCATCCCACGGAGCCCTGGCCGGCTGCGGATGGCAGCTGCCCTTTCGGCCTCCCGGTGTTCCTCGTCCGCCGCCCGCTGCCGCGAGGGTTCCGGATTGCAGAGCGCCGCCACCATACCCACCGCCATGCAGCAGGCCATCACCACATAGGTAAAAAACCAGCCGCTGAAAGAAGCCAGGTAGAGGGCGCCGGCGCCGGACACCAGCATGCCCAGCCGGTAGCCGAGAACGATCATGGCGGCGCCTGCCCCGTACTGCCGCTCTTCGAGGATCTCCACCCGGTAGGCGTCGATGACGATGTCCTGGGAGGCCGAGCAGAAGGCCACCAGCAGAGCGAAAAAAGCGGTGCGCAGCGGATCGGCGGCGGGTTGCGAGGCGCCCAGGCCGACGATGGCCGCGGCGAGCCCTATCTGGGTGGCCAAGAGCCAGCCGCGCCGCTGGCCAAACCTGCGGCAGAGCAGCGGCAAGGGCAGGCGGTCGATGAGCGGCGACCAGACGAACTTGAAGGTATAGGGCGTGCCCACCAGGCTGAAGAGGCCGATGGTGGTCTTGCTGATCCCCAGTTCGGCCAGCCAGATGGACAGGGTGCCGAAGGTAAGGGCAAGGGGCAGGCCGCTCGAGAAGCCCAGAAAGAGGATGGCCAGCACCCGCCGGTCGGTGTAGACTGACAGGGCCTGCAGCCAGGGATGGGTCGGTTTTGCCGGTGGTGAAGGCATTTTTTTCAACTCAGGAAGAAGTCTGCTCAAATGGAAAGGGTCAGGCCGGCTATTCTACCCAGGAGAGTTCCGGAGAGCGACTCCTTTTCCGTAGCTGCCCCGGCAAGACGGCTGTGTGCTGCCGAAAACGGCCCGGAGGCGCTTCCCTGAAGCTGCCAGTTGCCATGACGCCCCGGCGGCGGAACGCGGTTTCGGGGACTGACAAAAAAACATGAAGGTTCGACTCGACAAACTGCTGGTCAGCCGCGATCTGGCCGAAACCCGCCACAAGGCCCAGGCCCTGATCGGCGCCGGCCAGGTCTTGGTGAACGGCCTGCGGGTCGACAAGGCCGGCTGTATGGTGGACTCCGCCGCCGCCCTCCAGGTGCGGGGCGAGGAACCCTACGTGAGCCGGGGCGGTTACAAGCTGGCCGGCGGCCTCGACGCCTTCCAGCTCGACCCCGGCGGCCTGGTCTGCGCCGATATCGGCGCCTCGACCGGGGGCTTCACCGATTGCCTGCTGCAGCGCGGTGCGGCAAAAGTCTATGCCATCGACGTGGGCTACGGACAACTTGCCTGGAAACTGCGGCAGGACCCACGGGTGGTGGTCATGGAGCGCACCAACGCCCGCCACCTGCAGCCCGGCGACCTGCCCGAGCCCCTCGACCTGGCGGTGATCGACGCCTCCTTCATCTCGCTTCGCCTGCTGCTGCCGCCGCTGCTTCCCCTGTTTCGTGAAAATCCGCACATCGTCGCTCTGATCAAGCCCCAGTTCGAAGTGGGCCGGGAGCGGCTCGGCAAGGGCGGCGTGGTGCGGGACCCCGAACTGCACCAACAGGTGGTAACGGAGATCGGCTCCTTTGCCCTGGAGCTTGGCCTCGAGGTCCTCGGGGTTGCCGAGTCCCCCATCCAGGGTCCCAAGGGCAACCGGGAATTTCTCATCCACCTCGCCGCCCACTTCCGGAAAGAGGCATGCGCATGAACCGTATTCCCCTTCGCAGACTGCTTCTGGCCGCCGCCCTGCTCTGCTCACTGCCGGCGGTCCAGGTCCAGGCCGACACCACCATCCTGATCGACGATTTCAAGCAGGGCCCCGCTGCCGGCTGGCAGGAAAAAAAATTCGTCGGCCGCACCGAATACACCGCCGCCGAAATCGACGGGGTGCCCTGTTTACGGGCCGAGAGCAGGGGCTCCGCCTCGGGGCTCTTTTTCGAGCTGGACCTCGACCCCCAAAACTATCCCCTGCTCTCCTGGAGCTGGCGGGTGGAGAATACCCTGGCCAAGGGTGATGAAACCCGCAAACAGGGCGACGACTACGCCGCCCGCATCTACGTGGTCTTTCCGTCCTTTTTTTTCTGGAAGACCAGGGCGCTCAACTATATCTGGGCCAACCAACTGGCCCAGGGCGAGGCCCTGCCCAGCCCCTATACCGGAAACGACATACTGGTGGCGGTACAGAGCGGTGCTGGCCGCACCGGCCAATGGGTCCACGAACAGCGCAATATCGTCGAGGATTTCCGAAAATATTTCGGCGAGGAGCCGCCCCGCATCGGCGCCATTGCGATCATGACCGATACCGACAACACCGGCGAGCAGGCTGTGGCCTGCTATGGCCCGATCATGCTGCACGGAAATCCCCCGGAAGATCAGGGCGACACCGGTGGCGAGGGAGCCGGCGCCCGGAGCACCGGCAAACCGGTCCCGCCCTGAACGAAGAAACTCTTTCTTGGCGGCAAGGCGGCTTGCGGCTTTTTCCCGCGCTTCCAGTTTGACTTGCGGGCCGCTAGATGCTACATTTCATGGCCGTTCGGGTCTTGGCTTCCGGTTGGTTTTCCGCCCCGGCGGCCATCTGTAAACAACATCGTCGGGTCCCCCTTTTTTCCCCGGGGAAAAAAGCACGGAGCCCCGGCGGCAACGAAGAGGGAAAAATCCGGAGTCATGATGCATACGAAAAGACTTGTCCGCAACGGTTTCCTGGTCCTGGCCATCTCCGTCCTGCTCGCCTGCGGGGCCACCGCCGCTCAAGCCGCCAAGCAGGTGAGCGTTACAAAGGACGGAGTCAACATCCGTTCGTCTCCGTCCACCAACGCCGACATCCTCTGGGAAGTCTTCGAAGGGTATCCCCTGCTGGTGCTCGACGACAAAAACGACTGGTTGCAGGTCCAGGACTTTGAGGGAGACAAGGGCTGGGTCTACAAATCGCTGGTCTCCGACAAGAAAACCCTGATCGTCACGGTAGACAACGCCAACATGCGGGCGGAGCCCAACACCAAATCGAAGGTCGTGGCCACGGTCAAGCGCGGCGTGGTGTTCGCGGTGGAGAAAACCGACGGTGCCTGGAGCAAGGTCAATTACAAGAACGACGTGATCGGTTGGATGCACAACTCCCTGATCTGGCCGACGAAATAACCATTTTTTTGTCTTATACCGAGCCTCTTACCAATTACAAGAGGCCCTACGAAAACCGCGGCGTGGAACAACGGTTCCCGCCGCGGTTTTTTTTCACTCCCTGTTGCTGGCCGGAAAACGCCGGAAGTCCACGGGCAGCCGCACCGTCTGCCCCGCCTTGTTGCGAAACAACAGGTAGCCGTGTTGCAGGCCGAAGAGGTAGAGATCCCGGGTGATCTCCACGTCCTTGCGGCAGTACTCGGCAAGCTTCTCCATCTTCCCTTCCTTGAACCAGCGCAGGGCCTGGAGGCCGTCGCCTTCCTTGTTCACCCCCAGGGTCTCGCCGGCCAAGCGGTCGAGGCTCAGCCGGTAACCGAGGCGCAGAAAGATCTCGTCGAGGATATCGAGACTCGGCAGCAGGGCCAGGTTGTGCTCGGTATAGGGCGCCAGCACCTTGTTGTCGAAGCGCTTGCTGTTGAACCCCACCACCAGGTCGAGCTGTTGCAGCCGTTCGACGAGCTGGCCGATGTTCTCTTCCTGGTAGGAGAGGAAGGAGTCGCTCTCTGAGTCGTAGAGCACGGCAACGCTCACCCCCATGCGGGCGGCACGGTGCCAGCCGCCCACCTCGGCGGCGGAACGTTGGGTCTCGAGGTCGAAGACCCCGTAGCGCATTTTTTTGGCATTGCCCTTTGCCGGGGCGGTTGCAGGCGATAAAAGACCCTCCACGCCTGGTTGCGGTTCGACCCCTGGGGGACTGATCGCGGCGGTTTTGTTACCAGCAGACAGCAGGCCGTCGAGCAGCATTTCGGCCGCCGCCTTG
>JBFHWX010000069.1:0-16539 GCA_041599275.1 Desulfobulbales bacterium | reverse complement strand
TCTTCCGGGTTGGCCCGCTCCTGCAGCAGTTCGGGCACCACCTCCCGACCCGCCACCAGATTGACCAGGGAGACGTGCTGCAGCTTGACGAGCCTCTGCCCCACCCACCAGGTGATGGGCGACACCCGGTAGGCCACCACCATGGGCAGCCCGATGATGGCAAGCTCCAGGGTGACGGTGCCGGAGGCGGCAAGGGCGGCGTCGCAGGCCGCCATCAGGTCGTAGCGCTGCTCACTTTCCAGCACCCGCACGTCGAGCCGGCAGCCGGCCAGACCGTGCTCTTCGAGCTCCTGCCGGCTGATGGTGGAGGCTTTGGGCAGGAGAAAGATTGGCGCCTTTTCGCCGGCTGCGGCAAGGCGGTCGGCAAGCTGCCGGCAGGCAGCCAGGAAGACCGGCAGCAGCGCCCGGATCTCCATGGCCCGGCTGCCCGGCAGGATGCCGACAAGGAGCCGGCCAGGTTCGATGCGGTGCTGCCTGCGAAACGCCGGAGCCGGCAGCGAGGCCCGCACCGAATCGAGCAGCGGATTGCCGACAAAATCGACCCGGTAGCCCCGGACCCGGTAGAACTCCTCCTCGAAAGGAAGAATCACCGCCATCCGGTCGACAAAACGTTTGATCTTCTCCACCCGCGAACTGCGCCAGGCCCAGACCTTGGGGCTGATGAAGTAGAAGACCGGAATGCCGAGCTTCTTGGCACGCCGGGCAACCAACAGATTGAAGCCGGGATAGTCGATGCAGACCACGAGATCTGGACGTCTTTCCCGCAGCCGCGCGGTGACCTGGCCAAGGGCCCGGCGGATTTCGAAAAACCGGCCCAGCACCTCGACGAGGCCCATGACCGCCAGCCCCTCGATGTCCACCAGGATCTCTACCCCGGCCGCCGCCATCTCGCGCCCTCCCATGCCGGCAAAACGGGCTGCGGGCAATTGTTCACGCAGGGCGCCCACCAGAGCGGCGCCGTGCAGATCGCCGGAGGCCTCGCCGCTGACGATCAGGATCTGGGGGGATTGAGACATAACATGAAACACCGGGATAGTGACGGCGACAGGAGGCTGCGGGGCGATCACCAGCCCGCCGCGCAGGCCTGACAGAAAAAAAGACGCGCTCCGCTCAACCAGGCCAGTCGAGGCGCTGGCCGAGGTAACAAAGCAAAAGGCCAAAGAGCAGGGCCACGATACCCATGACCCGCAGTTGCCGGGGCTCCATATCGATGATCTGGCGCAACCAGCGCTGCATGGCCTCGGGAAAGGTTACATAGGGCAGGCCTTCCAGAATGAAGACGAGACCGATCAAAGAAATGAGCAGTTTCATAGGCTGGTTATCCTACCAGGGCACCTGTTGTCTTTCAACGACGAATGTGAGCTTGCCGCGAGCCACTGGGGTTGGCATGGGAAAAAAAACAGGTGCGTTTCCGGCGATTCTGCCCTACTATATGAATCCTGATTCATTTTCAGGGACACAGCCCTTCTTCTCCGGCGATGGGGAATTGCCGAAGAATTACTGTTGACTTTTCAACGGTTGAAAATTAATAATACTGGCCTTTGTGCGGGGCAGGCGGGATCGGTGCCGTCGCCCTGGACCACAAGGCAAGGGTCATTCAATCCACCGAACAGAAAGCACTTCGATGAGCAAAACAGAATCGTCACGTTACAAAGAGGCCGGAGTTGATATCGACAAGGGCAACGAATTCGTGTCCCGGATCAAGAGTATCGTTTCCCCCACTTTCGGACGCGGCGTTCTGACGGATATCGGCGGGTTTGGCGGGCTTTTTGCCCTGGGCTCGGAGTACTCCGACCCGGTGCTCATTTCCTCCACCGACGGGGTCGGCACCAAGCTCAACATCGCCCAGTTGTGCAAGAAGCACGACACCATCGGCATCGATCTGGTTGCCATGTGCGTCAACGACATCGTGGTGAGCGGCGCCAAACCTTTGTTCTTTCTCGACTACTTCGCGGTCGGCAAGCTCGACCTGGATGTCGCAACCGCAGTGGTGAAGGGCATTGCCAAGGGTTGCGAGATCTCCAAGTGCTCGCTTATCGGCGGCGAGACCGCCGAGATGCCTGGCATTTACAAGGAAGAGGACTATGATATCGCCGGCTTCGTGGTAGGCATTGCCGAGCGCGACAAGATCATCGACGGCTCCGACATCAAAGTCGGCGACCGGCTGATCGGTCTCGCCTCCTCCGGCATCCACAGCAACGGCTATTCCCTGGTCCGCAAGATCTGCTTCCAGGAGCTCGGGCTCACCGTCGACAGCCAGGTCGAGGAACTGGGCTGCAGCCTGGGCGAAGAACTGCTGCGCCCCACCCGGATCTATGCCGAGACCATCGGCAACCTCCTCCGCCGCTACAAGGTGAGCGGCATCGTCCACATCACCGGCGGCGGCTTTGTCGACAACATTCCCCGCATCCTGCCCCAGGGCAGCAAAGCCATCATCAACAAGGGCTCCTGGCCGGTGCCGCCCATCTTCTCTTTCCTGGAAAAGAAGGGCAAAATCTCCTCCGACGAGATGTACCGCACCTTCAATATGGGTATCGGCATGATCCTGGTGGTCGATCAGGATGCCGTCGAGGACATCACCCAGCACCTCAACGCCCTGGGCGAAAAGCCGTATCTCATCGGTGAAATAGTCGGCCGCCAGGACCAGCCGGGAAGCAGCCAGATCGAGTTGCGCTAACCCCCTCCTCGAGAAAGACCAAAGCGCCAGACACCATCAGGCCGTCGCACCACTTCGGTGCCACGGCCTGTTTGTTTTTCAGCTCGCCTCTCCCACCCCGCAGTCGGCGGCAGAACCCTTTATCTTGGCCAGGCAGTGGGCCAGGGCCGGCAGCAGCACGGCAAGATTCTCCCGGGCCGCCTTTTCGCTCCCCGGCAGGTTGACCACCAGCGACCGTCCCCGGATGCCGGCCAGTCCCCGGGAAAGCATGGCATGCGGCGTCTTCTCGCAGCTCGCCCGCCGCATGGCCTCGGCGAGTCCCGGCACCTCGCGGTGCAGCACCGCCCGGGTGGCCTCGGGGGTGACATCCCTCGGCGCCACCCCGGTACCGCCCACGGTCACCACGAAATCGATACCCTGCTCGTCGATCCAGCGGCAGAGCGCCTGCCGGATGCTGGCTTCGTCATCGGCCACCATCCCGGTTGCGGCCACCGTTAGACCCTGGTCCGCCAGCATTTCGGCCACCGCCGGCCCTGCGGTGTCGCGCCGCTGGCCCGCCGCTCCCTTGTCGCTCACGGTAAGCACCGCGCAGGTGAAAATTTCCGTCTCCATGCCCCTGCCCCCCTGTCTCCGGCTCCTGAGAAAACGGTCTCTCGCCGCCCTGGTCGCCCCAAAACAAAGGCCGCCACCGGCGCCTCCCCTAAGGGACTACCGGTCGCGGCCCATTGCGCCCCCGCAAAGGCGGCGGCTATTTCTCTGCGCCGGCCGCCGCCACGATCTTCTCGGCGATCTGGGCCGGCACTTCCTCGTAATGGGAAAAACCTATCTCGAACAGGCCGCGGCCAGCGGTGATCGAGGTGAGATCGAGGGCATAGGTCTGCACCTCGGCCAACGGCACCTGGGCGTTGATCACTTCGAACCGGGGCTCGGAGTCCATACCCATGACCTTGCCCCGCCGGCTGTTGAGGTCCCCCATGATGTCGCCGATATACTCTTCGGGCACCTTCACCGTCATGTTCATGATCGGCTCGAGGAGCACCGGCTTGGCTTCCACCGCTCCTTTCTTGAAGGCCAGGGAGCCGGCGATCTTGAAGGCCATTTCCGAAGAGTCGACGGTGTGGTAGGAGCCGTCCACCAGGGCAATCTTGACGTCCACCATGGGATAGCCGGCCAAGATACCGTGTTCCATGGCCTCGACGATGCCCTTTTCCACCGCCGGCCGGTACTGCTGGGGAATGACGCCACCGACGATTTTGTCCTCGAATTCGAAGCCACCGCCCCGGGCGAGGGGTGAAATCTCGATCCAGCAGTCGCCGAACTGGCCGCGGCCGCCGCTCTGTTTCTTGTGGCGGCCCTGGACCCGGGCCGTGCCCTTCAGGGTTTCCCGGTACGGCACCTTGGGCAGCCGGAGTTCCATCTCCACCCCGAACTTGCGGCGGATCTTCTCGCCCACCACCTCGAGGTGCACCTGGCCGACGCCGGAGAGGATCATTTCGTTGGTCTGCTGCTCCCGGGTAAGGCGCAGGGTGAGGTCCTCGTCGAGCATTTTGGTGATGGAGGAGAAGAGCTTTTCCTCGTCGCCCTTCTTGGCGCTCACCGCATAACTCATCACCGGTTTCTCCGGAACCAGAGGGTCATAGACGATGGGCGCCTTCTCGTCGCAGAGGGTGTCACCGGTGGTGGTTTCCTTCAATTTGGTCACCGCCACGATCATGCCGGGCAGGCCGATGTCCACCGGCGACTGGTTCTTGCCCTCGAGGGCGAAGAGCTGGCCGTAACGTTCGGACACGTCCTTGCCGGCGTTGTAAAAGGAGTCGCCCTTGAGGGTGCCGGAGACGATCTTCATGATGGTGAGGCGCCCGGCGTAGGGATCGGCCATGGTTTTGAAAACCTGGGCCGAAAAAGGCTGGTCGGCCCGGGGCAGCCGTTCGATGAGATCCTTGCTCTTTGGGTCGGTGCCCACCACCGCCGCCTTGTCGCAGGAGGCCGGCAGCAGGTCGTTCACCATGTCGAGCAGCAGCTCGGCGCCCAGGTTGGGGAGGGCGGCGCCGACGCAGACCGGAAAAATCGCGCCCGAGCGCACTCCGGCCTGGAGCCCTGCCCGCAGTTCGTCATCGGCAAGCTCTCCTTCCTCGAGAAACTTCTCAATCAGCTCGTCGTCGGTCTCCGCCACCTGCTCCATCAGAAGCTCCCGGTAATGCTCGACCTCGTCGGCGAGCTCGGCGGGCACCTCGCCCTCCTTCACCTTGCCGGTGGCACCTGCCTCGAAGAGATACGCGCGGCGCCCCACCACATCGACCACGCCGCGGAAATCTGCCTCGGCGCCGATGGGCAGGTAGACCACCGCCGGTTTGAGGCCAAGCTCGTCCTGGATGCCGGAAAGTGCCTTGTCGAAACTCGCCCGCTCCCGGTCCATTTTATTGATCCAGATCAGGGTGGGCAGCCGGCGGGAGCGGATGCAGTCGACGAATTTTTCGGTCTGGTTACGAACGCCCAAGACGGCGCCGATGATGAGGATGGCGCAATCGGCCACCTGGGAGGCGAATTTGGTTTCGGTGATGAAATTATCGTCGCCGGGGGTGTCGGCGAGGAAGACCTCGTGCTTCTTCCATTTGTAATGATGAAACCCGGTGCTGATGGAGATGGTCCGCTTCTGTTCTTCGGCCTCGAAATCCATGGCGGAGGAACCGTCATCCACCTTGCCCAGGCGGTTGATGGTACCCGAGGTGAAGAGCATGGCCTCGGCCAGGGTCGTTTTGCCGCACTGGCCGTGGCCCAACAACACTACGTTCCGAATGAGTTTTGTGTCCTGCATGTGGCCTCCAGGTCTCGATTGTCACTACTGAAGCATCAACTGCACCCCTTTTATTCGAAAAACTCGATAATCATCTCCGTACCGCCTCGCTTCGGAACGCCAAAACAACGGCTTACAAGCGGCGAACGGCTGTCGAACACAACGCGTCACGTCTCCAACTATGGAAAACCATTCTCTTTCCAGCGCGAGACAACCGCAAACCATAGTATTCAGAAGGCTCCGTCAAAGTCAAGCAAGAACATTGTCAGATTCCGCCGCTGCTGGTAAGGTGCCGCAGGACCAGCGGAGAGCCCTCAAGCGCCCGGCCTCCCGAACCACAGCCACCTCGACACCGCGCCGAGATACCGATGAAAACCCCCTCCGCCGACAGCGGCAAAATCGCCCGGGCCGCCTCCACCGTCTCCGTCGCCGTGATGTGCTCCCGGCTGCTCGGCCTGGTCCGCGAGCAGGTGTTCGCCGCCTTCTTCGGCGCCGGCTTCGCCTACGACGCCTTCGTGGTGGCCTTCCGCATCCCCAACCTGCTGCGCGACCTGTTCGGCGAGGGAGCGCTGTCCTCGGCCTTTGTCACCGTGTTTTCGGACTACGACGCCAACCGGGGCAAAGAGGAGACCTGGCGGCTGGCCAACAACGTACTGGTAGCCATCGCCATCTTCCTGAGCCTGGTCACCCTGGCCGGCATCTTCCTTACCCCGCAGATCCTCACCCTGCTCGCCCCGGACTTCGGGGTGGTGCCCAACAAGCTCGCCCTCACCGAGAAGCTCACGGTGATCATGTTCCCGTTTCTGGTCTTCATTTCGCTGGCCGCCGTGGTCATGGGCATCCTCAACACCAAAGGCCGCTTCTTCGTGCCGGCCATGGCCTCGTCCTTCTTCAACCTGGGCTCGATCGTGGGCGGGCTCGGTCTCGCCTTTCTGCTCGAGCGTTTTTTCGGCCAGCCGGCCATCGTCGGCATGGCCTTCGGCACCCTGGTGGGCGGCGCGCTGCAGCTTGCCGTGCAACTGCCGGCCCTCTTCCGCACCGGTTTCTCCTTCCGCCCCCGGCTCGATCTCGCCGACCCGGGCCTGCGCCGCATCTTCTTTCTCATGGTGCCGGCGGTGATCGGACTTTCCGCCACCCAGATCAACATCTTCGTGAACACCAACTTCGCGGCGGGCTGCGAAGAAGGCTCGGTCTCCTGGCTGAACTACGCCTTCCGCCTGGTGCAGTTTCCCATCGGCGTCTTCGGGGTGGCGCTCTCCATCGCCACCCTGCCGGTTATCTCGCGTTACGCCGCGCTTAAAGACATGGACAACCTGAAGGCCTCCTACACCTCGGCCCTGACCATGAACTTCTGTTTGTCGATCCCGGCCACCGTCGGCCTGGTGCTGCTCGCCCACCCCATCATCCGGCTCATCTTCGAGCGCGGCGCCTTCACCGGTTTCGACACCATTAAGACCGCCGAGGCCCTGGTCTTCTACTCCATCGGCCTCTTCGCCTATTCGGCGGTGAAGATCATGGTGCCGGTCTTCTACGCCATCAACAACACACGCTACCCGGTGATCGCAAGCTTCCTGGCGGTAACCGCCAACATCGCCATCATCCTGCTCACCATCGAGCGATTCCAGCACCGGGCCATCGCCTTTTCGACGAGCTGCACCATGCTGGCGAGTTTTCTTTTCCTGAGCACGGTGCTCTACAGAAAGCTCGAGGGCTATTCCCTGCGCTACCTGGGAGCCGGGCTCGGCAAGATCGCTGTCGCCAGCACCGCCATGGCAGTGCTCATCACCGTGTTGAAAAAAGTTCTCGCACCGCTCATCGCCGGCGGCCTGAGCGCCCAGATCGTCGGTGTCCTGTCCATCATCTGCCTGGCCGCCGCACTCTACGGGGGTCTCCTCTATCTTCTGCGCCTGCGAGAACTCTCGGACATCGTCGAGAAGATCGCCTCCCGCTTCAGTGGCCGCCGCGGCCAGTCATCCTGACCCCTGGCAGTTCACTTCTGCTTCGTGCCTGTGGTGGCAGCCAGCATGATCCGGGCATCGGCCACCACCGCCCGGTGGCCGTTGCAGAGCACCGGGTTGCAGTCGATGGACTCGAAGCGGTCCCCGAGACCCAGGACGAACCCGGAGAACCCCAGCAGGAGTGCGGCCAGGGCCTCCCGGTTTACCGGTTCGGCGCCCCGGAATCCGTCGAGCAGACGCCGGCCGCGCAGCCCGTCGAGCATGGCAGGGACATCGGCGGCAGCAAGCGGCGCCATGCCGATCACCGTGTCCTTGTAGAGCTCCACGCCGGTGCCGCCGATGCCGAGGAGCACCACCGGACCGAACTGTTCGTCGTGCTTGGCGCCGACGATGAGCTCGACGCCGGTCACGGTTTCTTCCACCAGCACCCCCACCGAACCCTCCACCGCGGCCAACCGCTCGAAAGTTCTGGTCAGGGCGCCGGCATCACCAAGGCCTGTGACCACCCCCCGCACCTCGGTCTTGTGGACAACCAATGGCGAGACCACCTTGGCCACCACCGGATAGCCCGTTGCCTCGGCAAAAGCCACCGCCTCCGCGGCGGAAGCGGCAAGCCGGTGACGGGGCACGTCGAGACCGGCAGCCGCAAGAAGTTGCAGGCAATCCGGCTCCAGCACCCAGCCCTGGGCCGCGGACTTCTCGAAAATATCGTCTCTCATTTCCTGCATGGTCTGCACCTCGCTATTGCCCGGGCCATGCGCACGGCGCCGTCGATGGAAGAGGAAACCGGCACGTTGTTGAGCTCGAAGCCCTCCATCAGCATCCGGAATTTTTCGATATGCGGCACATAGGCGAAAAGCGGCTTGCCTATGCGCCGCGCCAGGCGGCTCAGCCGCGCCGAGAGATCCGCCGAGATGCCCGGCAGGTAAGGAAGGAGCAGCACGAGCAGGGCATCGATCCCATCGAGCGCGCCCATGGCCTCGACCGCGGCCACGAAGTCCTCCTCCAGGGCACTGCCGGTGAGATCGATGGGGTTGCCGAGCCCGGCAATGCCCTGGATCGATGGCGACAGCCTGGCGCGGATCGCGGCCCTGGTCGTCTCGTCGAAAACCGGCACCTCGAGGCCCTGGCGGGAGCAGGCATCCACCGCCAGGGCGCCGTGGCCGCCGCTGCCGGAAACGATGCCGAGCCGGAGGCCACCACTGGGGGCGCCATGATAGCAGCTCAGGGCCTCGCAGAAGGCGATGAACTCGTACTCGTCCCGGGCCTCCACCACCCCGTGCTGGGCCATGACCCCGGAGAAGACGGCATAATCGCCGGCAAGGGATGCCGTGTGGCTGGCCACCGCCCGGCTGCCGCCCGGCGTGGTGCCGGCTTTGAGGATGACCACCGGCTTGCCGCAGTCGCGGGCCGCCAGCACGAACTCACGGCCCTCGCCGGACCCGAATCCTTCGACGTAGAAGGCGATCACCGCCGTGGCCGGGTCTTCCGCCAGATGGCGGAGAAAATCGGTCTCCCGGATCAGGGCCTTGTTGCCGATGGAAACCCCAAGCCTGAGGCCCACCCCTTCCTCGGCGAACTTGACCAGCATATCTACCAGGAAACCGCCGCTCTGGCTGACAAGCGCCACGTTGCCGGCCTCTGGCCGCACCATGCGCTCACTGGGCAGGAAGAAGGTGTCGAGCAGACCCGGCGAGTAGATGCCAAGACAGTTGGGCCCGATGAAGGGAAAGTTCGCTTGCCGGGCCCGGCGGACAATTCGCTCCTGGAGCCCCGCTTCGCCGGATTCGGCAAAACCGCCGGAGATCACCACCGCTCCCCCCACCCCGGCGGCTATGCAGTCCTCCAGCACCGCCTCCACCTGTTCGGCCCGCACCGCGACGAGGGCCAGGTCCACCGGCCCCTCGATCTCGCCGACGCTCCGGTAGATCCGCTCGCCGAGCAGCTCGCCACCCTTGGGGTTGACCGGAAAGACCTGCACCGGGTAACGGAGCTGGTTCTTGACGAAGATAACGTTGGCCGGGTGCAGGTCATTCGAGCGCGACACGCCGATCACCGCCATTTTCTTCGGGTGCAGCAGGGAAGCTATGTCCATTGTCGGTCTCCGTGGATGTAAAAGAGAAAAGAATACCAGGAAAAAACGGCAAACACTCTTTGCCAGCCCTCAGCCCGCCGCTCTTTGCAGTTGCCGGACGAGCCCGCACTGGCCGAGCAGCGCCACCACCGCCGTGTCCACCCGCAAAATGCGGGGACCCATGTGAAACGGCGCAAAACCCTGCTCCCGGAAACGCTCGATCTCGAACTCCACCCAACCACCCTCTGGCCCCACCGCCAGTAAGAGACGGCCGGACCGGCCACAGGTGACGCCGGCCAGATCGTGTTCGGTGCCGGGATGGGCCACCAGCCGGCAGTCGATGCCGGCAGCCAGCCCCGGCAACTGGTCCTCCACAAAGGCCCGGAACCGGAGGTGGACGGAAAGCTCGGGCAGCACCGTGTCGCGCCCCTGCTCGAGACCCAGCAGAAACTGTTCGCGGATCATTTCGGGGGCCAGGATCGAGGCTTTGAAAAAGCTCTTCTCCACCCGGGCGGCGTTGATGAGAAAAATGCGGTCCACCCCCATGGTGGCGGCCTGGAACAGAATGCGACGCAGCATGATCTGGCGCGGCAGAGCGAGCACGAGATCGATGCCGGGCCGCGGCGGCGGCTCTTCGCCAAGGTCGAGTTCGAGCACCACCCTCGGCCGCAGCCGTTCGGCGGAGAGTTCGACGATACGGGCCGTGCCCATCGCCCCCCCCACCATGCCGGCCCGCAGGGTGTCCCCGACCCGGCTTGCCAGTACCCTGACGATGTGCTCGGCCCGCCGGTCTTCGACCAGCAGCCGGTTGCCGGCCTGCAGCTCCGATGGTTCGACGAGCAAACAGTTCACGGAATCACCCTCTTTTGTCTCGGATCGCCCCGGTTCCTTCGAAAACTGGCTTTGCCAGGAGCACCGGCTTCGTGGTATAGAGGGGCCATGCTCGCCCTCTACAACGCACTCCAACTTATCGGACTGATTCTATTCTTTCCGGTCCTCTTCGTCAAAGCAATCCTCACCCCGAAATACCGGGGGCGGGCTCTTCGGCGCCTGGGCCTCGGCCTGGGGGCAAAACGGCAGCTCTTTGCCGCGGCCCGGGGGCGGGGCAGAAAGATCATCTGGCTGCATGCCCTGTCGGTGGGCGAGGTGTCCTCGGCCCGGCCCCTGCTCACGGGTCTGCGAAAACGCATGCCCGACCTCTTCCTGCTCATCACCACCACCACCCGCTCCGGCGAGGAGTTCGCCGCCAGAAGCCTGGGCGCCACGGTGGATCTGATCCTCCCCCTGCCCTTCGACGTCCTGCCCGTGGTCAACCGTTTCCAGACCGCAATCCGCCCGGACCTGTTCATCCTGGTGGAAACCGATTTCTGGCCCAACCTGCTGGCCGGCTTCCGGCGCCGGCGGATACCCACCATGCTGGTGAACGGCCGGATCTCCGACCGCTCCTTTGCCCGTTACCAACGGAGCCGCTTTCTCTTCCAGGCCCTTTTCGGCGGCTTCCGCCTCCTGGCCGTGCAGACCGCTCTCGACGCCCGGAAGCTGAAGGATTTGGGCGCCCTGCCAGACCGGGTCGAGGCCCTCGGCAACCTCAAGTACGCCGCTGCCACCTCGACACCCGGCGCCGATGCGGGAGTGGCGGAACTCCTGGCTTTGCGGGCCACCGTACAGAAGATCCTGGTCTGGGTGGCGGGCAGCACCCATGCAGGGGAAGAAGAACAGATTTTGCCGGTTTTCAGCAAACTTAGGGAAAAATTTCCAGGTCTCCGCCTGGTGCTGGCTCCCCGGCAGCCGGATCGCGCCGGAGAGCTGGCCCAACTGTGCCGGGACCTTCACCTGGGAGCCCAGCGCCGCAGCCTGGTGGAGCTCGATTGCGCCTTTGCCAGGCCGGTCTTTCTGCTCGACACCATGGGTGAATTGAGCCTCTGGTACGGCATCGCCGATGTCGCCTTTGTCGGCGGCAGTCTGGTGCCGGAAGGCGGCCACAACCCCTTGGAGCCGGCGGCTTTCGGGGTGCCCGTGCTCTTTGGCCCGCACATGGAGGATTTCGCCGAAATCGCCGGCGAACTGCTGGAAGCCCGCGGCGCCGCCCGGGTGGTGGATGGCGAAGAACTCGAAGCCCGGCTCGACCCTCTCCTCGGCGCCGAGTCCGGCCGGCGGAGCATGGGAGATGCGGCCAGCAGGGTGGCAGGCGGCTACCGGCAGGCGGTGGACCTGCACCTGGACCATATCCGGCGGCTGCTCCAGGAGGAAGAGTAGCACATGGCGCGCCAAGGACTTTTGCCCTTGCTCTTTCTCCTGGGCCGGCCATTTTCGCCTCTCTACGGCGGCCTCATGCGGTTGCGGGCTGCACTCTACCGCCGCGCCCTGCTGCCCTCGACCAAGCTTGGGGTGCCGGTTCTCTGCGTTGGCAACCTGACCCTGGGAGGCAGCGGAAAGACCCCGGTTGTCCTCGAAATATGCCGGCTCATGCGGCAATGGGGACTGCGGCCGGCGGTGGTCTCCCGCGGCTACGGCGGCCAGGCCGGAGCGGCGGTGAACGTGGTGAGCGACGGCAGCCACCTGCTGCTCGATGCCCGACAGGCAGGCGACGAGCCGCGTCTGCTGGCCGAAAACCTGCCTGGCGTACCGGTGCTTACCGCCCGTCGCCGGGCTCACGGCGCCCTGGCCGCGGTGCAGCGCTTCGGCGCCGACCGGGTGGTGCTCGATGATGGCTTCCAGCACCTGGCTCTGCAGCGCGACCTCGACCTGGTGCTGTTCAACGGCAACCTCGTGGATTCGGGCCGTTATCTCGAGACCAACCGCGTCCTGCCCGGCGGCATCTTCCGGGAACCAGCGAGCGCTCTGTTGAGAGCCGGCGCCTTCATGCTCACCAATGCGGAGAGCGGCAATCGGGTGGCCCTCGACGCCTTCAGCGCCGAGCTGCGGCATCGCTATCCCGGCAGACCGCTGTTCCGGAGTTCCCTCGAACCCCGACACCTCCTGCGTCGAGTGGCTGACGGCCTCCTCGACCGCCAGCCACTCGACGCCTTCGGCGACGAACCGGTGTTCGGCTTCTGCGGCATCGGACACCCCCACTCCTTCCAGCAGACTTTGCTGGCCACCGGCTTCAAACTCGGCGGTTTCCAGGCCTTCCGCGACCACCACCCCTACAGCGCCGACGATCTGGCTGAGCTCAGCCGGCGGGCCGCAGCGGCGGGTTGCCGCTTGCTCCTCACCACCGAGAAGGACCTGGTAAAGCTGCCGGCCCAGCCGGAAAACTCCATGCCGCTGTGGGCCCTGGGCATGGAGGCGGTCCTGCCCCCCGACTTTGCCGAATTCCTGCGAACCCACCCTGTTCTTGGTCCGGGCAGCGCCGGATAAAATCCCACACTTCGGCGGGCCGGCACAGAAACTGTGTGCTTTTTCACACACTCGCCTCCTGCCTGCAGGAGCATCAAGAAACAGACAACAAAACCCTATCACACCATTTTACCGTATTTTTTCAGCCATCACTTTTTCCTTGTCCATGTTTATGCTAAAGGCGGCCCGAATATTGCAGGGCACCTTTGTGACGTCCACTCTTGCACCCGGCGCCCCGGGCCCGGACAGAGCAACGACAAAGTCTTCTTTAGAATAACACTTGCAGCCAAACAGGGATCCGCCATGAACCCCTTTCAGCATACTGTCAAAAAATCATTGAAGTTCAGAGGGATCGGCCTTCATTCCGGCAAACCCGCCACCCTCACCATCAAACCGGCCGAGGCCGACTGCGGGATCTGCTTCGTACGTACCGACCTGGGCACCGAAAAAGCGATCCCGGCCTCCATGCACCGGGTGGTGGACACCACCCTGGCCACCACCCTGGCCGCCGGCGAGGCCCGGATTTCGACCACCGAGCACCTGCTGGCCGCCCTTTCCGGCCTGGGGGTCGACAATGCCCGCATCGAGCTCGACGGCCCCGAAGTGCCGATCATGGACGGCAGCGCCGTACCCTTCGTTCACATCCTCAAAAAACACGGGCTCCGGCGCCAGAAGGCCTTCCGCCGGTTGGTACGGATCACCCGTCCGGTGACCTTCCAGGACGGCGACCGCACCCTGACCATCACCCCCTACGACGGCTTCAAGATCACCGCGGTCATCGATTTCAAGCACCCGGTCATCCGCAGCCAGACCTACAGCATCGAGCCGGGCCCCCAGACCTTTGCAGCCGAGATCGCTTCGGCCCGCACCTTCGGTTTTCTGGAAGACGTGGAAAAGTTGCAGGCAATGGGCCTTGCCCGCGGCGGTTCCTTTGACAACGCCGTGGTGGTGGGCGAGGACGGGGTGCTGAACGAAGGCGGTCTGCGCTTCAAAGACGAATTCGTGCGCCACAAGGTGCTCGACATCATGGGCGACCTGGCGCTTCTCGGTTACCGGCTGCTGGGCCACATCGTCGCCCACAAGACCGGTCATGGCCAGCACCTGGGCCTCATGCAGGAGCTCGAAGCCCACCCAGAATGCTGGGAATGGGTGGAGTTCCAGCAGGATGGCAACGTCTCGGTGCTCGACAAAGTGGTTTCCACCACCATGGCCGCCGGCAACCGGCTGATGCCCATCCTCGGCGCCACCCCTGCCTGTACCCCCTGCTACTCGGCATAGGGCCGCTTCGCCGAAACATCTGCTCCGACGAGACCCCCGCCAGCTCCGGCTCGGCGGGGGTCTTTTTTGGGGTGTGACAGGCTCCTTCACCTTGCCGGACGCTCAAATAGCCTCTACAAAATTCCCGCAAACAGTGGTAGACTCGCGCCACTTGTCGAAACAATCACCCGGAGAAACCGCCGGCCTCCACCTTTCGCCGGCCTGACCCCAGAAGGAGAAACAGCATGACCGCATTCGGCAGGATCGGCTTCATCGGCGGCGGCCAGATGGGCGAAGCCCTGGTGAAGGGCATCCTCGCAGCCCACCTGGTGCCGGCCGAGGATATCATGGTGGCCGAGCCCCAGCAGGAACGGCGAAATTTTCTCGAACAGACCTACAAAATCCAGAGCGCGGCGGACCACGGCCCGGTGTGCGCCGGCTGCACCACCCTGATCCTGGCGGTCAAGCCCCAGATCATGGGCCCGGTGCTCGACGGGCTGAAGGAGGCGGTCTCAGACAACCACCTGCTGATCTCTATTGCCGCCGGCATCCCGCTCCGCTTCATGGAGGATAAACTGGCCGGCCGCGGCTGCCGCCTTGTCCGGGTCATGCCCAACACCCCGGCCCTGGTCCAGGAGGCCGCCTCGGCCCTGGCCGCCGGCAAAAGCGCCTCGGCCGCCGACATGAAGCTTGCCGAACAGCTCTTTCAGGCCATCGGCAAGACCGTGGTGGTGGACGAGCATCTGCTCGACGCGGTGACCGGCCTTTCCGGCAGCGGCCCGGCCTATGTCTTCTCCTTCATCGAGGGCCTGATCGACGCCGGCGTCAAGGTCGGGCTTTCCCGGCCGGTGGCCGAAACCCTGGTTCTGCAGACGGTGCTCGGCTCGGTGAAGCTCGCCATCGAAAGCGGCCAGCACCCCGCCGCCCTGCGGGCCATGGTGACCTCACCCGGCGGCACCACCATCGCCGGCCTGCACGCCATGGAGCGGGCCGGTTTCCGGGGCATTTTGATGGACGCCGTGGAACGGGCCGCGGACCGCTCCCGGGAACTGGGCGGCCACGCCTGACTTTCTGCAGTGGTTGAGAAAAGAATGAATATCCGCAAGGCAGGAATCATCACCAAGAAGGGCTCCCAGGAGCCCGAGCGGATCGGCCGGGAGCTTGCCGAATGGCTGGCAACACGGGGGATCGAAACCAGGTTCAACGAGGTCATGGCGGACATGGACATCCTCGTCATCCTGGGCGGCGACGGCACCCTGCTGCACGTGGCGGACCGGGCCAGCCGCTTCGATATCCCGGTGGTGGGGGTCAACTTGGGGGATCTCGGTTTCCTCACCGAGGTGGCTGCCGACGAGCGGCAACAGGCCCTGGAGGCGATCCTGGCCGGTTCCATCGTCATCGAGGAACGGATGATGCTGCGGGCCCGGCTGGTGCGCGGCACCGGCAACGAACAGGAAACGGAACCGCAATACTGCCTCAACGAGGTGGTGGTGAGCAAGGACAACGTCGCCCAGATCAGCCGTTTCGCCACCTGGGCCGACAGCGAATACCTCACCACCTACCGGGCCGACGGTCTCATTTTCTCGACCCCCACCGGCTCCACCGCCTACAACCTGTCGGCCGGCGGCCCCATCGTCCACCCCAGGCAGCAGGGAATTCTGGTCACCCCCATCTGCCCCTTCATGCTCGACTCGCGGCCGGTGCTGTTGCCCGCCGACATGACCCTCTCCACCCGGCTTGCCGATGGCGGCTCCAGCCTGCGGGTGATCGTCGACGGCCGCCCGGTCTGGGAGATGGGCGAGGCCGACCGCCTGGAGGTGCGGGCCGCCGGCAAACCCCTGCGCCTCATCTCCTCGCCGAACAAGGGCTACTTCGACATCCTGCGCAAGAAGCTCAACTGGGGTGGCCCGGCGGTGCCCGCCGGCCGGCGGCCCTGACCTGGCAAGGTCCTTCTCACCCGCGCCTCAGGATTTTCGAAAAAAACCGTACTTCTTCATCTTGTACTGCAAGAGGCTCTTGGTGATGCCAAGGCTTTCAGCGGCCCGGGCCTGGATCTGACCGGACTCCTCGAGGGCGCGCTCCACCATCTTCTTCTCGATGTCGTTCAGCACCTCCGGAAGGCTGGCGCCGGGGGGCACGATCTGCTCGATGTCCACCGGCGAGCTCCACTTCAGCTCGGCTCCGTCGCCACTGTCCGGCTGCACGTCGGCGGGCCGGATCTGGTTGCCGACGCAGAGGATGGCGGCCCGCTCGATGGCGTTTTCCAGTTCCCGGACGTTACCCTCCCAGGGCAGGCTCATGAGCAGACGGATGGCGTCCTCGGAGATCTCGAGCCCCGGCTTGTTGAGATTTCGCGCGCACTTCTCGACGAAATGGGCAGCCAGCATGGGAATGTCATCCACCCGCTCCCGCAGGGGCGGCATGTGGATATGCACCACGTTCAGCCGGTAGTAGAGGTCTT
>JBFHWX010000068.1:0-16655 GCA_041599275.1 Desulfobulbales bacterium | reverse complement strand
AGAAAGGCATCGCCCCCCAGAAGCAGGCCCAGGGCCAGACCGTTGACCGCCCCGAGAGCAGCCTCCTTGCCGAGCACCCGCAGGTATTCCGTGGGCCGCACCAGGCCGAGGGCCAGCTCCCGCATGCTCACCGCCACCGCCTGGTTGCCCGAGCAGCCGCTCATGTCGCTCACCATGGGCAGGAAAACCGCCAGGGTGATCACCGCCGCCAGGGTATCCTGGTACAGGGCGATTACCGACGCGGCGATGATGTTGAGCAAAATATTGATGGTCAGCCAGGAAAGCCGGCGGCCCGAGCGGGCCAGGAGCGGCATGGAGCGGAACTCCTCGCCGCCGACGATGCCGCGCAGGCGCAGAAACTGGCCGTCGGCCCGGTGCCGTTCCGCCTCCTGCACCGCCTCGGGCAGCACCACTCCGAGCAAGCGGTGGTCGCCATTTACCACCGGCACCCCGAGGAGGGTATGGTTCTCGAAAAAATCGAGCAGTTCGTCGAGGCTCGCCGTATCCCGGATACACAACGGATCGGCGATCATCACCTGGCGCAGGGTCTTTGATTTGCCGGTAAAAAGCAGATCATGGACCCGCAGCACCCCCACCAGCCGCGCGGCCCCTTCCACCACATAAATGTACTGGACGTTGTAGCCGCCGTAGCGGTCCTGGTTGGCATGCAGATCATCGAGCAGGTCGCCCACGGTGCGCTCCGCCCCAAAAGCGAGGAATTCCGTGACCAGCAGTCCGCCGGCGGAATCCGGTGGATATTCGAGGAGCTGCCGGATGCCATCGGCTTCGATGCCGCCCATGTGCTCGAGAATCCGCTCGGCGCTCTCTTCCTCCATCTCCCCCAGAACGTCGACCCGGTGGTCGCTGTCGAGCTCAACGAGGATCGAGGCCGCCTGCCGGGGGTCGAGATCGGTGATGATCTCGGCGGCCTGGTTCTCGTAGATGTCCTCGAGCACGTCGGCGGCGGCGGCCGGATCGAGCAGGCGCAGCAGGGCGCCTCGCTCCTCGGAGCTCAACCGGGAGACGGCCAGCGCCGTTTCCTCGGCCTCCAGTTCGTCGAGAAAGTGCCGTATCCCGGCGCTGTCCCCGGCAGCGATGAGGATGCTCAACTGCCGCCACGGGCTGTCGTGTCGTGCTGGTTTCATCTTCCCTCCGGACTGTTGTTTCACGATATTGGCCAGCCACGGCTGCGGGCGGCGGGCTCAAAAACAAAGGCGCGGAAAACCCGCGCCCCCGATTCCTGCCCGCCTGCCTCCGGCCTCAACCGCCCAGGGCCTCGAGGCGGGCCAGCCGAAAGGCCTCGGCCGCTCCTGCGATGACCTTGTCCTCGACGCAGAAGGCGAGCCGGAAATAGCCCGGCATGCCGAAGCCGCGACCGGGCACGGCGAGCACCCGGTGCTTCTGCAGGATGTCGACAAAAGCCACCTCGTCCTCGATGGGGGATTTCGGAAAGATATAGAACGCCCCCCTGGGAGGCAGGAACTCGTAGCCCGCCTCTGCCAGGATCGAACAGAACAGCTCACGCCGCCGGGTGTAGATGGCGTTGTCGACGCTCGCTCCCTGGAGACGGGCCACCACCCGCTGCATGAGGGCGGGGGCGTTGACGAAGCCCAGGATCCGGTTGGCCAGGGTCATGGCCTCGAGCAGCAAAGCGCGCTCGGCGCAGGACGGGTGCACGGCAATGTAGCCGATGCGCTCGCCGGGAAGCGACAGGTCCTTGCTGTACGAGGAGACCACGATGGAATTTGGACAAAGGGCCATCACCGGCGGCACCTCATTGCCGTCGAAGACGATCTTGCGGTACGGCTCGTCGGCCAGCAGAAAAATGGTGGTGCCGAACCGCTCCCCCGCCTCCTGGAGCAGGCGGCCGAGGGCTGCCAGGGTATCGGCCGGATAGATCTGGCCGGTGGGGTTGTTGGGGCTGTTGATCAGCACCGCCTTGGTGCGCGGCGTGAGCGCCGCCTCGAGGGCCGCGAGATCGAGGTTGAATTCCCCGTCGGTGGCCACCACTCTGGTCACCCCGCCGTGGTTGTCGATATAAAAGTTGTACTCCACAAAGAAAGGCGCGAAGATGATCACCTCATCCCCCGGGTCGAGAAGCGCCTTCAACACCACGTTGAGACCGCCGGCGGCGCCGCAGGTCATCAAAATGTCGGCTTCGCCGAGTGCCACCTGCTGCTCGGCGGCCAGCCGGGCTGCCACCGCGGCCCGCACCGACGGGTAACCGCCGTTGGGCATGTAGGCGTGGGAGCCGGGCCCCTCCGCGGCCACCACTTCGGCGAGCGCCTTGTGGAACTCCGGCGGCGGCGGCAGGTCGGGGTTGCCGAGGCTGAAATCGAAAACCTTGTCGGCACCGTACTGGGCCTTCAGCTTGGTCCCCTGCTCGAACATCTTGCGGATCCAGCTCGCCCGCTGGGAAAAGGCCACCATCTTCTGCGACACCGCCATAAAATTTTCCTTTCTTCCTCTGAAAAGTTACACGTGTTACCCGGAAAAGCGCCCTACGCCGAGAATTTCTTCTTCAGATAATCGTAGGCTTCGTTGAGTTCCTTCATCTTCTCCTCGGCCACCTTGCGGAATTCTTCGCCCAGGTGCCCCACCTTGTCGGGATGGTACTGCATGGAAAGCTTCCGGTAACTGGTCTTGATGGTCTCCCAGTCGGCGCCGGGCTCGAGGCCGAGGATCGCGAAATAGCGGGCCTCGTCCCGGGCAGGAGCAGGGCCTGCGGCGCCGGCCCGGTAACCGCGGGCGTACTTCGCCTCCATGCCCCGGCACTGGTAGGCCGGGATCTCCAGGTAGGCGCCGATCCGCCGGGCAAGCTGGATTTCAGCCTCGGGAACCTCGTCCTTGGTATAAAGCATGCGGTAGACGAGCTCGAGGAGGATGAGCCGCGGCTCGTGGGCGAAACGGCCCTTGAAATCCCGCAGCAGGTCATCCAGGGAATGGCTTGACGCCATGGCCTCCTTGATGAGATCCTTCACCCAGAAAAGCTGCTGCTGGTTGTAGCGCAGATTGACCTGGAAGAAACGGCGGATGGTGGCCACCTCTTCCCGGGTCACCACCCCGTCGATCTGGGCGATCTTCACCAGGATGCCCACCAGGAGCTGCACGAAGGTATTGTGGATTTCGGTCTGGGAGCGTTCGTAGGAGGAGATCTGGCGCCGCACGTAGTAGGTGAAGGCCCAGAAGCCGGCCACCGCCGCGAACAGGAGCAGCAGGCCGCCAAAGACCAGCACGCCGAGCACGTTGAAGAGCGCCGGGGCGCCGCCCAGCAGGAAAACGGCGAGCAGCATCAAGAGCAGACAGCCGCCGCAGCCCGGTTGTTGGTGCCGACGGTAGACGATCATGGCCGGCACCCGGAAAGCGGCGGCAGAATGAAGACGCGCAGGACGATCACCTCTCCCCCCCCAGGCCGTTCTTGGCAAAGAGAGCGTTCACGAATTCCCTGGGATCGAAATCACGCAGGTCGTCCATCTGCTCGCCGATGCCGATAAAGCGGATGGGTATCTCCAACTCGTGGCAGATGTTGACCACGATGCCGCCCTTGGCAGTGCCGTCGAGCTTGGTGAGAGCGAGCCCCGACACCCCCACCGTCTCGTGGAACTGGCGGGCCTGGGCCAGGCTGTTCTGGCCGGTGGTGGCGTCGAGCACCAGAAGCACCTCGTGGGGGGCGGCCTCGATCTTCTTGCCGATCACCCGCCGGATCTTCTTCACCTCCTCCATGAGGTTGACCTTGGTGTGAAGGCGGCCGGCGGTATCGATGATGATCACGTCGAAAGCGCGGTTCAGTGCGTGGTCCAAACCGTCGAAGACCACCGCCGAGGGGTCGGCACCGGGCTTCTGGGCCACCACCTCGACCCCGACCCGCTGGCCCCAGACTTTGAGCTGGTCGATGGCCGCGGCCCGGAAGGTGTCCGCCGCCACCAGCAGCACCGACTGGCCGGCACTCTTGAACTTGTTGGCCAGCTTGCCGATGGTGGTGGTCTTGCCCACGCCGTTCACCCCCACCACCATGATCACGAAGGGACCGCTCTTTGGCATGACCAGGGAGGCATCGCGGTCGGCGCCCATGAGGTAACCCTCTATCTTCTCCTGCAGCACCTGCTTGAGGGCCAGGGGATCGCTCAACTGGTCGCGCTTCACCCGGGCCCGGGCATGGGCGAGAAGGTCATGGACGGTCCTCACCCCGAGATCGGCGGTGATGAGAATCTCTTCGAGGTCGTCGAAGAGCTCCGGGTCGATGACCTTTTTGCCCAGGAACAGGGAATCGAGCCGGGCCACCAGAGAATCGCGGGTCTTGGCAAGGCGTTCCTGCAGGCGGCGAAAGAGCCCGCCCTTGCTGGTTTTAGGCTCGGCAACCGGCGGCGGGAGGATCTCGGGCTTTGGCACCGGCTCCGTCTTGGTCGGCTCCTCCGGTTCGGCCAAGGCCGCAGCCTTCTCCTCCGGTAAAACGGCTGCCTGCCCGGGTTCCGCCGGTTCCGGTTCAGCCGGAGCCGCAGCCCCGGCAACAGGAGCCGGCTCGGGGGCCTCTTCGACAGCCTCCCCCCCGGGCAGCGGCGCCGCCACTTCGGGAACCGACTCCAACTGCGGCTCCAGCGCCGGCGCCGGCTCGCTCTTTTTCAGTTTCTTTTTGAACCAGCCTAACATGATGTCCCCTGGTCGGTATTCTCGGATTGACAGGCGCACGGTCTGCGCCAATCTCAAGGAAGCCCGGCAAACCCTCGCTTGCCGGAGCCTCGCAGACTCATAGCATTATTGCGGGAACCCCCGCAACTTTTTCCGCCCCGGACCGATTCTCAGGAAACGGCGTGAAACCGCGAACCCAGCCAGGCCAGGAGGGCCAGGAAGACAAAGAGCGATTCCAGCAGAAACTCGAGTTTCGGCCCCGGCCGCATGCGGCCCACGGCATAGAGCCGGGAGAGGTACAAGCTGTAGCCGACGCCGGGCAACAGCCAGTAGGCCACCGGGGTCAACCCGCCCAAGAGGGGCAGCGCCAGGAGGAGCCCGGCAAGCAGCCACTGCAGGGCGAAAAGAATCGACAGTGTCTTTTTCTCGCCGATGCAGACCGGAAGGGTCTCCTTGCCAACGATGCGGTCGCCCTGCACCTCGAAGCAGTCGAAGAGCGCCGAACGCACGTAGACCAGCAGAAAGACCACGACCAGCACCCCGAGGGTGGCCGGTGCCGTGCCGTTACCGTCGCCCCAGGCCGGCACCAGGGTGGTGACGAACCCCCAGGCCATCGCCACGAAGAAGGTCTTGGAACCGGGGATCTCCTTGAGCCGGCGGATCCGGAGTACGGGCAGCAAGGCCCGGGGAATGAAACGCACCGAATAGAGGATACCGAGAAGGCTCATGCCCGCCAGCAGGGCAAAGGACCGCTGGCCGAGGCCCGAGGCCAGGGTAAGGGCCGCGGCCAGCGCCAGGGCCGAGAGGCCAAGCAGCGCCCAGCGGTACTGGCGGTAAAAGAGGGAACGCACCGGATCGTTGAATTTTTTCGTCTTTTCGTCGGTGAAGCGGTTGATGTTGTGCATCGCGAAGATGTAGCAGAAGGCGATGACGCTGAAGGCCGGCTGCGGCGCTATCCCCTGCAGGAGAGAGCAGGCATAGGCCAGCAGGCCGCCGGCAAGGCTCACGTAGAGGTTGGTGATGAGCACAAAGCGCAGCAGGCGCCGGGCCGAGACCAGCAGGGGCGAGTCCCCCCTGGCCGGGATCGCCTCCAGGGTGCGGACCACCCGGTTGATGAGCCAGGTGGGGGTGGAGGCGCCGGCGGTCACGCCCACGCAGTCGAATTTCGAAAGGGCCGCCATGTCCAGCTCGTCTTCGGTTTCCACCAGAAACACGGTGCGCCCCATGCCCCCGGCGATTTCGCCGAGCCGCTGGGTGTTGGCGGAATTGCGGCCGCCCACCACCACCATGGCCTCCACCTGGCGGCAGAGTGCCCTCACCTCTTCCTGGCGCTTGTGGGTAGAGTCGCAGATGGTGTTGAACACACGGCCGTCGGCAAAGCGCTCGGTTATTTTGGCGCTGAGCAGGTGAAAGATTTCTTCGTCCTGGGTTGTCTGGCTGACGATGATGTAGGGTCCGGCCAGGGCCAGATTTTCTATATCGGCCTCGCAACTCACCACCCGGCCGGTGTCGCCGGCATAGCCCATGAGCCCCTCGACCTCGGCATGATCACGGTCACCGATGATCACCGTGGCGCAGCCCTGTTGCCGGTATTTCTTGATGATCGCCTGGACCTTCACCACCCGCGGGCAGGTAGCGTCCACCACCCGGGCGCCGGAATTCTGCAGCCCCTTCTTCTGCTCGGGCGGCACCCCGTGGGCCCGGATGATCACCGTGCCGCTCTCCTGGGCCGGTATATCTTTCAGCACCCGCACGCCGCGCTCGGCAAGCAGGTCGAGAACCTGGGGATTGTGGATCAGGGGCCCGAAGGTGGCTACCCCCTGCTCCTCGCGCTGCATGGTGTCGAGGGTGGTTTCGACGGCGCGCCGCACCCCCATGCAGAAACCGGCGTTATGGGCGAGAATGACTTTCATGATGCTCACTGCATCCCGGCGGCGGGACAGGAAAATTCATGGAACCTCGCGGAGCAGGCCGCGAAAAAAGAACGGCATTGTATACCGGTCGCAGCTTTTTTGCAACGCGGCGCAGCCTCCTGGTCCTTCAGGCTCTCTATGAACAACTGCCTCTTTGACAACCGCTCCCCCCCCCGGGCAACGGCCAGCAACAAACCAAGGAAGCAACGGAGCCGGTGACCGCCGTTGAATTCCTGAAAAAGAATGCTTAGGGTAGCAGGTATGAAAGCGGAGAGGTGAACAGAGCACAACTCTCCCGTAGATGCAAGGAGGTCCGCCATGTTGTACGACAAAGAAGCTCTCTGCAACAAGATCCGCGAGATTTTCCCCGACATCGGCGTCTGCGGCATTGACATCGATGTGGCTTACGACGCAAACAACCGGGCTTATGTGGTCGATCTGAAAAAGGGAAACGAAGAGTTGAAAACCTTCCTCGAGGAAGACGAGGCAGCCCTCTGCATGGAAGGCAGGCAGTGCGTCGCCCTCGGCCTGCAGGTGGCCCAGCTCCGCACCAACATCGAATCGAAGAACGACGAAATGCCCCACCGGGCCAGCCACTGAGGCAGAAGCCGCCGCCCGCCCGTCCTTGCCCGGGACGGGTGGCGTTTTTTTTTGTAAATACCAGGCCGGAAAACTCTTGCTTTCCCTTGCCGCATCCGGCAGGCTGCAGGGCGATCCTGTCTTTTTCCATACCCTTCAGCCGGAACCTGTTTATTTTCCATGCTCGCCATCCGTCCCCTGCGGCTTGAAGACCGTGCCCTGGTCCGCCGTTACCTCGAAGACCGGCCGCCGGAAATCTCCGAGCTCACCTTTTCGAATCTCTACGTCTGGCGCCGCCCGCGGCCCCTGTTCCTGGCCGAGCGAAACGGCTCGCTGCTCTTCCTGGCAGCTTGCCAAGAGCCCGGCCGCTACCTGCTGTTCGGCCCGCCGGCAGGCCCGATGGGCGCCGACCAACTGGCCACCCTGCTCGGTGCCGAAATCGCCGGCTGCCTGCGGCTCACCAGTTCCTGGGCCGAGGCCCTGGCCGCCCTGGGCGGGTTTGAGGTGCAGGAAGACCGGGACAATGCCGACTACGTCTACCGGGTCGAGGACCTGGCCGGGCTCGCCGGCCGCAGATACGCCAAGAAGAGAAATCTGATCAAGAACTGCCTGGAGGAGCACGACTGCGCCTACGAGCCCTTCACCCCCGCCCTTCTTCCCGAAGTGGGCGACATGCTCGACCGCTGGTGCACGGCCCGCAACTGCGGCGAGGACCCTGGCCTCTGCCACGAATACGGGGCGATCCGCGACATGTTAGAGAGGTTCTTCGAGTGGAATCTGCTGGGCGGCGCCATCCGGGTGGACGGCCGCATCGAGGCCTTTGCGGTGGGCGAAGAGCTCGCCCCGGGCACGGCGGTCTGCCACTTCGAAAAAGCAAACCACCAGGTGCACGGCCTGGGGCAACTCGTCAACAAGTGGTTCGCAGAGCACGCCGTGGGCGGCTTTTCTTTCATCAACCGCGAGCAGGATCTGGGCATCCCGGGCCTGCGCCAGGCCAAGCTCAGTTACGCCCCCCATCTCCTGGTGGCAAAGTTCACGGTCTGGCCCCAGGCGGCCCCGCAACCGCAGCCACTCAAGCCGGCTGCTTCCTGCGTCTTCCACCGCTAGCGCGGCGCGTCTTTGCCTTTTCGAGGGCGATATCCAGGGCCTCCTGGATACCGGCCACCAGGTGGAAGGTAACTCCTTGCTTGACGTTTTCCGGCAGCTCGATCACGTCCTTTTCGTTCAGTTGCGGCAGAATGATCTGCCGGATATTGGAACGCACCGCGGCCAGCACCTTCTCCTTGATTCCCCCCACCGGCAGCACGTCGCCGCGCAGGGTGATCTCGCCGGTCATGGCGAGGTCCTTGCGGACCGGCTTGCCGGTCAACAGCGAGGTCAGGCAGACCACCATGGCGACGCCGGCCGATGGCCCGTCCTTGGGGATGCCGCCCTCGGGCACGTGGATATGGAGATCGGTCTTGGCGAAGAGCTCGTCGTCGATGCCCAGTTCGGCGGCGTGGGAGCGGATATAGGTGCGGGCGGCGGTGGCCGACTCCTTCATGACCTCGCCCAGCTTGCCGGTCAGGGCCAGGCCGCCGGAACCACCGGCCATTCGGGCCGACTCGATGAACAGCAGCTCGCCGCCCACCGGGGTCCAGGCAAGCCCGGTGGCGATTCCCGGCCCCCAGGAACGGGCTGAGGTTTCCGGAAAATAGCGGATCGGCCCCAGAAAGCGCTGGAGATCGGCGTTATCCACCACGATCTTGCCGGTGGCGCCGGAGACGATCTCGGTGGCCACCCCGCGGCAGACCGACGCGAGCTGCCGCTCGATGTTGCGCACCCCGGCTTCCCGGGTGTAGGAACGGATGATACCGAGGATCGCCCCGTCGGTGATCTCCAGGTCATCGGTGGTGATGGCGTGGTTGTCCAACTGCTTGGGCACCAGGTGGCGGCGGGCGATGTTGAGCTTTTCGTCCTCGGTGTAGCCGGGCAGCTCAACCACCTCCATGCGGTCCCGGAGCGGCCCGGGAACGGTGTCGAGCACGTTGGCGGTGGTGATGAACATGATCTTCGACAGATCGTAGGTGATCTCCAGGTAGTGGTCGGCAAAGGTGAAGTTCTGTTCCGGATCGAGCACCTCCAGCAGCGCCGAGGAGGGGTCGCCGCGGAAATCGCTGCCCAGCTTGTCGATTTCGTCGAGCATGAAGAGCGGGTTCGAACTGCCTGCTTTTTTCAGGCTCTGGATGATACGGCCGGGAAGGGCGCCAATGTAGGTCCGGCGGTGGCCCCGGATCTCGGCCTCGTCCCGCACGCCACCGAGGGAGATGCGCACGAACTTGCGTCCCAGGGCCCGGGCGATGGACTGGCCGAGCGAGGTCTTGCCAACCCCCGGGGGCCCGGCGAAGCAAAGAATGGGCCCGTGCATGTCGGGCTTGAGCTTTCTCACCGCCAGAAACTCGAGGATGCGCTTTTTGATTTTCTCGAGCCCGTAATGGTCCTCGGCGAGCACCTGGCGGGCCCGCTCGATGTCGAGGTTGTCGGTGGTCACCTCCTCCCAGGGCAGATCGAGAATCCATTCGAGATAATTCCGCGACACCGTGTACTCGGGTGACGAGGAGGGAATGCGCTGCAGCCGGCCGAGCTCGCGCTCCGCCGTCTCCCGGGCCTCGTCGGAGAGTTTGGCATCGGCCACCTTCTGTCTCAGTTCCTCGAGCTCGACGTTCTGGTCGTCCTCCTCGCCCAACTCCTTACGGATGGCCTTCAACTGCTGGCGCAGAAAGAACTTCTTCTGCTTGTCATCCATGTCCTCCTTCACCGCCTTCTGGATCTCGAAGCTCATCTCCACGGTTTCGAGCCGTTTCGAGAGCTCGGAGTTCACCTTCCGGAGCAGCGGCACCAGCCCCTCGACCTCGAGGATCGCCTGCTCCTCGGCCAGCGGCAGGTTGAGCTGGGAGGCCACGAGATAGGCGACGTGGTAGGGATCGGCCAGGGAGTTGATGGTCACCGCCAGCTCCTGGGGCATCTGGGCAAGCTTGGTGAGCTTCTCGAACTGGGTGCGCAGGGTGAGGACCAGGGCGTCGATCTCCTTGCCGGTGTCGATGGCCATGTCGAGGATCTCCACCCGGGCCGCCACGTAGGGTTCCTCCTGCACGTATTCGACGATGCGGATCTTGCGCACGGCGCTCATCAGCACCTGGTAGACGTTCTCCGGGGTCTTGAACATCTTGTGGATGTATGCCACCACGCCAACGGTATAGAGGCGCACACCGCCCGCCAGCACGCCGGCGCCGGTCTCGTCGTCGTCCTTGACCAGGGAGACCACCGCCACCATCCGTTCCTTGAGAATGGCGTCGTCGATCAACTGCTTCGAGGATTCGCTGGAAACCTGCAGGGGAAAGCCCATGCCGGGGAAGAAAACAAAATCGTTGAGCGGCAGCACCGAGAGCTGCTCGGGCACGGGGAGCTTTGCAGGGTTGATTCGTTTTTCCTGACTCTCCGGATTGTTCTCAGCCATGGTTCCTCACTGGGGATTTGCTTATTGAAAACCCGGTTTCCATGTGCAGAAACCGAGAAATGTTGCCATTGACCTATTCGACAACGATCTGCACCCTGCCCTTGCGCCGCTCCTTGGGCAGCCGGATCTCAAGGATGCCGTTGCTGCAGTTGGAGGCGGAGCCGTCGATATCCACCGACGACGGCAGGGCGATGGTGCGCACGAAGCGGCCGCGCTCGATCTCGAGCTGGTGGACGCCGAGCACGCCGGCCCGCACCGGCAGCTGGCGCTCACCGCTCACCGTCACCTTGTTGCGGTCGACGGTGACCGCCAGGTTGTCCGGCGAAAGACCTGCCGCGTCGACCAGGATGAAGAAATCGGTGGCCGTCTCGTAAACGTCGATACCGGGCTGCCAGTCATTACCCATCTCGCCCAGGAACGGCATCATGCGGGGCGCGCCCATGTTTCGCAGCATGCGCCCCATTCTCTTTTCCATCTCCTGGATCTCCTTGACGATCCGCCGGTCGAAGCTGTCCATCACGCCTCCTCTTTCTGCAATTTCCTGCACAGCGCCGCCACCCGGCCGCCGAGCTTCATGGCATCGCCCGCCGCCTCCGGGTCGGGGGATCGCACGCAGGCCACCCCGTAATGCCCCGAAGCGTCAAGCGGGTCGCCGACCACGATCATACCATAGATCAGCATGCACTGAAGGATGGAAAGCATGGTGGTCTCCTTGCCGCCGCTCGGGTGGCCGCCGGTGGCAAAGGCCGCGCCCACCTTGTTTTCCATCTTGCGCCGAAGCCCCACGAAATCGTCGAACACCTTCTTCAACTCGGCGGCCATCACCCCGAAGTAGACCGGGGAGCCGGCGATGATGCCGTCAGCGGCCAGAAAATCGTCTTTACTGACCTCGGCCGTCGAACGCAGCACCGCCCGCCCTCCTTCCGCCTCGACGCCGCGGGCGATCTCGCGGGCAAGCTGGGCGGTGTTGCCGCTCTTGGAATAATAAAGAACCAGGACCTGCATTTCTCTGCTTTCCTCCTGAAACAGGCCGGCAGCCGGTGGAGCCCCAAGCAACCGTCCTCCACCCGCACAACCCATGAATATGAGATAAAAACATACCGGCAGCGGGGAACGAAAAGCAAGCCCAATATATCACCTGCCTGCCAGGGTCTCCCCTTTCCGGCCCGGGGAGACTCCGTTGCCAGCCGCCCCTTTTTTGCCGATCTATTGGCTTTCCAAAGCAGGCGCCTTACGGTATATAGATAAGTTTTCCGGACGGCGCTGGCAAGGGCAGTCCCCGCCCCGTCTTCTTTCCCGCACGCAGACAAGCAGCAGCAAGGAGGTTTTCCATTATGTCATCGTCCTGCAACAGTTCATCCTGTTCGAGCAAGAGCAAGGGTTGCGGCTCCGCCAACGCCGCCGTGGCCCAGCAGGATCTCGCCATCACCACGGCACTTTCCAAGATAAAAAACAAGATTCTGGTCATGAGCGGCAAGGGCGGCGTCGGCAAGAGCACCGTCGCCACCAACCTGGCCCAGGGCCTGGCCAAACGCGGCTACAAGGTCGGGCTGATGGACGTCGATCTGCACGGCCCCGACATCTGCCGGATGCTCGGCCTCACCGTCAAGCTCCGGGACTCCGAGATCAAGAACGGCAAGGTGCCGCCCATGACCGTGGGCGACAACCTCAAGGTCATCTCCCTCGAATATATGATGGAAAACCGGGACGAGGCCATCATCTGGCGCGGCCCCATGAAGATCCAGGCGATCCGCCAGTTCATCGCCGACATGGACTGGGGCGAGCTCGACTTTCTGGTGATCGACGCCCCGCCCGGCACCGGCGACGAGCCGCTCTCCATCGCCCAGACCATCAAGGACGTGCAGGCGGTGGTGGTCACCACCCCCCAGGAGGTGGCCTTGGCCGACGTGCGCAAGTCGCTCAATTTCTGCAAGCACGTCGACCTCAAGGTGGCCGGCGTGGTGGAGAACATGAGCGGTCTCATCTGCCCGCACTGCGCGAAGACCGTGGAGGTCTTCAAGACCGGCGGCGGCGAGCGGGTGGCCACCGAGTTCGGCGTGCCCTTCCTGGGCCGGGTGCCCATGGACCCGCGGGTAGTGCTGGGCGGCGACGACGGCAACCCGTTCCTCGCCTCCGATGCCGACAGCACCGCCACCCGGGCCTTTGCCGAAGTGGTCAGCAACGTCGAGAAGGGCATGGTGCGCCAGACCGTCGTTTTGCCCATGGCCAAGGGCGGCTTGCCCATGGCCGGAAGCGGCTGCGGCTGCGGCGGCGGCCCCTGCGACCCCAACAAGTGTGATTGTTGAGGTTAAAGGCCAAAGGTTAAAGGATAAAGGTCGAAACAGAAGACTCGACACACTCCGAGAAAAAGACAGGATTCTTCATGATACTCAAACAACTGGTCGTCGGCATGATGGGGGTCTGCTGCTACATTCTGGGCTGCGAAGAGACCCGGGAAGCGGTAATCATCGACCCGGGCGGCGACACCGCCCGGATTCTTGCCGCCGTCAAGGCCGACAATCTCACGGTCAAGTACCTCATCGCCACCCACGGCCATCCGGACCACGTGGACGCCATGGCGGAGCTGAAAGCGGCCATCCCCTCGGCCCAGATCGTCATGCACCGGGAAGAGGCCTCTTTCTTTGCCCGCAAGGAGATCGTCAACTTCTTCAACATGCTGGGCCTTGGGTTTTCACCGGCTCCGGATCTGCCGGTGGGTGACCGCGACACCCTGCAGGTGGGCAACATAAGCCTGCAGGTCATCCACACCCCGGGCCACACGCCGGGCGGCATCTGCCTCTACGCCGCTCCCAACCTGTTCTCCGGCGACACCCTGTTCGCCGGCGGTGTTGGCCGCACCGATTTCCCCGGCGGTTCCACCGAGGAGTTGCTCGCCTCCATCAAGAACCGGTTGCTCGCCCTGCCGCCCGAAACCGTGGTCTGGCCCGGCCACGGCTACGGCGGCGAGAGCTCCACCATCGGCCACGAGGCCAAGAGCAACCCCTTCCTCACCGGGGGCTGGTAGACGATGCGGGAGATCGTCCTCGGCACCGCCGGCCACGTCGACCACGGCAAGACGAGCTTCGTCCGGGCTCTCACCGGCATCGACTGCGACCGCCTGAAGGAGGAGAAGGCCCGCGGCATCACCATCGAGCTGGGATTCGCCTTTCTCGACCTGCCCTGCGGCCACCGACTGGGCATCGTCGATGTGCCGGGCCACGAACGGTTCGTCAAGAACATGGTGGCCGGCGCCTCGGGCATGGACATGGTGGCCTTCATCATCGCCGCCGACGAGGGAATCATGCCCCAGAGCCGGGAGCACTTCGATATCTGCCGGCTGATGGGCGTGGAGCGGGGCCTGGTGGTGATCACCAAGGTAGACATGGTGGACGGGGACTGGCTGGCGCTGGTCGAAGACGAGGTCCGCGAGTTCGTGGCCGGCAGCTTCCTCGAAGGAGCGCCAATGGTCCGGGTTTCCTCCACCAGCGGCCAGGGCATCGAAGAGGTGCGCAAAGTGCTCGACCGGCTGGTGGCCGACACCGTTTTCGTCGAAACCCACGGCCCCTTCCGGTTGCCGGTGGACCGGGTGTTCACCATGAAGGGTTTCGGCGCCGTGGTCACCGGCACCTCGATCTCCGGCCGCATTAAAACCGGCGACGACGTGGTGGTCTATCCCTGGAAAAAATCAGGGAAAATCCGCGGCATCCAGGTGCACGGTGCCGAGCGGACCGAGGTCGAGGCCGGCCACCGCACCGCCATCAACGTCCAGGGCGTGTCCACCGAGGAAATCCACCGCGGCGACGTGCTGGCAAGCCCTGAGAGTTTGCAGCCCTCCTATATCCTCGACGCCGATTTCCTTTTTCTCTCCTCGGCCGCGAAACCCCTCAAGAACCGGAGCCGGGTGCGGGTCCACAGCGGCACCGCCGAGATCATCGGCCGCATCGTGCTCCTCGAAGCCGACGAGATCGCGCCCGGTACCGAGGCCAACGTCCAGCTCATCCTCGAGCAGCCGGTGGGGGTCTGGCCCGGCGACCGTTACGTGGTGCGAAGCTACTCGCCGGTGGCCACCATCGGCGGCGGCCGGGTGCTGAACGGCGCGCCCAGGAAGCGCAAGCGGGCCACCGACCGAGACCGCGCCCGCAACCAGGAGGTCTTCGCGCTCTACCGCGACGGCACCCCGGAGGACCACGCCCTCTACCATCTGGAGGAAAGCGGCTACCCGGGTCTCACCTTCGAGCGCCTCGCCACCCGCCTGGGCATCTTCGGCAACCGCCTGAAAAAACTGCTCTCGCCACCGCTCTCCAGCAAGAAAATCCTGGTGGTGGACTCCGAGCGGCAGCGGATGGTCGCCGCCACGGTACTCGAAAAACTGATGGCCGCCTGCACCAAAATCATCGCCGACTACCACCGCGACAACCCATTGAAACCAGGGCTCGTCAAGGAGGAACTGCGGAGCCGGCTCTACCGCAACCTGGAGCCGCGCCTCTTCCAGTTGGCCCTGACCGAGCTTGGCAGGCGCGGCACCGTGGTCCAGGAGGGAGCCCTGGTGCGCTCCAGCGAGCACCGGGTGGCCCTGCAGGAAGAAGAAGAGACCCTCAGAAAGGAGATCGCCGCGGCCTACCGCGACGGAGCGCTGGCGCCGCCCACGGTGAACGAGGTCCTGGCCCGTTTCGACGACCGGCCCGCCCCGAAGGTCAAGGAAATGATCGGCGTTCTGCTCCAGGAGCAGACCCTGACAAAAATCAGCGAGACCCTGCTCTTCGACGCCGGGGTGCTGGCGGCGCTCCAGGACAAGGTCCGCGCCCATCTCGAAAAGCACGGCGAAATCGACGCCCAGGGCTTCAAGGAGATGACCGGCGCCACCCGCAAGTTCTCGATCCCGCTGCTCGAGCACTTCGACAAGGTGAAGCTCACCATCCGGGTGGGAGACAAACGCATCCTCAGGGAGAAACGGCCATAGCACGGATCGAGGGAAACACCGACGGCCTGAAGAGCGCCCAGCTCCAGCGCCTGGAACGGTTGCAGGGCAAGCGGGTGCCGCCGGAGCTGATCGTCAGCCCCGAACTGGCCCGGGCCATGAGCGAAATCTCCCGGGAGATCGGCCGCCAGGTGGGCCTGCTCATCGAGCGTTCCGGCAAGGTGTTCATGGTGCTGGTGGGCGACCACCGGCAGCTGGTGATCCCGCCGCTGGCAGGTCTGCGTTCGGCGGGCGGCCGGCTCAAGGGAGTGCGCCTCGTCCACACCCACCTGGCCGGCGAGGACCTCACCGACGACGACCTGATGGATCTGCTCTTCCTGCGCCTCGATCTCATAACCGCCATCAAGGTCCAGGAAGACGGCCTGCCCGAACGGCTCTACAGCGCGCACCTGCTGCCCGCCCCCAGGGCCGGCAAGCCCTGGAATTTTCTCGAACCCGAGGTGCCCAGCCAGCAACAGAGTTCCTGCGCCGAGACGATCAGCCTCGTGGAGGCGGAGTTCGCCAGGACCCGGCCGCACAAGGATCAGGCGGCAGGCGGCGACCGGGCGATCCTGGTTTCGGTCACCACCGCCCGCAGCAAGCAGGCGGCCCAGGAATCCATGGACGAACTGGCCGAGCTCGCCACCTCGGCCGGGGTCGCGGTGCTCGACACGGTGATCCAGCAGCGCCGCGAAATGAACCCGCGCTTCATCCTCGGCAAGGGCAAGCTGGGCGAGATCATGCTGGACGCCCTGCGCCTGAACGCCAATCTGCTCATCTTCGACCAGGAGCTGAACCCCTCCCAGATCCGCTCCATCACCGACCACACCGAGATCCGGGTGATCGACCGCACCCAGCTCATCCTCGACATCTTCGCCCGGAGGGCCCGCTCCCGGGAAGGCAAGCTGCAGATCGAGATGGCCCAACTGAAGTACATGCTGCCCCGCCTCGGCTCCCGGGACGATGCGCTTTCCCGCCTCACCGGCGGCATCGGCGCCCGCGGTCCGGGCGAGACCCGGATCGAGATCGACCGGCGGCGGATCAACGACCGCCTGGCCCGGCTGGCCAAGGAATTGAAAGCGGT
>JBFHWX010000067.1:0-16907 GCA_041599275.1 Desulfobulbales bacterium | reverse complement strand
TGAGAAGGTGCGTGTAGCGAAGGACCATCTGCAGCGTTTTGTGACCCAATATTTCCGCCAGGGTTCTGAGGTCCACCCCTTCCATTAAAAGATGGCTTGCAGCTGTGTGGCGAAGGTCGTGGAGATGCACATCTTCGAGCCCGGCCCTGGCTCTGGCGTTTTCAAAGGCCCTTTTGAAATACAGACTGGGGATGTTCCTGACCCGCTCGGATTTGACGCCGGTCGAGGAGAGGAAAACCGGGGTGTCTTTCCCGGCATCCTGCGGACGTATGGAGCGGAGCACTTCTTCCGCCTTTTCGGTGAGCGGCACATACCGCATGTCGGTCTTGGTGACATGAAGCTTGACCAGCCTCGCTTCCAGGTCAACGTCGCCCCATGCCAGACCGGCGGCTTCGCTGGGGCGCATGCCGGTGTGCATCATGAGCAGAAGGTACTGATAGAGCTTCCGGTTCCGGCTCACCCTGGCCGACTCGAGTAACTGCTGGGCCTCTTCCTTGGTCAGAAATCGGGTGCGGCCATTGCGGATCTTCGGCCGACTGACATCCGCTACCGGATTGCTGACCGGGAGCCCCCATTCCCGACGCGCCACGTTGAACAGGTGGGAGATCAGGGCGAATTCCTTCTGGATCGTGGAAGGAGAAACCTCTTTTACCCGTGCGTCACGGTAGGCTGCCAACAATTGCGACGTGACATCCGCCAGGGAGACGTCCGAACCCAATTTCTTCAAAATGGCCTTGGCCGCATCCCGGTCACGGCGTTCCGAGTTCGACCTTTTCTGTGAAGAAATTTGTTCCAAATATTGTTCCAGTGCGTCCGAAAAAGTCAATTTTTCCGCTGGCCTGGAATCCTGGTATCGACCTGCCCGCATTTCTTTTTCGATTTCGGCAGCCCAGCTCTTGGCTTCGCCCTTGGTATCGAACGTCCTGGAAAAGCAGGGAAATCCCTTCATCCGCACAGTCGCGGTAAACGTCGTCCTTCTTTTCCCTTTTCTGGTCTGGATCCGTGCCATGGATTTCGGTCCGTAGCTCTTTTTGGCCGATTTTCCTGTTCCATTTTTTGTTCCATTTCTAAGTCAATATATACAGGAGGATAGCCCAAAAAAGCAAACAGGAATGGAACAAATCCAAAAAAGAAAGGGTTTAACCAGTTGAACTGTCTGGTTAAACCCTTGAATTTTCTGGCGCGCCCGGCAAGATTCGAACTTGCGACCTACGGATTCGTAGTCCGGCACTCTATCCAGCTGAGCTACGGGCGCACGGCGTTTTGTGGAGGACCTTATACCCTACTTCGGAGCAATCCTCAAGGAGAAAAAGTCGCTTTCCGGCCGATTGTCGGGCCGGCGGCGGGCATCACTGGCCCTCGCCCTTGTGGAAGCTGATCTCGTGCTCCGCCGGCCGCATTTCGGGCACCGCCTCGATGGCGATCACCACGTCGTGGTTGCGTTCGATCTCGTCGATGTCGCGCCGCTTGCGGTTCAGCAGATAGAGCCCGACCTTCAGCGGCAGGCGGCACTCGACCCGCTTCACCTTCTTCCTGAGCACGCCGGTCTGGATCTGCCGCAGGTAGTAGAGGGCCTGGGTCTCCACCGAGCGGGTCATGCCGCGCCCCTGGCAGTGCTCGCAGAGCAGGTAGGAATCCATCTGGATGGGCGAGCCCATCTTCTGCCGGGAGATCTGCATGAGCCCGAAGCGCGAGATGCGGCTGAGATCCGCCTTGGCCTTGTCGCGCTTCATGGAGTTCTTGACTTCCTTCTCCACCTCGCGGGTGTGTTTGGCGCTGCGCATATCGATAAAGTCGATGACGATCAGCCCCCCCAGGTCGCGGAGCCGCAACTGGCGGGCGATCTCGGTGGCCGCCTCCATGTTGGCGAGAAAAATGGTCTCCTCGAAGTTCTTGTCCTTGCCGGTGCGGCCGGAGTTGACGTCGATGGCCACCAGCGCCTCGGTGGGGTTGATGACGATGGAGCCGCCCGAGGGCAGCTTGACCACCGGCTTGTAGATCGCCTCGATCTGCTCCTCGATATCGTAGTGGTTGAAGATCGGCCGCGACCCCATGTGGAGCTTGACTTTGGCGGTTTTCTGCTTGGCCGGCAGGAAGCTCAGGTAGTGGTTGACCTGGTTGTAGGCCTCCTCGGTGTCCACCAGGATCTCCTGGATATCCGGGGTGTAGTAATCGCGCATGAACTTGGCGACGATGTCCTGGTCGCCATACAAGAGCGCCGGGGCCGGGTCCTCCTGGCCCTTCTTCTTGATCTCGCGCCAGACCCGTAAAAGATCCCGCACGTCCTTGGTGAGCGCCGTCTTGGTGATGCCCTCGCTCGCCGTGCGCACGATGTAGCCGATACCCTCGGGGATGCCGAGGGAATCGATCATCTCGCGCAGCTTGTTGCGCTGCTCCTCGCCCTCGATCTTGCGGGAGATGCCCGACGAGTCGCTGCCCGGCATCAGCACCAGGAAACGGCCGGGAAGCGAAAGGAAGGTGGTCATGGAGGCGCCCTTGTTGCCGGTGGGCTCCTTCACCACCTGCACCAGCATCTCCTGGCCCTTGTGGATCACGTCCTGGATGGAGACGTCCTTCCAGTGGACGTTGGAGGGGTCGTCGACGTCGAAGTACTCGGGGTGGATCTCGGAGAGCGGCAGGAAGCCGTTCTTCTCCATGCCATAGTCGACGAAGGCCACCTGCAGGTTGGGCTCGATGGCCGACACCCGGGCCTTGTAGATGTTGTTGCGGGTCTGCTCGCGGCCCAGGGTGGTGACGTGGAAGGACTCGAGCCGGCCGGCTTCGACCTGGGCGATGCGGCACTCCTCGGGCTCCTCGGCGTTAATCAGGAGCTTGACCTGCGGCCCCCGCTCTTCCTTCTCCTTTTTGCCTTCGCCCTTGGCGCCGGAGGTCTTACCCGGCTTGGCGGCGTCTTTCTTCTGGGGGCGGGAAGGCTTGGCGTCGGCCTCGATTTCTTCCAGATCCTCTTCGACGAAATCATCATCGAGCTCTTCGTCGAGCTCTTCCTTGCCGGTTTCGGTCGTGGGAGCGGTGGCCCGGGCCGCTTCCTCCCGCGCTTTCTTGCGCCGGCGGCTGGACCGCGAGGGCCGCTTGCGCTTGGCCTTGGCCGGCTTTTCGTCGCCGGCGCCGGCTGCGGTTTCCGCCGCTTCGGCGGCCTCGGCAGCGTCGCCAGCCCCGGCGGCAGGCTGAGCCTCCTCCGTTGCTGGATCACCGCCGGCCTCACTTCCGGCTTCCGCCGCTTCGGCGGCTTCGCTCTTGGCAGCACTCTTCTTCGGCCGCCGTTTTCTTCTCGAGGGGCGCTTCTTCTCGGCCCCGGGGGCCGCGGCCTGGTCTTCCGGCGCGGCAGCGGGCACGGCGGTCTCGTCGCCGGCCGCGGTTTCGTTGTTTTCTTCAGGAGTCATGTTCTTTTCCTTCGCAATCGCTAATTTCCGTGGGCGGGCTCAATGCCCGCCCTCCATTTACGACCGCCCCCGGGCCGGCGAATCCATCGCCGCCTGGTAGTACCGTCTGCCGCCATGATCCTTCGGCGTCACCCTGCCCTCTGTTTCCAGGCGGGCAAGGGCGGCCGAGGCCGCGGTCTCCTCGAGATTGAGGGACTCGCAGATGTCGGGCACGGTACAGGGCCGTCGCTTGAGCATTTCCACAATTTCCTCATCCACTATGGGATGAAAGTTTTCCCGGGCGCGTCTGGAGAAATCCACCAGGATCTCCAGGTCGCCGTTAAATTTTTTGCCGAGCTCCGCCGCCACCTCTTCCATGCGGCGCCGGGTGAGCGGCCGGGCAAAGGCCTCCAGAGGCGGCCGGGCCACGGTGTTCAGTTGCACCCGGGCCGGCTCGATGCGGGCGATGGCAGCCTTCAGGGCCTCGATGTCCTCGGGCGCGTCGTTCACCCCGGCGGCCAGCAGCACCTCGAGCCAGAGTTCGCCGCGGAACTCTTGGTTGAAGCAGCGGATGCCCTCGATCACCTCGTCGAGCCCGGCACAGTGGGCCGGCCGGTTGATCCGGCGGTAGCTCTCGGGCCGCGCCGCGTCGAGCGACGGGATGACGATGTCGAGCTCCAGCAGTTCGCGCCGCACCTCGGGCAGATGAAGCAGCGAGCCGTTGGTAAGCAACGCCACCGGCTTGCCGGTGCGGGCCTTGAGGTAGCGGACCACCTCGCCGATGCCGCTGTGCAGGGTCGGCTCGCCCATGGCGGTGAGGGTGAAGACATCCACCGCCGGCGGCTTGTCCTGGGCCAGAAAGGCGTCGATCTCGGCCAGGATGTCGGCGGTGGGGATGTATTCCTTCCGTTCGCAGGTCAGGTCGGTGGTGGGGCCAACCTCGCAGTAGATGCAGTTGAAATTGCAGACCTTGGCGGGAACGAGATCGATCCCGAGAGAGAGACCAAGCCGTCGGGAATTGACGGGGCCAAAGAGGTATTTCATTCGCTGGTCGACTGATCCTGAGGGTAATCCGAAAACATCGAGGCCGCCGTTGAAGACGGCACCGGAGAGGCGGCACATCATGCCTTGCCTTTAACCTGACAAAAATACGTCTTTCGTTTCTCCTTGGCAAGCAAAAAACCTCAAAACCTCCTTTTCGGCCTATGTTTTTTCCTCTCCAAGCGCGCTTCCAGCCCCCTTGCCGCCCCGCCTTTTGCCTTGACACCACTGGGCTGGAAGCGTAGAGTCCTACTCTACTTGAAGAGGCACCTGCCACATGGCGCCATCGGGTTCTTTTCCCATGTAAACCGCCTCTCCCCGACTTCCGCCGCCGGCCCGCCCGACGGGGCGGCGAAACGCAACTTTTTCCCACAAGCAAGGCTGTCACCATGCGAAGCGACGTCATCAAGAAAGGACTGGAAAGAGCGCCCCACCGCTCGCTCATGAAGGCGATGGGTTACACCGACGAGGAAATCCGCCGGCCGCTGGTGGGCATCGCCCACGCCCACAACGAGATCATCCCCGGCCACATCCACCTGGACAAGATCGTCGAGGCGGTGAAGACAGGGGTGCGGATTGCCGGCGGCACGCCGGTGGCCTTCGGCACCATCGGGGTCTGCGACGGCATCGCCATGGGCCACACCGGCATGAAATACTCGCTGGCCAGCCGCGAGCTGATCGCCGATTCGGTGGAGGTGGTGGCCATGGCCTATCCCTTCGACGCCCTGGTCATGATCCCCAACTGCGACAAGATCACCCCCGGCATGCTGATGGCCATGCTGCGGGTCAACATCCCGTCGATCCTGGTTTCCGGCGGCCCCATGCTCACCGGCCGCCACCACGGCCGCGACGTGCATCTGATCAGCGTTTTCGAGGGAGTGGGCCGGGTGAAGGCCAACACCATGAGCGAGGCCGAGCTCGCCGAACTGGAAAATTCCGCCTGCCCCGGCTGCGGCTCCTGCGCCGGCATGTTCACCGCCAACTCGATGAACTGCCTCACCGAGGCCATCGGTCTGGGACTGCCCGGCAACGGCTCGATCCCGGCGGTCTCCTCTGCCCGCATCCGGCTTGCCAAGGAGGCAGGCATGCGGGTGATGGAGCTTCTCGAGCGCGACATCAAGCCCCGCGACATCGCCACCCCCGCCGCTTTCCGCAACGCCATCGCGGTGGATATGGCGCTGGGCTGCTCCACCAACACCGTGTTGCACGTGCCGGCCATCGCCCGGGAAGCGGGCGTCGACCTCGACCTCGACGTGTTCAACGAGGTGAGCGTCAAGGCCCCGCACCTCTGCTCGCTCATTCCCGGCGGGCCGCACTCCATGCAGCAGCTCGACGAGGCCGGCGGCGTGTCGGCGGTGATGACGGTGCTCGCCGGCCGCGAAGGGCTGATCGACGGCAACGTGATCACTGCCACCGGCCGCACCATGGCCGAGAACCTGGCAGGGCGCACGGTGCGCGACCCGGAGATCATCAGGAGCCTCGACAACCCCTACCACAAGGTGGGCGGCATCGCCATCCTGCGCGGCAACCTGGCGCCGGACGGCTGCGCCGTCAAGCAGTCGGCGGTGGCCGACGAAATGCTGCGCCACGCCGGCCCCGCCCGGGTCTTCGACTCCGAGCCCGAGGCCCAGAAGGCGATCCTCGACGGCCAGATCCGCGCCGGCGACGTGGTGGTCATCCGCTACTGCGGCCCCAAGGGCGGCCCCGGCATGCCGGAGATGCTCTCGCCCACCGCTTCCATCATCGGCATGGGACTCGGCAAGAGCGTGGCGCTGATCACCGACGGCCGGTTTTCCGGCGGCACCCAGGGCGCCTGCATCGGCCACGTGTCGCCGGAGGCCGCGGAAGGCGGCCCCATCGGCCTGGTGGCGGAAGGCGACCGGATCGCCATCGACATCCCGGCCAAGAGCATCACCCTGGAAGTGGCCGAGGAAGAGCTCGCCCGCCGGCGAGCTGCCTGGCAGCCGCGGCCGCCGGCGATCACCACCGGCTACGCGGCGCGCTACGCCCGCCAGGTAACCTCCGGCGCTACCGGCGCCGTGCTCAAGGACTAACCCTCTCCCCAGCGAGCCGAGATGATTTCCCGTCGCAAGCGTTTCCTCCTTTCCCTGGCCCTGGGCGCCGGCCTCTTCGGCGCCCTGGGCGCAGTCCCGCCAGCGCCGGCAGAGGCCGACGACCTGCTGGCCGGCGCCTGGCAGATCACCGCCGACCGCCTCACCCACTTCCGCAACCCGGAGCGGGTGGTGGCGGAAGGTGCGGTCACCCTGCTGCCCGCCGAGGCCGATCCCACCAGCCCCCTCACCATCCGGGCCGACCGGGTGGAGTATCTGGTGGGCGAGGGCCTGGTGCATGCCGTGGGCAACCTGGAGATGAGAAGCGACAGCGACACGGTGACCGCCAGCGAGGCGCGGCTCGACCTCGGCCGCCAGACCGGCGTCTTCACCAACGCCGCGGTCTTCCAGGCCGAAAAGAATTTTCACCTCTACGGCAGCACGGTGGAGAAGACCGGCCCCCTCTCCTACCGGCTGCTGGACGGCTGGCTCACCACCTGCCCGGTGGAGCCCGGCGAAGACCCCGCCTGGAGCCTGCACACCGGTGAAACCAGCCTCACCCGCGAGGGCTACGCCGTGCTGCGGGACTCCTCGTTCCGGGTGAGCGGCCTGCCAATTTTCTACACGCCCTTTCTCGTGCTGCCGGCCAAGACCACCCGCCAGAGCGGCTTGCTGTTCCCCGAATTCTCCCAGTCTGAACGAAGCGGCATCGGGCTCACCACGCCGTTTTTCGTCAACCTGTCGCCCTCCACCGACATCACCCTGGCCCCGGGCTTTCTCTCCGAGCGCGGTCCCTCCCTTGGGCTCGAGCTGCGCTACGTGATGGCCGAGCATTCCCTGGGCACCTTCCAGGCAAGCTTCCTGCGCGACTCCCATTCCGATTCCGCCACCGACGACTACCGGGACGACGGCGTGCTGCGCTCCGAACAGGACCGTTACTGGCTGCGGGGCAAGATCGACCACGACTTCGGCTTCGATCTCGTCGCCCGCCTCGACCTCGATCTCGTCTCCGACCACGACTTCCTGCGCGAATTTTCCAGCGGCATCACCGGCTACAACAAGAGCCGCAGCGATTTCGAAAACACCTTCAGCCGGGGCTTCCAGGAAGCCCACCTCACCGAGCGGGAAAACTCTCTGCAGGTCTCCAAGTCCTGGTCGCGGATGAACCTCTCCGCCGAATTCCTGGCGGTGGACGAAGCACTGGAACCAGCGGGCGTGCCGACCCCGCTCATGGCCCTGCCACGCACCCTGTTCGGCGGCCGGCTGCCGGTGGCCGACAGTGGCCTCGATCTGCTCTGGGATTCCGAATACGTCTACTACTGGCGGGAAAAGGGGTTGGGCGGCCACCGCCTCGATCTGCACCCGCGGCTGGCAGCACCGCTCGCTCTCTTTCCCCAGCTCGAAGCCTCGGCGACCCTTGGCGGGCGCTACACCACTTACCAGATCGAAAGCCGGGGCGACGAGCCCTTTGCCCTCTGGACCCAGAATGACTTCCAGGACAGGGCCTTGTGGGAGGCGGGTCTCGACCTGGCCCTGCCCCTGGCCCGCAGCTTCTCCCCCAGCGACGGCCCTTACCGCACCCTCACCCATCTGCTGCGGCCGGAGGTAGGGTTTGTCCACATCTCCGAGAGCGGCGAAGAGGAACTGCCGCAATTCGACAACACCGACCTGGTGGACGAACGCAACTGGCTGCGCTATGGCATCCACAATTATCTGCGCGGCCAGGCGACCCAACAGGAGTCCCCCTGGGCCAGCGGCGCCATCGGCTCCTTCAAGCTCGACCAGGTCTTCGATTTCGACCGCGGCGACAAGCCCTTCTCGGACCTGCACCTCGAGCTCGCCCTCACCCCCGGCCAGCACCTGCGTCTTGCCTCGGAGGCGGCCCTCTCCATCCACGGCGAAGGCGTACCGTTCTATGCCTTCTCCGGCGCGGTGAGCGACGACCAGCAGAATGAAGCCTCCCTGGGCTACCGCTACAAGCGGCACGCCGGCCTCGAAGAGCCCTTCTTTTACCTCGACGACAACACCCCGGAGAGCCACGAGCTGCAGGCCGCGGCCCGGGCCCGGCTCACTGACACGATGTCGGCGGCGGCCCGCCTCACCCACTCCTTCTCCCTCGACGAGCTGCAGGACTCCACCCTGGAGCTCACCTACCAGCCGGCCTGCTGGGCGGTCACCCTGTCGGCAAGCATGACGCCGGACGACACCAGGTTGGGCCTCATGTTCTCCCTCTCCGGCCTTGCCTCCGCCCTCGGCTTCGGCGGCGGCCTTTAGGAGACGCCCAGGCCGGGCAAGGCCTGCGGCACGAACAACGGTTGTCCGTCACCAAACACTTTTTTTCAACAAAATGAAAAAATTCTACGACATCTTCAATGGCGACGCCGACGGCATCTGCGCCCTGCACCAGTTGCGCCTGGCCGAGCCGCGGCCGGAGGCCGAACTGGTCACCGGGGTAAAGCGCGACGTGCGGCTGCTTGACAGGATCACCGGCGCCCGGGAGGCCGACTGCACGGTGCTGGACATCTCCCTGGACAGCAACCGGGCCGCCCTGGAGAGATTGCTCGCCGCCGGCTGCCGTGTTTTCTATGTGGACCACCACTACGCCGGCGACCTGCCGGCAAGCCCGCTACTCACCGCCCACATCGATCCGGCCGCCGACATCTGCACTTCGCTGATCATCGACCGCTTGCTCGGCGGCCGCTTCCGGGGCTGGGCGGTGGCCGCCGCCTTCGGCGACAACCTGCACGATGCGGCACGCCAGGCAGCGGCCGCCATGGGTCTCGACGAGAGCGACACCCTGCGCCTGCGGGAGCTTGGCGAACTGCTGAACTACAACGGCTACGGCGCCACCGAGGCCGATCTCCACTTCCACCCCCGGGAGCTCTACCTGTCGGTCCGGCCCCACCGGGACCCCTTCGATTTCCTGGCCGAGTCAGAGGCCATCGGCCAACTGCGGTCTGGCTTCCGGGACGACATGGCACGGGCCGAAGCGGTGCTGCCGCTGCTTGAAAACGAGGCGGGCCGGGTCTACCACCTGCCCGGCGAACCCTGGGCCCGGCGGGTGGCCGGCGTGTTCAGCAACCAAAAGGCCCGCCAGCAGCCGGCACTGGCCCATGCCCTGATGACCGCCAACGACGACGGCTCCCTGCGGATCTCGGTGCGCGCCCCCCTGGCCGACCGCAGGCGGGCCGACGAGCTCTGTTTGGCCTTTCCCACCGGCGGCGGCCGGGCGGCGGCGGCGGGTATCAACGCCCTGCCCGCCCCCATGCTCGACGCCTTCCTCGAAGCCTTCCGGACCACCTTCGGCAACCGCTGAACAAAAGCAACCCGGCCTGACGATGAGAAACCGCCGCCTCGCCCTCTTGCTCATCCTGCCGCTTCTTCTGCTTGCCGGCTGCGGCCTCGAGCCCCTGCGGCGTGTGGCGCCCGAGGACCTGCCGGTGCTCACCGACGATCTTGCCACCGACTCCCTGGAGGCGGCCATCGCCGAGAGCCTTCGCTACCTCGACAGCCAACCGCCGGAAAAAAGCTTCGCTCTGGGCCGCGAAACCACCAGCGCCGCCCGGCTTGCCGCCTCGCTTCGCCTCTTTCTGGAGATCCGCCGGAGCGCAACCGACGAGACCGAACTGCGGCGGCTGCTTGCCGAACGCTTCACCTTCTACAAGGCAGCCGGCCGCTCCGCTTTCCTGGGCCGCAAGCCGCTCCTGGTCACCGGCTACTACGAACCGGTGCTGGAGGGCCGGCTCTCGCCGGAGCCGCCCTTTGTCCACCCGCTCTACGCACTGCCCGGCGACCTCGAAAAGGAGACCGATCCGGCCAGCGGCGAGACCCGCACCGTGCGCCGGATCGGCGGCCGCACCGAGCCCTACCCGAGCCGGGCGGAAATCGAAAACAACAACCTGCTGGCCGGCAGCGAGCTGGTCTACCTGGCCGACCCGGTGGATGCCTTTGTGCTGCACGTGCAGGGCTCCGGCAAGATCCGCCTGGCCGACGGCAGTCTGCGTTCCATAGGCTTTGCCGGCAAGAACGGCCGGCCCTACCGCAGCATCGGCCGGCTGCTGGCCGATGAAGGAAAAATCCCGCTGGCCGAGGTGACCATGCCCCGCATCCGTCACTACCTCGACGAGCACCCCGAAGAGCGGCAAAGAATTTTGCAGCACAACCAATCCTTCATCTTCTTTGCCTGGAAAAAGCCCGGCAACCCGGCCGGCAACCTGGGCCGGCCGCTCACCCCGCTGCGCTCCGCCGCCGTCGACCAGACGGTGTTCCCGGCCGCGGGCCTCGCCTTTTTGCAGAGCCGGCGACCGGTCTTCTCGCCGCAGGGCGAGCTCGAGAGCTGGCAGCCCATTTCCCGCTTCGTGCTGCTGCAGGACACCGGCTCCGCCATCAAGGGCGCCGGCCGCCTCGATCTCTTCTGGGGCAACGGCCCTGAGGCCGAGCAGGCCGCAGGCGTCATGAAGGAGCAGGGCAGCCTCTATCTTCTCCTGCTCAAAGCCGACGGCGACTGAGCCATGGGCTCCGCCGCCCCGCCGGCAGGAACGCGCTGTAACGTAAAAAAAGCATGACATCCTGCTCTTTTGTTATAAAATCCGATGAGTGTCGTGCCCATGCGCCGGCCGCTCCCTGCTCCGGAGCCGGCACCGGCTCACTCTTCCCCGCATCCACCCGAGGTACCCCATGAAACAGCCGGAAATCGACTACTGGATCGGCACCATGCTGGATTCCCACGACAACGTTTCCGACCTCAACTTCACGGTCGGCAAGCCCCTGCAGGTGGAGGCCTCGGGCCAGTTGCGGCCGGTGACCGTGCAGCCCGGGGTGAGCGAGCTCACCCCCTTCCAGACCGAGGTGGTGGCCCTCAACCTGATCGGCGCCAACAAGCGGCTGCTCACCGACCTCGCCAGCCACGGTTCCTGCGACCTTTCCTACGCCCTGGGCAGCAGGGCCCGTTTCAGGGTCAACGTCTTCTCCCAGAAGAGCTGCTACTCCACGGTGATGCGCAAGCTCGAAACCGCCATCCCGTCGATCAGCAAGCTCAACCTGCCGGTGGTGTTCAACAAGATGGCCCAGGAGCTGAACGGCATGATCCTGGTCACCGGCGCCACCGGTTCCGGTAAGTCGACGACCCTGGCCGCCATCCTCGACATCATCAACAAGGAAAAGACCGTTCACTGCGTCACCCTCGAGGACCCCATCGAATTCGTCCACCCCCACAAGAAAGCGACCTTCAACCAGCGCGAGCTCGGCAACGACTTCGACACCTTTGCCAACGGCCTGCGGGCCGCCCTGCGCCAGGCCCCGAAGGTCATCCTGGTGGGCGAAATGCGCGACCGGGAAACCATGGAGATCGGCCTCACCGCCGCCGAGACCGGCCACCTGGTGCTCTCCACCCTGCACACCGTGGATGCCGGCCAAACCATCAACCGCGTGCTCGGCATGTTCGAGCAGGAGGAGCAGCCCCAGGTGCGGCTCCGCCTGGTGGACACCCTGCGCTGGGTGGTGAGCCAGCGGCTGCTGCCCAAGGAGGGCGGCGGCCGGATCGCGGCCATCGAGATCATGGGCAACAACCTGCGGGTGAAGGATCTCATCATCAACGGCGAGACCGAGGACAAGACCTTCTACGACGTGGTCGAGGCCGGCTCGCCCATGGGCATGCAGACCTTCGACCAGCACATCCTCAATCTCTACCAGGAGGGGCTGGTCACCGAAGAGACGGCGTTGCGCTACTGCTCGCGCAAGAGCGCGGTGGGCCGCGGCCTCGACCGGATCAAGGCGGCGCGCGGCGAGGCCACCAGCGACATCGCCGGCCTGGAAATGAAGAAATAGCCCCCCCCGCCCGCGGCCCTCTACCCCAGGCCGTCGGCCGCCGGCAAACAGGCCCTGGCACCGTTTTTTCACCCGAACACCATACATCGCCGGAGGACACCACGATGGTCGATACCTGCCCCCACTGCCAACAGGCGCTGCGCTTCAACGATGCCCAACGCGACAAGCTCAACCTCGCCCTGGCCCAACTCAAGCCCGGCCAGGTGCTGAAAATTGCCTGCCCCCACTGCCAGGTGCCCATCGAGTTCAGCCGCGGTGCCGAGCCGGCCAAGGCCGCCGGCGGCCCGCCGCCGCCGCCCACCCTTGACTGGCTGAGCAGCGGCGACGTCTCGGATGAGGATATCATCGAGGACGCGGCCCGGACCCTCATCCTCGTCCCCGACCAGTCCATGCGGGAGGCGGTGGCCGCCGCCTATGCCGAGGCGGGCTACCGGCCGGAATTCGCTCCTTCCGCCGAAGCGGCCATGGAGAGTCTGCGCTTCACCCCCTATGCCAGCGTGCTGCTGCACAGCCGCTTCGAGGGCGACGGTGGCCTGGAGGCGAGCACCTTTCACCGTTATATGTGCAACATGCCGATGAGCAAACGGCGGCCCATCCTCTACGTGCTCCTCGGCCCCGAGTTCCACACCCTCTACGACATGCAGGCCCTGGCCAACAGCGCCAACCTGGTGGTCAACGAAAAGGAGCTGGGCACCATCGATATCGTCCTGAAAAAAGGCTTCGCCGACCAGGAAAAACTTTTTGCCCCCCTCAACAGCACTCTGCGGGAGGAACGGCTGCACTGAAGCGTCTTTCTCCCCGGCCACCAATCAGGCATAAAAAAATCCCGGTGCACTTTTCTGCACCGGGATTTTTTTATGCGCCTCAAATGCCCTGCGGCAGCCTTCAGGGATTCCGCTGGTACTGGTTCACCGCCCGGTTGTGCTCGGCCAGGGTGCGGGAGAACTGGTGGGTGCCGTCCTTACGGGCCACGAAATAGAGAAAATCGCCGTCAGCCGGTTGCAGCACCGCCTCCAGGGCGGCGCGGCCCGGATTGCAGATGGGCCCGGCGGGCAGCCCCGGCTGGGTGTAGGTGTTGTAAGGAGAGGGGGTTTCAAGGTGCTGCCGGGTCAGGTTGCCGTCAAAGCCCGCGATGCCATAGACCACGGTGGGATCGGCCTGCAGCTTCATGCCGAGTTCGAGGCGGTTGAGAAAGACCCGGGCGACCAGCGGCCGCTCCTCGGCGAGGCCGGTCTCCTTCTCGACGATGGAGGCGAGGATCACCACCTGGTGGGAATCGAGCGAAGTGTCGCCGGCCGCCTCCTGAAGGGAGCCGAACACTTCCCGGAAACGCCCGACCATGGCCCGCAGCACCCATTCCTCGTTGGCCTCCCCCATGGTGAGCTGGTAGGTGTCGGGAAAAAGATAGCCCTCGAGGCTCTCCGCCCCAACCCCGAGCCCCTCGATAAAGGCGCGATCCCGGGCCAGGGCCAGGAAACGCGCGCCATCGACCCAACCGCCGGCGGTGAGCACATCGGCCACCTGGCCGAGCACCCAACCCTCGGGGATGGTGACCGTGCTGGGCTGCACCCGGCCGGCGGCCAAAGCGCGCAGCAACTCGATGGTGGGCCGGCCGGTGGTGAGAAGGTAATCCCCGGCCTTGAGGCCCTGGCGCACCTTGAGAAGCCGGACCCAGACCGCAAAGCGCGGGTCGCGGCGGATGAGCCGGTTTTCCCGTAAAATCTGCTCGAGAACCGCAGGCCCGCACTGGCGCGGAATACGCACCGTGACCTGTTGCCCCGGCACGCCCGGGCCCGGCAGCAGAGGATAGATGCCAAGCCAGGAGGCGGCCAGGAAGAGAACCAGCAACAGAAAAACAACGGCCCGGCGGACCATAAGTCCGCGGGGCCGCTCTTCACCGGAGGAGCCGCCGGCAGGGGCTTCGATGGATTCCGCCGTCATTTTTCAGCGGTGGCCTTCTTGGCGGCGCTCTTCCGGGCCGCGGGCTTCTTCCTGGCCGCTGCCTTGCGGGGAGCCTTGGCGGCCGGCACCGGACCCGGGCCACCCTCGATGGCCAGTTCCAGGATGCGGCCCATGTCCCGCACCGGGAAGAACTGCATGCGGTCGCGGATATCCTTGGGGATCTCCACCAGATCCTTCTTGTTGGCCTCGGGAATGATCACCTTGTCGTAGCCCATGCGCAGGGCGGCCAGCGCCTTTTCCTTGAGACCGCCGATGGGCAGGACGCGGCCGCGCAGGGTGATCTCGCCGGTCATCGCCACGTTTTTGACGACCCGCCGCTGGGAAAGGGCCGAGTAGAGGGAAGTGGCCATGGTGACGCCGGCCGATGGCCCGTCCTTGGGAATGGCGCCGGCGGGCACGTGGATGTGGATGTCCACCTCGTCGAAATAGGTATCCTCGAGCCCCAGCTCATCGAGGCGCGAGCGGCAGAAGGAAATCGCCGCCTGGGCCGATTCCTTCATCACCTCGCCCAGTTGGCCGGTGAGGGTGAGGCCGCCCTTGCCCTTCATGATCATGGTCTCGACGTAGAGCACCTCGCCGCCCACCTCGGTCCAGGCCAGGCCGGTGGCGAGCCCCGGCTGGTCGACGGTCTCCTTCTCGTGCTCGGGCAGGAACTTGGGCGGCCCGAGATAGGTATCGATGGTCTTGGTGGTGATGGCATAGGGCCCCTTGCCGCCCTCGGCCACCCGCCGGGCCACCTTGCGGCAGACCTTGCCGATCTCCCGCTCCAGATTCCGGAGCCCGGCCTCGTGGGTGTACTTGTCGATGATCTCGATGAGGATCTCGTCGGTCACCTTGAGGTGCTTCTGCTTGAGGCCGTTTTCCTTGATCTGGCGCGGCAGCAGGTAGCGTTTGGCGATCTCCAGCTTCTCCTCCAGAGTGTAGCCGGCGAGACGAATCACCTCCATGCGGTCGAGGAGCGGGCCGGGGATGGTGTCGCTCATGTTGGCGGTGGTGACGAACATGACCTTTGACAGATCGTAGGGCAGGTTGAGGTAATGGTCGGAGAAGGAATTGTTCTGCTCCGGATCCAGCACCTCGAGCAGCGCCGAGGAGGGATCGCCCCGGTAATCGGCTCCCAGCTTGTCGATCTCGTCGAGCATGAAGATCGGGTTGTTGGAGCCGGCGGTCTTCAAGCCCTGGATGATGCGGCCGGGCAGCGCGCCGATATAGGTGCGGCGATGCCCTCTGATCTCGGCCTCGTCCCGCATGCCGCCCAGGGAAAAGCGCACGAATTTGCGCCCCATGGCCCGGGCGATGGACTGGCCGAGCGAGGTTTTGCCAACGCCCGGCGGCCCCACGAAGCAGAGGATGGGCCCCTTGGTGGCTTTGTTGAGCTTCCTCACCGCCAGGTATTCGAGGATCCGCTCCTTGATCTTGTCGAGGCCGTAATGGTCGGTGTCGAGCACCTCCCGGGCCTTCACCAGGTCGAGGATGTCCTTGGTCGACTTCTTCCAGGGAATCTCCAGGATCCAGTCGATGTAGGTGCGGATGATGGTGGCTTCCGAGGCGTCGGGGTGCATCATTTCCAGGCGGCGGAGCTGCTTTATTCCCTCTTTCTTGACATCGGGCGGCATCCTGGTCTTGTCGAACTTGGCCCGCAGCTCCTCGATTTCCTGGGAGCGGTCGTCGACGTCGCCCAGCTCCTTCTTGAGGGCCTGGAGCTGCTCGCGCAGGTAATACTCGCGCTGGCTGCGGCTCATCTCCTCCTTGGCCTCGGACTGGATCTTGGCCTGCATGGTGGAGACCTCGAGTTCCTTGTTGAGGTAGTCGGCCACCAGCTTCAACCGCTCCACCGGCTCGATGGTCTCGAGAATGGACTGGCTCTCGGAGATCTTCAGGCGCAGGTTGCTGCCCACCAGATCGGCGAGCCGGCCCGGCTCCTCGATGTTGTTCATGATCATCACCAGATCCGAGGAGAGGATGCCGCGCAGGGACATGATCTTCTCGGTCTGTTCGCGCACCGTGCGCATGAGGGCCAGGGTCTCGACGGAGAGCTCGCCGGTCTCGGGCTCCTCGATGGGCTCGATGCTCACCAGGAAATGGGGTTCCTCCTGCTTGATCTCGGTCACCTTGGCCTTGGTCAGGGCCTGCACCAGAACCTTGAGGCGGCCGTCGGGCAGCTTCAGGGTGCGCATGATCATGCTCACCATGCCGACCCGGTAGAGGTCGTCCGCCCCCGGTTCCTCCAGGGTGGCGTCCTGCTGGGTGACCAGCATCAGCAGCTTGTCCTTGGACAGCGCTTCGTTCACCGCGTTCACCGAAGCCGGCCGGCCCACGAACAGCGGAATGATCATATAGTTGAAGACGACCACGTCGCGCACGGCCATCATCGGCAGTTCGGCGGGAATTTCGAAATCCTGCCTTTCGGGGAAATCCTCCATGCCGCCGCTGCTCATCGTATCGTTGATACCCACTGAAAACCTCCCGTAACGGAATGGTTTCACAAAAATACGGCCACCAGCCTCCCTTGCCCCGGAGGCCCGGCCGAACCCGTTCTTATCATTATTGAAAATAACTGTCTGGCGCTGAGTCTAAACACTGGTATTATCGAAGTCAAGCACTGCAGATCCCCGGCCGCCTTTTTTGTTTTTTCTTGATTTAATGG
>JBFHWX010000066.1:0-17087 GCA_041599275.1 Desulfobulbales bacterium | reverse complement strand
GGCCATGAGGATGGTCTCCCGGGCGCCTGCCTCCCGGCAACGCTCGGCGGTCTGCACGATGGTGCCGCCGGTGCGGATCATGTCGTCGCAGATCACCGCCGTCTTGCCACCCACCACCGCCGCCACCTGGCCGACCATGGTCTTGTCCATGGCGTAGCGGTCCTTGTCCGCCGCCGTGTGCGGCGCCCCCAGAAGGCTTGCCAGCCGCGCCACCCATTTCGAACGCCCATAGTCGGGTGACACCAGCACGTAATCCTCGAGCCCGATGGCCCTGATTTTTTCGGTGACCAGCTCGTCGGTGCGGATGTGCTTGGTCTGCACGTCGCCGCAGTGGGCGTGGAGCACCGCCTCCGAGTGCAGGTCGATGAAGGCGGCAAAATCCGGTTTGGCCTTGAAGAGCTGGCGGGTGCGGGTGATGCCCTTGGGGATCTCGTAGACCTCGGGCTTTGCCTGCTCCATGGTGGAATAGCCAAGATAGGGCACCACCACGTTCACCGAGTTGGCGTTCATGTAACGGCAGCCGTCGATGAGGTCGAGGAGCTCCAGGTGCGCCTCGTCGCAGTGGGTGGCGCCCACCAGGATGATGTCGAGGCAGGAGATGTCCTCCGGAAAGGCATGGTAGACCTCGCCGTCGGCAAAGTTTTTTTTGTGGACTTCGGTAAACGGCAGGCCAAGGGCTGCGGCGACCCTGCGGCCAAGGGAAGTGGAGAAAGCGGAGGCGATCACCACCACCCCGTCCCGGACTCTGTTTTTCATGATGCCTGTTATCCAATTCCCCAGTTTTTGCCGAACCAGGTTTTTTTCGGTTCGAAACGGGTGACCCGGTTCCGTCCCTTTTTTTTCGATTCCAGCAGGGCCTGGTCGGCGAAGCTGATGAGGTCGTTTTTTTCAAAGGATTCCTTGTTGGGTTGCAGTTCCGCAACCCCGAAGCTCATGCTCACTGCAAACTGCTCGAGACCGTGCTGGAAGGTGTGGTCGGCCACCAGCTTGCGGAGTTTTTCCGCCACGGTAAACGCGTCGTCCACTCCGGTCTCTGGCAACACGATGGCAAATTCCTCGCCACCGTAACGGGCAAGAATATCGTATTCTCGGAGATTTTCTCCGATTACCTCGCAAACCTGCTTAAGGATGGCGTCGCCGGTCTGGTGTCCATAGTTGTCGTTGAATTTCTTGAAAAGATCGACATCGGCCAGGATCAGGGCCACCGAGGTTTCCTTGCGCTGCGCCCGGCTGATCTCCTGGTCGAGAAAATCCTGAAAAAATCGGTGGTTGTATACTTCGGTGAGACCATCCATGTTGGCCAGGGTCTCGAGCTTGCGGTTCTTCTCTTCCAGTTCCCGGGCGAGTTTCTGAAGCGCCACCTTGGCGGCGATCAATTCCTTGTTCATCTGCTCGTAATTGAGGTTCAGCACCGAAAGAGCGGCATTGGCCTCCATGAGGATCTCCTCGATGGACTTGGGCTCGCTGATCTTGAAATTGAAGAAGCCGGCAATCCGCGCGAGCTCCGAGTGCACCCGGTCGAAGATGCGCTCCATGGCCCGGTCGTCGAGTTTGAGCAGGCTCCGGGCATTGTCCTTGAACTGCTTGTGAAAGGGCATGGGGGTTTCGGAGTAGAGCACCTCGGCGAGAAGACCCGCCAGGTGACTGACCACCACCGCCTGCCTGAGCCGTTTGTCCTTGCCCCGGTAGAGCTGCGGCGCTTCGTGGTAGCAGATGGGATCGATGAGGATGGCGGGAAAATGCCAGGAACGGGCCACCTCGTAACCCACCAGTTGATGGTCGGCGCCGAGGATCTTTTTTTCGGCGGCAACCGCGCTGCACTCGCCCTTGGCGGTTTCTTCCAGTACCAGGTCGTACTGGGCGGGGAAGACCCGGGCCAGGACGAGTTCGCCGATGTTCTGCAAAAGGCCGGCGATGAAGAACTCTTCGGGGTCGCGTTCCTCGATGATTTCAGAGATCAGCTTGGCGCAAACCGCGGCGGCCAGTGATTTTTCCCAGAACCGCCGGTAATCGAAGCGGTCATCCCGGGCCTGCCCCCGGATGGAGAGGAAGGTGAAGGAAAGGGCCAGGGAACGCACGGCGTTTATGCCGAGGATGGACACCGCCTGGCTGATGCTGCTGATCTGGTTGGGGAAAGAGTAAAAGGCGGAGTTGGCGATCTTGAGGATCTTGGCGGACAGAGAGATGTCCTTGGAGATGAGGCTGGCTATCTCCTGCATGGTGGCGTCGGGTTTCGATGTGATCTCGACAAGTTTCGAGGCCACCGAGGGCAGGGTGGGCAGGGAGCTTGATTTGAGTACCTTCTCGATGAGGCTGTCCTGGTCCATGCGCGCACCCCTGGGTGGATTCGTTGCCCTTTGCCTGCCTCCCCAGGGGCAGGCGGTAAATGGTTGTGAAAGACAGTGTAGCCGGTGTCAGCCGCCCTTTCAATTTCAATTGTTCTTCATCATGGACGGTTCGGCTGGACAGAGGGGCGGTCGGGCAATTCGACGGTGAACAGCGCCCCCTGGCCGGGAGTGCTTCGGGCGCTGATGGTGCCGCCGTGCCGGTCGGTGATCCGTTTGCAGATGGCCAGGCCGACGCCTGAGCCGGAATATTCGTTGCGGCCGTGCAACCGTTTGAAGAGTGCAAAGATCTTTTCCGACTGTTTCTGGTCGAAGCCGATGCCGTTATCCTTGAAGAGAAGCCGGAGGGTGGGGCCGGCTTCCGAATTTCCGCGTTCCGCCTCCACCGACAACCGGGGCGGAAGGTCTGGGTGCCGGTACTTGAGGCCGTTGCCGATCAGGTTCTGAAAGAGTTGGCGCATCTGCAGACCGTCGCCCAGGATGCACCCGAGGGGGCCGATGCGGATAGAGCCGCCGGTCTGCTCGACCAGGGCGTCCAGGTCGTCGAGCACCCCCCGGGCCGTTTCATCGAGATCGACGGGGGAGAAGACCGGCCGTTTCTCCCGGTCGGTGACTTCGGCAAAGAGCAGCAGGCCGCGGATCAGCTCCTGCATGCGGGCGGCGGTACTCTCGATGCGCTGCAGGTAGTTCTTGCCGTGCTCGCTCAATCCGTCGCCGTAACGGGTGCGCAGCCGTTCCCCCAGGGCCTGGATCAGCAAGAGGGGTTCCTTGAGATCGTGGCCCACGGTGTGGGCGAAGCTTTCGAGGTCGCGGTTGATGCGGACGAGTTCCTCGTTGGTCTCGTAGAGGGTAAGGGCGGTGCCCTGGTGCTCCAGCACCTCGGCCTCAAGCCGGGCATTGCTGGCGGCGAGCTGGGCGGTGCGTTCGCGCACCCGGGCTTCGAGCTCGTCGCGGCTTCTGGCCAGGCTGGCTTCGGCACTGCGGCGCTCCTCGATTTCCTCGAGCAGCATGCGGTTGGATTCCTGCAGAAGGTCGGTGCGGGCGGCCACCAGATCTTCGAGTTGAGACCGGTAGATCTGCAGTTCCGCCAGGGCCCGCTCCCGGTCCCGGCTATGGCCCTGCAGGCGCCAGGCGCAGCAGCCGCAGGCAGCGACCCCCAGCAGCCAGGCCCCGACAAAGAGGAGCAGGGCGGGATCGGAGACAGATTGCTCCGCCGTTGCGGCAAGGCCCTGGGGTGCGAGGGAAGCCGTGTGGTTGTGCAACAGAAAGAAGGCAACGAGAAGAAGCGACCAGAACAGGGCCAGGGTGAGGAAGAGCCGGTCATGGGCGAGGTGTTTGAAGGCAGTTGAAATCACGGGTGTCTGGCGTCGCGGCGGGTTCCAAAATTGATGGCGTCGCGAAAAGTCCGATCTCCTGCGTCGTGGCGGGATCTCGGGTGCTCGACATACCGTATGTATGCCTCCGCGCCCTCGACACCACCACTCCTGGTATATCAAACTTTTCGCTTAGCCATCTTCAGCTGTACGATGTACTTTCTGCGAGTCCATCAAAATTGATTGAAAAAAATCGGTCGGTAACTTCCTGATTTACCAGATGTGCCTGGCTGGGAAGGCACCGGGGCCTGCAAGTTGCGGCGGCGAACAGTGGCGAAGAGGCGGGGAAACTCACCAACGGCTATTCTGCGCCCGTAACTTTTCTAAAATACCCAACCCCCCGAAGTCCAGCAAGAAAAAGCCTCGTTTGCTGTGCGGTTCATCGCGACCGGGAATTGTTGCAACTGGTGGTTCCTCGCCAGGCGCGAAAGTGAAGGCAGGGGCAGCGTTATGTCGAACTTTTCGCAACACTAACGAGGGGCCGCGCGGGCCACAATGAGGTGGCGGGATATCCAGACAGGGCACCAGTTCGGTACCTGAATGTGGTATCAGCTTATTTGCGTCGCAGGGCACGCAGCTCCCGCTCGAGGATGGACCGCTGCTGCCGCCGTTCGCCCGCATTGCGGGCCACGGCGATGGGGTGGCCCTTGAGGTCACAGCCCGCCAGGTACATGGCGGTGGACAGGGTGCCCGGGGTGGGGGTGAAATCCTGAAACTGACGGAGGCTGAGGCCGAGCCTGCCTGCCTCGGTGGCCAGCCGCCGCATGTGCTCAACGGTGCAGCCCGGGTGGGAGGAGATGAAGTAGGGGGTGAAGAGAATTTTTTTCCCACTTTCACGGCCGATCCGGCGGCAGGTTGTGAGAAAATCTTCCAGCAAGCCGCCCCCTGGTTTGTGCATCAGCCGCAGGACCTCGTCCTCGGTGTGCTCGGGGGCGATTTTCAGGGCGCCGGGGGTGTGGTGCAGAAGAATTTGACGCAAAAGTTCCGGGGTGCGGAGAAGGAGCTCCATGCGCAGGCCAGAAGAAACGAAGACGTGCTCTACGCCGGGCAGCTTCGCAGCGGCGCGCAGCAGTTCGAGAAAGACCCCTTGGTCGATTTCCAGGTTGGGACAGACCTTCGGCAGCAGGCAGTCGCGCTTCGTGCAGGCTTTGGTGCAGCGGGTGCCGTACATGTTGGCGGTGGGGCCGCCGAGGTCGGTAACAGTGCCGTCGAAGTCGGGCCGGGCCGCCACCTGGCGGATTTCCGCCAGCACCGAGAAGCTCGAGCGCGACACCACCATTGGCCCCTGGTGGCGGGTGATGGCGCAGAAGGCGCAGTTGCCGTAACAGCCGCGCAGGATGGTGACCGAATGACGCACCATGCGGTGGGCCGGCACCTCGCCCGCCTCGGGATGGGGCAGGCGGGTGAATGGCAGTTGGTAGAGGGCGTCGAGCTCTTCTTGCGACAGGGGGGTGGGCCAGCCGTGCTGCAGCAGCCAGCCGCTCTGCTGGCGTTGCAGCAGCGGCGCCGAAGAAAGGGCCCGGGCATGCCGGTCGATAGTTGCTTCGGCCTCCAGGAATTTTTTTTGGTCGTTGTTGATTTCAGACCAGGAGGGCAGGGTGAGAGGCTGCCCGGCAAAGGTGCGTTCCTCTTTTTCGCGGTCGGTGAGGCGTTCGCAGGTACCGGCGATGCCTTGCAGGGAGGCGCCCTCGGCAAGCCGCCGGGCTATTTCGAGCACGGCCCGTTCGCCCATGCCGTAGACCAGCAGATCGGCCTTGGCGTCGGCCAGCACCGAGTTGCGGAGCTTTTCCTGCTGATAGTCCCAGTGGGTGAAGCGGCGCAACGAGGCCTCGAGTCCGCCCAGCACGACGGGCACGTCGCGGTAGGCGGCCCGGGCGAGGGAGGCATAGCGGATACTGGCCCGGTCCGGCCTCCGGCGGCTTTTCTTCTGCCGTTCTTTTCCGAAATAGGGGTTGCCTGCCGGAGAGTAGGAGTCGATGTCCCGCACCTTGGCGTTGCCCGTATAGTTGGCGACGATGGAATCGAGGTTGCCTGCGGAGATCCCGAAGAAGAGGCGGGGGGGGCCGAAACGGCGAAACTCTTCTTCGTCGTCGTGTCGTGGCTGGGCGAGCACCGCAACCCGGTAGCCGTTGGCTTCCAGGAGGCGGCCGATGAGCGCGATGCCGAAGGAGGGGTGGTCGACGTAGGCATCGCCGGTGACCAGCACGATATCCACCCGGTCCCAGCCCCGGGCGGTCATCTCTTCGCGGCTTGCGGGCAGGAAATGGTTTGGCGACGGCGTATCGGTATTCCGGCGATGGTGATTTTTTTTCCGGCTCATGGGCGCTCCGGGGCGGCTGTCGGTTGCAACTCTGCTTCAGACGCCGCGCGCCACGGCGGGCCAGAGGATGCGGTGCAGTTGGAGCTGGAGGCGCACAGAGAGCCGGTCCTCGAGAATCCAGCCGGCAAGCAGAGCGGGCTCGAGTTTGCCGGCCACCGCCGAAAACAGCAGGTGGTGGCGGCCGACCAGTTTCTTTTCACGAACCAGATCCCGGGCCCAGAGGTAGTCGGCCCGGTCGCCGATCACGAACTTCACTTCATCGTGGCGAGTGAGCCGCTCCAGGTTGCCGAAATCCATGCGATCGGTCATGCCGCTCGAAGGGCAGTTGAGGTCGACGATGCGCACAACGCCGGCCGGCACCCGGCCGACGTCGATGGAGCCGTTGGTTTCCACCAGCACCGTGCGGCCGGCATCCGCCAGGCGCTGCAGGAGGGGATAGGCGTTGTCCTGCAGCAGTGGTTCGCCGCCGGTGAGTTCCACCAACGAGTCGGGGTAGCGGGCCGCTTCCTGGAGCAGGTCGGTCACCGTGCGCGGCTCGCCCCCGGTTTCGCAGGCGTAGCGGGTGTCGCAGTAGGTGCAGTGCAGGTTGCAGCCGGCCAGGCGGATGAAGAAGCAGGGCAGGCCCGCCCGGCTCGATTCGCCCTGGATCGAGTGGAAGAGCTCGCAGACAACAAGGGATTTTTCGTCTCCCTCAGCGCCCAAAGTAGGTGACTCCTGAGTTCTCGGTTTCGCAGACGGTAACCGACTGCATCTGGTAGCGCTCGGACTTGAGGGTCTTGGTCAGATTGTCGAAGATGTAGACCGCCAGGTTCTCGGAGGAAGGGTTCTTGTTCAGGAAGTCGGGGTGCTCGTTGAGGTCGCGGTGGTCGAGGGTTTCCATGATTTCATGCACGGCGTTTTTCACGGTCCGGAAATCGATACCCATGCCGAGCTCGTCGAGCTCGGTGGCGCGGACCGTGACCCGTACCTTCCAGTTGTGGCCGTGGGGCTTTTCGCAGTTGCCGGGATAGTTGCGCAGATGGTGGCCGGCGGAGAAATGGGTATCGACGAAGACATCAAACATTTTTTTCTTACTCCGTTTCTTCTTGATGGTATATGGTTATGGGAGCGAAACGCTCCACAATTTCATCGCAAAAAAGCCACGTCGGCAAAAGTCCCCTTGAAAACCGGCGGCAGTTTGCATTAGGTTTCTGGGCCTGCATGCCGCGGACGCGGAACCCTAATTTATACCATACCAGGAAGGAGAAAGATAGCATGGCCTTCATTGCGCCGTTTCATGGGATCCGTTTCAATCCCGACAAGGTTTCGAGTCTCGAAGACGTGGTGACGCCGCCCTACGACGTGATCGACGCCAGAACCCAGGCCGCCTTCGAGAAGCGCAATCCCTACAATATGATCAAACTCGATATCCGCAAGGACCCAGGCGTCCAGGCGGCCGCCGCCGACCGTTATTCCAGCGCCAAGAAGTTCTTCGACGCCTGGCAGGAAGAAGGGGTGCTGGTCGTCGACGACAGACCCGGCTTCTACCTCTACCATATCGACTACGGCCTTGCCGGCGGCCGCCGTTTCACCCGCAAGGGCTTCATCTCCATGGTGCGGCTTTCCGAGTTTGCCGAGGGCATCGTCAAGCCCCATGAGGAAACATTCGGCACGGTCACCGCCGACCGGCTGCGCCTGATGGAGACCTGCCAGGCCCAGTTCAGCCAGATTTTTTCCCTCTACAGCGACCCCGAGGGCGAGGCCATGGAACTTCTCGAGGCGGCTCGCCCCAAAGAGCCACTGTGCTCGGTGACCGACGGCAACGGCGACCGCCACACCCTGTGGCGCATCACCCAGCCCGAGCCCCTCGAGCAGTTGGCCCGCTTGTTTCGCGCCAAATCCCTCTACATCGCCGATGGGCATCACCGCTACTCCACCGCCCTCAACTTCCGGCGGCTGATGAAGGAACGGCTGGGGAAGATGGACGACTCGAGTCCCTACAACCACACCATGATGTATCTCTGCCCCATCGAGGATCCGGGCCTTTCCGTGCTGCCCACCCACCGGCTGGTGCAGATGCCCGGCGAGCAGGCACTCGATACCCTGCTTGCCGGCCTTGCCGATTCCTTCGTGGTCGACGAGCTCACCGGCGGCAGCCGCGAGGAACTGATGGCCCAGGCCATTTCCCGCATGGACGAGTGCCGGGCCACGGCCACCTCCTTCGGCTTCTACCATGCCGGGGAGGACCGCTGCGTGCTGCTGCGCCTCAAAGCGGGCGAGGCCGACCGGCGGCTGGCCGCCAAGCCCGCCGCTCTCCGCGACCTCGACGTGGTGGTGCTCTCTGACCTGGTGATCGGCCAGCATCTGGGGCTCAACCACGAACGCTGCGAAAACGAAAACCTCGTCCACTATTACAGCGATCCCGACCAGGCCCTGGATGAAGCGGTGAAGCGAAGCGTTGCCGACCCCGGCTCCACGCCGCTGCTCTTCCTGATGAACAACACGGCGGTGGAGCAGGTCTGCAGGGTGGCCGACGAAGGGCTCATCATGCCCCACAAGTCGACCTTTTTCTACCCGAAGATCCTCACCGGTCTGGTGCTCAGCCGTTTCAACCCGCGGGAGCGCATGGGAATCTAGGGAGAGGCGGAGCCCCGTGGACGGACACCGCACCGAAGACAGCCTGTTCGGCGGCCGTCTCGTCTGCCGGCAGCACCGCGGCGGGTACCGGTTCTCGGTGGACTCCGTGCTGCTCGCCCATTTTCCCGACCCCGCCCGGGGCGCGAAGATTCTCGATTTGGGCAGCGGTTGCGGCATCATCTCTCTTGTCCTGGCCTACCGGCACCCGACGGTCGCCCTGCTGGCCGTCGAGATCCAGCCCCAGCTGGCGGCCCTGGCCCGCGAAAATGTGGCCGCCAACGGGCTTGCCGAGCGGGTTGCGGTGCGCTGCCAGGACTTCCGGGAAACCCCGCCGCCTTACGAGGCGGGCTCCTTCGACCTTGTGGTGTGCAACCCGCCCTTTTACCGGATCGGCTCCGGGCGGCGGAATCCCGGCGACGAGCAGGCCCTGGCCCGCCACGAGGTGAATGCCGACCTGGAAGCGGTGGTGCGGGCGGCTGCCTATGGCCTCAAGACCAGGGGGCGTTTCGCCTGCGTCTATCCCGCAGCCCGGGCCGCCACCCTGTTGTATGAGTTGAAAAGGCAGAAGCTCGAGCCCAAACGGTTGCAGGTGGTTCACAGTTATCCAGGTGATTGCGGCCGGCTGGTTCTGGTGGAGGCGGTGCGCTTTGGTGGTGAGCAACTGGTTGTCCTGCCACCGTTTTTTGTCTACACCGAACCGAACGGCCCCTTTTCGCCTGAGATGTCTCGCTGTTACCAACCGTAGGATGTGAGGAGGGGCCGGGCTTTGTCACTGCAGCCCCCACCCGCGTGGGGCCGGGAGACCAACATGCTTTCGAAAATACTGAGCAGCGCGGTGGTCGGGGTTGACGGCCTGCTGGTGGAGGTGGAGGTCGATATCGCCTTCGGCCTGCCTGCCTTCTCCACCGTCGGTCTGCCCGAGGGAGCGGTGCGGGAGAGCAAGGACCGGGTGAAGTCGGCCATCAAGAACTCGGGCTATGAGTTTCCCAACCGGCGGATCACCGTCAACCTGGCCCCCGCCGATCTCAAGAAGGAGGGGGCGGGCTACGATCTGCCCATGGCCCTCGGCATCCTCTGCGCCGCCGAGACCCTGAAGAGCGACATGCTGGGGCGTTTCATGGTGCTCGGCGAACTCGCCCTGGACGGTCTGGTGCGGCCGGTGCGCGGTGTTTTGCCGATGGCGGTGGCGGCCCGCCGGGCAGGGCTCGAGGGGTTGCTCCTGCCCCGGGCCAATGCCGGGGAAGCGGCGGTGGTGCAGGGGCTCAGGGTGGTGCCGGTGGACACTCTCGGCGAGGCCGTCGAGTTCCTGGCCGGCCGCGCCGAGGCCGCACCGGTGGCGGTCGATCTCGACCATCTGTTCAACGGCGAACGCCGCTACGATGTGGATTTCCAGGAGGTGAAGGGCCAGGAGCACGTCAAAAGGGCCCTTGAAATCGCCGCCGCCGGCGGGCACAACATCCTGATGAAAGGGCCGCCAGGCTCCGGCAAGACCATGCTCGCCCGGCGCATGCCCACCATTTTGCCAGACCTCACCTTCGACGAGGCCCTCGAGACCACCAAGATTTACAGCATCATGGGGTGCCTGCCCGAGAGCACGCCGCTCGTCACTGCCCGGCCTTTCCGGTCGCCGCACCACACGGTGTCCGACGCGGGGCTTATCGGCGGCGGCCAGATGCCGCGGCCCGGCGAGGTGTCGCTTGCCCACAACGGGGTGCTCTTCCTCGACGAGTTGCCCGAATTCCGCAAGAACGTGCTCGAGGTTCTGCGCCAGCCCCTGGAAGACGGCGGTGTGACCATTGCCCGGGCGGCGCATTCCCTGAGCTTTCCCGCCCGCTTTCTGCTGATCGCCGCCCTCAATCCCTGCCCCTGCGGTTATTATGGCGACCCGCGGCACACCTGCACCTGCTCGCCGTTGCAGATCCAGCGCTATGAAGCGAAACTCTCCGGGCCGCTCCTCGACCGCATCGACCTGCACCTCGAAGTGCCCGCCGTGCCCTTCGGCGATATGGCTGGCCGCGGCGAGGGCGAGCCGTCGTCGGCCATCAAGGCGCGGGTCGACCGGGCCCGGGAGGTCCAGAAAAACCGGTACCAGCGGCGACGCCGCATCCACTGCAACGGCCAGATGGGCCCCAAGGAGATCGAGCGCTATTGCGAGATCGGCGACAAAGGCCGGCTGCTTCTCGAAAACGCGGTGGCGCGCTTCGGCTTCTCGGCCCGGGCCTATCACCGGATTCTCAAGATCGCCCGCACCATCGCCGACCTCGAGGGGCGGGAGCACATCGGCTCCGGCAACATAGCCGAGGCCATCCAGTACCGGCGGCTCGACCGCACCAGGAACTGAGCCACGTCAACTTCTTTTTGCTGAAAGAAACCATGGAAAAGATGATAGAGGAAATGGTCGACGAACTGAAGAAAGTCGTCTCCTTCAAAGACTCCACCATTGTCGGCGACATAGTGCTCATCCTGGCGGTGAAACCCCAGATGCTCACCTATGCCCTGGTGGTCGACATCGCCCGGGACGAAAACAAGCGGGACGAGTGGTGGCATGTCACCTTCCAGGTGTTGAGCATACCGCCCCAGAAACTCGTCTGGACACTTAGGGAGCCCCAGCTTACAGGGAAGGAAACCTTCACCATGGGGGGGGAGGGCCGTTTCGTGAAGGCCGTTGATTTCCGTTTTCAGCGACCAGCATCGCCGGGCGGAGGGGAAAAGGTGAAAAAAACCGCCAAACCCGTACTCAAACGCATCAAATAAATGGCTGATTCCAAGAGCAAGTCCCTGCCCGGCGGGAGCGATTTTTCCGAACGCGGCCTCATCGCCCACATCCGTACCCTGGTTGCCGCCCAGGGTGAGGATCTGGTCAAGGGGATCGGTGACGATTGCGCCGTCATTCGCCGCGACACCACTTCCTGTTGGGTGGTCACCGCCGACACTCTGGTGGAGGAAGTCCATTTCTCCCTGCGCTGGCACCCGCCGCGGCTTCTCGGCCGCAAGGCAGCCTCGGTGAACATCAGCGATATAGCGGCAATGGGCGCCTGCCCCAGGTTCGTGCTCCTCTCCCTGGGCCTGCCCGAAGGCGCTGGCCGCCCGGACTGGCTTGGCGCCTTCCTCGACGGATTCGTCGCGGTGCTCGCCGAGCACGGCGCTCTGCTCATCGGCGGCGATACGGTAAAGAGCGGCGAGCGGGCTACTTTTTCCATCACCGCCATCGGCGAGGCTGATTGCCGGCAGATCATTTACCGGTCCACCGCCCGTGCCGGGGACGCCATTTACGTGACCGGCTCGCTGGGCGATGCCGCCGCCGGGCTCGCCCTCTGTCGCCAGGCCGCGGGGCAGGGTAAAGACCCGGCCGGCGAGTGGCCCCGGTTGTTCCGGGCCCACTGCGATCCCGCTGCCCAGGTGGAGACCGGCCGCGTTCTGGCGGCGCAAGGAATAGCCACGGCGATGATGGACCTCTCCGACGGCCTGGCCACCGATCTTGCCCATCTTGCAGCGGAAAGCGGACTCGGCGCCCTGGTCGACGAGGAGTTGCTACCGGTATCCGCGGAACTTGTCTCGGCTGCGGCCCAACTTGGCGCGAACCCCCTCGATTGGGTGCTCAGGGGAGGCGACGACTACGGCCTGCTGTTCACCGGCGAGCCGTCCTTCGGTTCTTCCACCGAATGCCGGCGCCTGGGGATAACCAGGATCGGCACCATGCAGCAGACAGCCGGCGTCTTCTTGAAAAAAAGAGCCGGGAGGGGGGAAGAACTCGTGGAAATAGGCTATCAGGGCTTTGATCATTTTTCGTAAATTGTCCAGGGCGGCATCTTGCCGGTTCTGTTGGCTGTTGCGCCTCATCCAAAACGAGCATCTGCTCGGCTCGCTTAAGAATCCCCCGTGCGCCGTTTTCCTCCGCTTTCGCTGCGACCCTTCTTTTGCAAGATGTTTTGTTGAGAAAAACATTTGAAATTTGAGGAGATACGGGAATAAGTAGTTGCCGAGGAAAGGGGCGGCGGGTAGAATGCGCACAATGCCTCGGCAGTTTCAGGGAGGAGGGGGGGCGCCGGTTGCGGCCCGTATTTCGTAATATAAGGATGGTTCTTGCTTCCCCCGCAACATCCGGGGGTAGAGCATGTTTTCCGTTCTGAATCGATGAGTTCTCTTCATTTCGAGGAGGTTTCCGCCTCGAAATGGGACGGGTTGAGCAGCGCATGGGAAGTTCAGAAGATTTTTCCCCCGGTTCTCCTCGGATCCTCACCCAGATCCTTGTCCTGGCCTGCGCCTGGGCCACGGCAGTGGGCTGCTCGCTGGCCTGGAATCTCCATTTGCAGGCCAAGGCACTGCAATCCACCGCCCGCGGCGTTGCCCGCACCTATCTCGAAAACGACAATCTCTATCGCCTCTGGAATGTCGGGCACGGCGGCGTTTACGTGCCACTGGCCTCCAGCGCAGGGCCCGATCCGTTTCTGGCCGAGTTGCCGGAAGCCCAGGGGGCGTCGCCCCGGACCGCATCCGGTGAGCCGCTCACCCGGCTCTCCCATGCCGCAATGATGCGCGAGGTATACAACCTGGCCGGTTCGGATCACCCGCTCACCGTGCGCATCACCAGCCTCAATCCCTTGAACAGCGCCAACTCTCCCGACCCGTGGGAACAGAACGCCCTCCAGTTGCTGGAGGAGGGTCGCGAGGAGGTTTTCGAGATCGTCGACCGGGGGGAAGATGCGGAGATTCGCCTGATGCGGCCGTTTCTGGTGGAGGAGCGGTGCCTCGAGTGCCACGGCCGGCAGGGCTACAACTCGGGCGATCTGCGGGGCGGCATCGAGGTGAGCCTGCCGCTTTCCTTCTTCGACCGTTCCCAGGCCGCCTCCCGGCGTGCCATCTGGGGCGTGCATCTGGCCGCTCTGGTCAGCGGCTTCTTTCTGATCGGACTCATCTTCGCCGGCATGTCGCGGCGGCTCGAGGAAAGGCAGCGGGCCGAAGGGGAGCTTGCCTGGATGCGCAGCTATCTCCAGAACATGATCGATGCCATGCCCTCGGTGCTCATCGGCATCGACCGCGATGGCCGGATTTCCCTGCTCAACAAGCGGGCCCTGCAGGAGTCCGGGCTCCAGAGTCACGAAGTTCTCGGCCGCCGGGTGGGCCAGATCTTCCCCAAGCTCGCCGACAAGATGGTCTTGTTCCAGGAAGCCATGGGCAAGGGCCAGCCGCTGCTCCTCGACGCGGTTCCCTGCACCCAGGTGGGCAGCCGCGGGTATGCCGACCTGGGTGTCTATCCCCTGGACGATATCGCGGTGGGCGGCGCGGTGATCAGAATCGACGACGTCACCGAACGGGTGCTTCAGGAAGACCAGAAGTCGCGGCTCGAGAAGATGAACGCGCTGGCCGTGCTCTCCGAAGGGGTCGCCCACGAGATCAACAATCCCCTGGCCGGCATCCTGCAAGGGGCCCAGGGGGTGAGCTTCCGTCTCTCGCCCCGGTTCGGGGACAACGAAAAGGTTGCCAGCGAATGCGGTACCAGCCTGGAGGCGGTGCGGGCCTACGCCGAGAAGAGAAAGATCGTCGAACTGATCGACGGCATCTTCCGGGCCGGCGAGCGGGCGGCCAAGATCGTCTCCTATATGCTGCAGTTCAGCAGGTGCGCCAACTCAGCCAAGGAGCCGCGGGACCTCGCCGCCATTGTCGATCGGACCATCGAGGTCCTGCGTTTTCAGACCAAGGGCAGAACGGCCGAGCTCATGCAACGGGTCGAGATCGTCAAGGAGTTCGAAGCCGACCTGCCAGTGGTGGAATGCGCCGGCGGCGAGATCGAGCAGGTGGTGAGCAATCTGCTCAAGAATTCGGTTCAGGCTTTGGGCTCTGCCGGGATCGAGTCGCCGCGCGTCGTCCTGCGGTTGCGGCGCGACGGCGAGGATGCGGTGCGGTTCGAGGTGGAGGATAACGGGCCGGGCATGCCCGAAGAAGTGAGGAAACGCATTTTCGACCCTTTCTTCACCACCAAGCCGCCCGGCGAAGGGGTGGGGCTGGGGCTGGCGGTGACCTATTTCATTATCACCGTGGCCCACCGCGGCGAGATGCAGGTCGATTCAGAACCCGGCATGGGGGCGCGCTTCACGGTGAGGCTGCCGGTCCGCGAGAACATGGCGGCCATCGACCGAGGGACCAGGAACTGATGGATGAAACCGGGCTCCACGATTTGACGGAGGCTGGGAAGGATTGGCAGGCAGGATGGCGGAAGCTGGTGTTTCAGAGGACCGGAATCATATCCTCCTCATCGAGGACGATGACTTCATTCGTGAAATTTTTCGTATCTTTCTCGAGGATTTCGGCTATCAGGTGTCCGAGGCCAACAACGGCAGAACAGGTCTCGAGCTTTTTCGGGAAAAACGCCCCGATCTCGTCATGCTCGACCTGCGGATGCCGGAGATGGATGGCCTCGACGTTCTTGCCGAGGTCAAGCGAGAGAGCCCGGACACCCCCACCGTGGTGGTCTCCGGCATGGGCACCATAGGCGACGTGATAAAGGCCCTGAAACTGGGCGCCTGGGACTATATCGCCAAGCCGGTGCAGGACATGACGGTGCTCCAGCATTCGGTGGCCAAGAACCTCGAGCGGGCCGCCCTCATCCGCGAAAACAAGCGGTACCGTGAACATCTCGAGCAGGAAGTGCAGAAGAGAACCGCCGAGATCGAGGAACGCACCCGGGAGCTGGAAAAGGCCTACGAGTCGGTGACCGCCGAGGTGGAGGAACGGCGCCGCGTGGAACAGGTCCTGCGCTGGGTGAATCGCGAGCAGAAGATGCTGAGCGCCTGCAACCACGCGGTGGTGCGGGCCGCCGACGAACTCGCTCTGGCCCGTGAGCTGTGCGCCATCCTGGTGGAGACAGGGGGCTATGCCTTCTCCTGGGTCGGCTTCTCCGCCGGCCCCGAAAAGGCTGAGGCGCTACTGCCGGTGGCCTGTGTTTCGGGTGAAGACGCAACACTTACCGCGGCGGACATCGACTGGCAGGAGGCCGCCGTCGCCCTTGCCCTGGCCGGTCGTGCCGTGGAAACGGGCCAGCGGCAGAGCCGGGTGGCCGCAGATTCCGGCCGGGATATTCTGCCCCGCCGCGCTGGGGCGACCAAGGTGCCTTACGGCGCCTGCCTTGCCCTGCCGCTGGTTGCCAGCGGCAACACGCTGGGGGCGCTGCTGCTCTACACGCCTGAGAGGGAGAAGGATCCCGGCGCAGAGAGCAGGCTGCTTGGTGAACTCGCCGATGACCTTGCCTACGGCATCTATGCCCTGCGGGCCAGGACCGAACGGCGGCGGATCCGGGAGGAGCTGCAGATAGGCGTCGATCGGCTGGGCAGTGCCCTGGAGGGCACGGTAAAGGTGCTGGCCTCCACCGTCGAGGTGCGGGATCCGTACACCGCCGGCCACCAGAAGCGGGTGGCAACCCTGGCGGCCAGGATTGGTCAGCACATGGGGCTCGAGCAGAACAGGATTGACGGCATCTACATGGCCGGCCTGGTCCATGACCTGGGGAAGATCTACATCCCGGCTGAAATTCTCTCCAAGCCAAACACCCTGAGCGATATCGAGTTGAGCCTGATCAGGACGCACCCCCAGGTTGGTTACGACCTGCTGAAGACCATCGACTTTTCATGGCCCATTGCCCAGATCGTGCTCCAGCACCACGAGCGGTTGAACGGCGAGGGCTATCCAAACGGTCTGAAGGGCGATGAAATCCTTCCGGAGGCCCGCATCCTCACCGTTGCCGACGTGGTGGAGGCCATGGCCTCCCATCGGCCCTACCGGCCTGCCCGGGGCGTGGAGCGGGCCCTTCGGGAGATCAGGGCCAAAAGGGGCTCGGTACTCGATCCACGGGCGGTGGACGCCTGCCTCGACCTCTTCGAGACGAACCAGATCGATTTCGCCAACCTCTGAGCCCGCGGCGCCGAACCTAGCCGTTTCTCTTGAGGCTCAGGCCCTTTACTTGATGCTGCGCACGGTTATCGAGTAGATGAGAGCATGGCCGGCCAGGGGATGGTTGAAGTCGACCACCACCTTGTCTTCGTTCACCGCCGTCACCGTGGCGGGGACCTTTTGGGCCTGGCCGTCCTTTTCGATGTTGAGGGCCACCAGGGCACCCGGAGAAAGGTCGCTGCCGGCTCCGAAACAGGCCTTGGCAAACTCCTGGACGAGTTCCTCATGGCGGGGCCCGAAGGCATCGGCTGCCGGGATTTTTACGGTGCGGGTTTCGCCTTCGGCCATACCCAGCACGGTCTGCTCGAAGCCGGGCAGCACCTCGGAGTTGCCGAGAGTGAACTCGAGGGGCTCGCTGTCTGCGGTGTTTTCGAAAACGAGTCCGTTTTCGATGCGGCCTTCGTAGTCGACGACGATGCTATTGCCTTCTTGGACGGTCTTCATGACTGCATACTCCACGAGAAATTGGTAAGGCCTGGCCTTGTGCCG
>JBFHWX010000065.1:0-17145 GCA_041599275.1 Desulfobulbales bacterium | reverse complement strand
CGCCCCCGGCCGGTTTTCCGTTCACGCATCACGGGAGGGTAGCCCCATGGGAGAGCTGAAGTTCCGTCGCGTTCTGCTGAAATTGAGCGGTGAAGCTCTCATGGGCAGTGCCTCCTTCGGCATCTCCACCGAGGTGCTGGAGTACGTGGCCGACCAGTTGAAGGAGATCATCTCCCTCGGCGTTCAGGTGGGCCTGGTGATCGGCGCCGGCAACATCTTCCGGGGCGTGGCCGGGGCATCCAAGGGCATGGACCGGGCCACCGCCGACAACATGGGCATGCTGGCCACGGTCATCAACTCCCTGGCTCTGCAGGACGCTCTGGAGCGCAAGGGGGTTCCCACCCGCACCATGAGCGCCTTTCCCATTCCCGCCGTTTGCGAGCCCTACATCCGGCGGCGTGCCATTCGCCACATGGAGAAGGGCAGGGTGGTGATCTTCGCCGCCGGCACCGGCAATCCCTACTTCACCACCGACACCGCTGGCGTCATCCGGGCCCTGGAGGCCGAGGCCGACTGCATCATCAAGGGCACCCGGGTCGATGGCGTCTACGACCGGGACCCCCTCAAGGAGCCCGGCGCCGTCAAATTCGATACCCTTACCTACGATGAAGTCCTGCAGCGCGGCCTGCGGGTGATGGATGCCACGGCCATATCTCTGGCCATGGACAACAGGATTCCCATCATCGTTCTCAATATGAATGTTCCCGGCCGCATCCTGCAGGCCATCCGCGGCGAGAGTGCCGGGACGCTAGTGCACGGGGGGCTAACCTAATGAGCAACGAAGTCATAGATACCTTGCCGGAGAAGATGGAAAAGAGCATGGACGGTTTCCGCAACGATCTGTCCAGAATCCGCACCGGGCGCGCTTCTCTCTCCCTGCTCGACGGGATCACCGTTGAGGCTTACGGTTCGCCGATGCCGCTCAATCAGGTCGGCACCCTCACCTTGCCCGAGAGCCGGATGATCGCCATCCAGCCCTGGGATCCTCAGGTGATCGGCGCCATCGAGAAGGCTATCCTCAAGTCCGACCTCGGTCTTACCCCCATGAGTGACGGCAAGGTGATCCGCATCTCCATCCCGCAGCTCACCGAGGAGCGCCGCAAGGACCTGGTCAAACGGGTGAAGAAGATCGCCGAGGAGTTTCGGGTTGCCATCCGCAACCTGCGGCGGGAAGCCATCGACCGGCTGAAGAAGATGAAAAAGGACAAGGAAATCTCCGAGGACGATCTCTTTCGTCTGCAGGACGAAGCGCAGAAGCTTACCGACCAGTATGTCAAACAGATAGACGACATTGCAGCTGAGAAGGAAAAGGAAGTTATGGAGGTCTGATGACTCCGCCTGAGGTAGTGCGCTGCTGTTTTTCTTCTCCCGGGCCATGCCGTTTCCTGATTTCCGGTCGCCGCCGGCAAAGGGTCAGCCCGCTTTCGGCCAGGCTTGAAGACTGCGACGCTCTCCTTCCATTCTCCCCGCCGGGGCGATGTCATGCACAATCCCTCTGAGCTCGATCCCCATAACATTCCCGGCCACGTTGCCATCATCATGGACGGCAATGGCCGCTGGGCCACCAGCCGCAAGCTGCCGCGCATCGTCGGACACAAGGTGGGTGCCGAGTCCGTCAAGAAGGTGGTGGCGGCCGCCCGCCAGGCCGGAATCAAGGTGCTTACCCTCTACGCTTTTTCCACCGAGAACTGGAAACGGCCCGAACTCGAAGTGCGGGCCCTCATGGCGCTCCTTAAGAATTACCTGAAAAGCGAGGAGTCCGAGATGCTGGCCAACGGTATCCGTTTGCGCACCATCGGCCGGACCGACAAACTGCCGGCCGAGGTGCGGTCCCAGCTCCGGGTTACCATGGAGAACACCGGCCGGGCGGCCGAGGGGCGGGAGGATGCCTTTACCCTCAATCTCGCCCTCAATTACGGTGGCCGCGACGAGCTGCTGCGGGCCTGCCGGCAGCTCGCCCGCGGTTGTGCAGATGGAGCCCTGCAGGCCGACGACCTGTCCGAGAAGGATCTTGCCAATTGCCTTGACACCGCCGGGCTTGCCGATCCGGATCTGCTGATCAGAACCGGAGGCGAGCGGCGGCTTTCCAATTTTCTGCTCTGGCAGGCTTCCTATGCCGAGCTCTACTTCACCGACGCCATGTGGCCAGATTTCCGGGAAGCCCATCTTTTCGAGGCGTTGCAGAGCTTTCAGCAACGGCAGCGACGGTTCGGTCGTACCGGCGAACAGGTCGAGAGCCGGGGGCCGCGCTCCCGATGAAACGATTTCTGCCAGGCATGCTGCTCGGCGCGGGCACCGTCCTGCTGCTGCTGTTCGGATCCTTCCAGTTGGTTTTTCTGGTTTTCCTGGCGGCCGGCGTGATCGGTGGCTGGGAATACTGCCGCATGGCCTTTGGCGAACGGGCCGCACACCTCATGCCCTGGCTGGTCTCGATCGTCCTGCTGCCGGCCGTGGCGGGCGGCTGCGGCAGGGTGGAACCCCTCACCACCGCGCTCTTCCTGGCCCTTCTTTTCGGTGTCTGCCTGCTGCTCGCCACCTATGAGAGATGGGCAAACGGCTTCGACTTTCTTTGCCGTCTGGGCTTTGGCAGCCTCTGGGTCGGTTTCGGTCTGGGCCATATCTTTCTGCTGCTTGCCTTGCCGGCCGGCAATCTCTGGCTCCTCACCCTGCTTGCCGTGACCGGTGGAGCCGATACCGGAGCCTACTATATCGGCCGGGCCTTCGGGGCCGCCAAGCTCTGCCCCCGGGTGAGTCCCGGTAAGACCCGGGCCGGGGCCTGGGGTGGCCTGCTGGCCGGCGTCGTGGCTGGCACCGCGGTGGGCAGCCTGCTTCTGCCCGAAGTCGGTTTCTCTTCCCTGGTGCTGCTTTCTATCCTTCTGGTGGTGGTTTCCGTGCTGGGTGATCTGGCTGAATCGATGATCAAGCGGGCCGTCGGCGTCAAGGATTCCGGCACGCTTCTGGCCGGCCACGGCGGCGTGCTCGACCGGGCGGACAGCCTGCTGTTCACCGCCCCGGTCCTCTTTTATACCCTGCATTTCCAGCTGTTGGCCAGCGGGTGAGGGGCATGACCGCGAAAAAAAATATTTCGCTGCTCGGCGCCACCGGCTCCATCGGCACCTCGACCCTGGATGTGGTGCGCCAGCATCCCGAACGCTACCGGCTGGTTGGCTTGGCGGCGGGCAACAATATCGAACTGCTGGCCCGCCAGGTGGCCGAGTTCGAGCCGCTTCTGGTTTCCGTTGCCCAGGCCGACAAGCTCGACGCTCTCGCTGCCCTGCTGCCTGCGTCCTGGCGCGGCCAGCTCTGTCACGGACCCGAGGGCGCGGTGGCGGTGGCGGAGCTCGCCGAGGCGGATACGGTGGTTTCTGCCATCGTCGGTGCCGCCGGCCTCCTGCCGACCATGGCCGCGGTGGAAGCCGGCAAGGATGTGGCGCTCGCCAACAAGGAAACCCTGGTGATGGCCGGCGCCCTGGTCATGGAACGGGTGCGAAAGAACGGCGTGCAATTGCTGCCGGTTGATTCCGAGCACAACGCCATTGCCCAGGCCCTGGCCGCCGGCCGGCCCGAGGACGTGGCGCGCCTCATCCTCACCGCCTCCGGCGGGCCCTTTCGCCAGTGGCCGGCCGAACGGTTGCGGGAAGTGACCGTGGAGCAGGCCCTCAATCACCCCAACTGGGCGATGGGCCGCAAGATCACCATCGATTCCGCCACTCTCATGAACAAGGGGCTGGAGGTCATCGAGGCGCGCTGGCTCTTCGGTATCGAGGCCGAGCGCATCGACGTGCTGGTCCATCCCCAGTCCATCGTCCATTCGCTGGTGGAGTTCATCGACGGCTCGGTGGTGGCGCAACTGGGCATTCCCGACATGCGGCTGCCCATTGCCTATGCCCTGGCCTGGCCGGAGCGGCTCGACCTGCGGTTGCCGTCGCTCAACCTGGCCACGGCGCCGGATTTGAGTTTTCTGCCGCCGGATCTCGAGCGTTTTCCTGCTCTGGCCCTGGCTTTTGCCGTCTGCCGCGCCGGTGGCATCCTGCCGGCGGTGCTGAACGGCGCCAATGAAGTGGCGGTGGAGGCCTTTCTGGAGCACCGCCTGTCCTTTACCGGCATCTCGGAGGTGGTCCGGGAAACGGTGGAAAGCACCGAAAACACCGAGGCTGCCTCGGTGGATCACGTCCTGCAGGCCGACGCTGCCGCCCGTCGCCTGGCCGCCGCGGCGGTGCGTCGACGGGCCGGGCAGCCTTGAATCCCGCTTCTCCCTGAACGGAATGTAACTGATGAATACGGTCTTTTCTCTTGTCGTGGTCCTGGGGGCGCTTATTTTCGTCCATGAACTCGGGCACTTTCTCTGGGCCAAGCTCTTCCGGGTCAAGGTTCTCAAGTTCTCTCTGGGGTTCGGCCCCAAGATCTTCGGCCGCAAGATCGGCGAGACCGAGTACATCCTGAGTGCACTTCCCCTGGGCGGTTACGTCAAAATGTTCGGCGAGGGCGAGGAGGCCGAGGACTGTACCCTGTCGCCGGCCCAGGAGCTTCGCTCCTTCGCCTGCAAGCCGGTCTGGCAACGGTTCTGTATCGTGGCCGGTGGCCCGCTTTTCAACCTGCTGTTCGCCGCCTTGCTCTTCTTCCTCATCGTCGTGCTCTACGGCATGCCGGAACCGGTGGATTCCACCACGATCGCCGGGGTGCGGGCCGGGTCGCCGGCGGCAACGGTTGGTATGAAGGCGGGGGACGAGATCGTCACCATCGATTCGTTTGAGGTGAAGGGCTGGGAGGAGATCGCCGAGCGCATCAAGGAAAGCCGCGGTGGCGAGGTGAGCATCCAGGTGCGGCGCGGCACGGAAAAGCTGTTTTTTTCTCTGATCCCGGCCCTGGAGGAGGACAAGAACATCTTCGGCGAAGTGATCGGCAAACGCTACATGATCGGCATCTCGCGTTCCGACGAGGTGGTCTACCGCAAGGTGCCGCTCTCCGAGGCCCTGCGCTCCAGCGTCGTGGTCACCTGGAACTGGATCACCCTGACGGTCATGGGCTTCGTGAAAATCATCCAGAAGGTGATCCCGGCTTCGGAGATCGGCGGGCCGATCCTGATCGCCCAGATGGCGGGCAAGCAGATGGAGGCGGGGCTCCTCAACTTTCTGCACTTCATGGCCATCGTCTCGGTGAACCTCGGCATTCTGAACCTGCTGCCGATCCCCATCCTCGACGGCGGCCACTTGGTGTTTCTGAGCATGGAGGGGATCCTGCGGCGGCCGCTCAGCATGCGGACCATGGAGATCATGCAGCAGGTGGGCCTGGTGCTGCTCGGCACCTTCATGGTATTCGTGTTCTACAATGACATCCTCCGGCTCTTCAACTAGCGACTCCTGCCGGCCTTCGCCCCTGGTGCTGGCCATCGACACCGCCACCAACTGCGGCGGGGTCGCGCTGGTGGACGGCGAGGGGTGCCTGGCGGAGTTTGTCTCCCAGTCCCGGGTAACCTATTCCCGCCGGTTGCTGGCCGGTATCGACTGGCTCATGGCCGAGGCCGGGAAAAGCTGGGAGCAGGTGGACGGCATCGCCGTTTCCCTCGGCCCCGGTTCTTTTACCGGCCTGCGCATCGGCCTTGCCACCGGCAAGGGCCTGGCCATGGCCGCCGGCGCCAAGCTTTTAGGGGTACCCACCCTCGACGCCCTGGCCAGCCAGGCGGCGGGCGCCTGCGGGCTGGTCTGCCCGGTGCTCGACGCCCGCAAACGCGAGGTGTACGCAGCCTTCTACCGGCCCGGCGCCGACGGCCTGCTGGCCCGTTGCGGCGAATTCCTCGCTCTTCCGCCGGAGCGTCTTTGCCAACGGATCGACGAACCGGTGCTTTTCCTGGGCGACGGGCTCGGGCCCTACGGCGAGCTGTTCCGTCAAAAATTGGGGAAACTTGCCCGGTTCGCCCCGGCCTCTCTCTTTTACCCGCGGCCGGCGGCGGTGGGCCGGCTTGGGGTGGAGCAGTTCGCAAGGGGCGAGTTCCTCGACCTGGCCGCGGCCGCCCCCCTCTATGTGCGGCCTTCCGAGGCCGAGATCCATTTCGGTGCCGCTCGCAAGGCGCCTTGAGGCAATTCCATGGGAACTCGCAGACAGACCAGACAGATCCAGGTGGGCCCGGTGGCGGTGGGCGGCGAGGCGCCGGTGGCGGTGCAGTCGATGACCAACACCGATACCCGGCGGGTGGACGAGACCGTGGCCCAGATCCAGCGCTTGGCGCGGGCCGGCTGCGAGATCATCCGGGTGGCGGTGGTGGACCTCGAGGCGGCCCGAGCCATCCGCTCGATCCGCGACCAGATAGGGATTCCCCTCATCGCCGACATCCACTTCGACCACCGGCTGGCGGTGGCGGCCATGGAGCACGGCGCCCAGGGTATCCGCATCAACCCCGGCAATATCGGCGGTGCGGAAAAGCTCTCCCGGGTGGTGGCGGCGGCAAAAGCCCACTCGGTGTCGATCCGGGTGGGGGTGAACGGCGGTTCCCTTGAAAAGGACATTTTGAAAAAACACGGCCATCCGACCCCGGAGGCATTGGCCGAGAGCGCTCTGCGCAATATCGGGCTGCTCGAGGCCATGGATTTCCACGAGATGAAGATCTCGCTGAAGTCCTCCGACGCCATGACCACGGTTGCCGCCTACCGGGCCCTGGCCGGGCGTTGCGACTATCCCTTCCACCTCGGGGTGACCGAAGCGGGTGGGCTCATCGCCGGCACCGTCAAATCCAGCGTCGCCCTCGGCATCCTGCTCGCCGAGGGTATTGGCGATACCTTCCGGATTTCGCTCACCCGCGACCCGGAGGAGGAGGTGCAGGTGGGCTGGGAGCTCCTGCGTGCCGTGGGTCTGCGGGCTCGCGGCCCCGAGCTCATCTCCTGCCCCACCTGCGGCCGTTGCCAGGTGGACCTCATCGGCCTGGCCGACCAGGTGGAGAAACACATCCGCACCATCGACAAGCCGATTAAGGTGGCGGTCATGGGTTGCGTGGTGAACGGCCCCGGCGAGGCCCGCGAGGCCGACATCGGGGTGGCCGGCGGCAAAGGCCTGGGCATTATCTTCAAGAAAGGCAAGCTGCACCGCAAGGTGGCGGAAGAGAACCTGCTCACCGAGTTTCTGGCCGAACTCGACGACATGGCCGCCAACGGCGGTACCGAATAAAAGAAAAAACCGGCCGTTCCGGCGGCACCGGCTCCCATCGAAACAGAGGAACGAACCATGCGTTATTCGAGTCTGCTGATCCCCACCCTCAAGGAAAACCCCACCGAGGCCGAAGTGGTGAGCCACCGGTTGCTCCTGCGGGCCGGCTTCATCCGCAAGCTGTCGAGCGGCGTCTACACTTATCTGCCCCTGGGGCTGGCCGCCATCCGCAAGGTGGAGCGCATCGTCCGCGAGGAGATGAACCGGGCCGGGGCCCAGGAACTGCTCATGCCCATGGTGCAGCCCGCCGATCTCTGGATGGAGACCGGCCGCTGGCAGAAGTATGGCGCCGAACTCCTGCGCTTCACCGACCGTCACGAGCGGGAAAGCTGCCTGGGACCCACCCACGAGGAGGTGATCACTGATCTGGTCCGCCGCGAGATCCACTCCTACCGTGGGCTTCCGGTGAACCTCTACCAGATCCAGACCAAGTTCCGCGACGAGATCAGGCCGCGCTTCGGGCTCATGCGGGGCCGCGAGTTCATCATGAAGGACGGCTACTCTTTCGATGCCAGCGAGGAGGGGGCCGAGAACACCTACCGGGCCATGCACCGGGCATATCACCGGATCTTCGCCCGCTGCGGCCTCGACTTCCGGGCGGTGGAGGCCGACACCGGCACCATCGGCGGCAGTTTTTCCCACGAGTTCATGGTGCTGGCCGACACCGGCGAGGACACCATCGTCATCTGCAGCGCTTGCTCCTACGCCGCCAACATGGAAAAGGCGGCAGTGGCGGCGCCGGCAGACCAGGCCCCGGTTGTCGCTGCCGCCCTCGAGAAGGTGGCCACGCCGGGCAAACGCACGGTGGAGGAAGTCACCACCCATCTCGGCTGTTCCGCCAGGCAGCTCGTCAAGACCATGGTTTACGAGGCGGACGGCGAGCTCGTCGCGGTGCTGGTGCGCGGCGACCACGAGGTGCAGCCGGTGAAGCTCAAAAACCTTCTGGGCGCCGTGGAAGTGGAACTGGCTTCCGACGAGCGGGTGCGCGAGGCCTGCGGAGTGCCCACCGGGTACCTTGGTCCGGTCGGGCTCAAGCTGCGGCTGGTGGCCGACCGCGAGGTCATGGTGCTCTCCAACCTGGTGGTTGGGGCCAACGAAAAGGATTTTCACCTCACCGGCGCCAACCCGGGCCGCGACTTCACGGTGGAAAAAGCGGGCGACATCCGCCAGGTGACCAGCGAGGACCGCTGCCCCTCCTGCGGCGGCGGGCTCGAGCTGCCGCGGGGCATCGAGGTGGGGCATATCTTCAAGCTGGGTGACGCCTATTCAAAGTCCATGAAGGCCACCTTCCAGGACGCCGATGGCGAAGAAAAGACTTTTGTCATGGGCTGCTACGGCATCGGCGTGAGCCGCACGGTGGCCGCCGCCATCGAACAGAACCACGACGATTTCGGCATCATTTTCCCGTTGCCGGTGGCGCCCTTCCAGGTGATCGTGGTCAACGTCGGGGTGAAGGACGCGGCGATTACGGCGGCGGCCGAGAAGCTTTATGAGGATTTACAGGAACTCGGCGTCGAGGTGCTGTACGACGACCGCGACGAGCGGCCCGGGGTCAAGTTCAAGGACGCCGACCTCATCGGTATTCCCTGGCGGGTCACGGTGGGCAAGCGTTTTGCCGAGGACGGCTCGGTGGAAGTAAAGGCGCGGCGGGTGAAGGATATCGCGCTCATGCCACTGGGAGAAGCCGCCTCCCACGTCGCAACGGCGGTCCGGACCGAGCTCGCGCGGCTGGAACAGGCGGCGGGCGAGGCCTGCAACCGCTAATATTTTCTCCTCCCCGTTTGGGGACAGGAAGAGTTGTTCGTTATTCTTATGAGCAGAATCAATGAGTTGAAAGAACAGGTCCGTTCCTACATGGGGGACGTCGACCTCTCGCAGCTTACCCGGGCCTTTCGCTACGCCGAACGGGTGCATGGCGATTCCACCCATGCCCTCTCCGGCCAGCTCTATCTTCACCACCTGCTGGACGTGGCCAGTATCCTGGCCACCATGCGCCTCGACCTGGTGACCCTGACCGCCGGGCTGCTGCACGGCATCATCAAGGTGGGGGGACGCCAGGCGGCGGTGGAGCTCGAGGCCCTGTTCGGCAAGGACGTGGCCTCCATCGTCAGCGGTACCACCCGGCTCACCACCGTCCAGTTCAACAGCAAACTTTCCTACCAGGCCGAGAACATCCGCAAGCTGCTGCTGGCCATGTCGTCGGATATCCGGGTTCTGGTCGTAAAACTCGCCGACCGGCTGCACGACGGCCGCTGCCTCGATTTGTATCCCATCGAGCTGCGGGAGGAGCTGGCCCAGGAGATCAAGGACCTCTACGCGCCGCTCGCCTCCCGCATGGGCATCGACTGGATGAAGCGCGAGCTCGAGGACCTGGCCTTCAAGCACCTGCACCCGGTCGAATACGAGCGGCTGATCCGCCAGGTGGAAAGCTCCACCGCCGACCGCGAGGCCTATGTCACGGAGGTGATCGGCATCCTGCGCGAAAAGCTGGTCGCCGCCGGCGTCCCGGAATGCATCATCATCGGCCGGCCCAAGCACCTGGCCAGCATCTACAAGAAAACCGTGGTCCAGCAGATCCCGGTGGAGAAGGTCTACGACCAGGTGGCTTTCCGCATCCTGGTGAAAAGCGTCAAGGAATGCTACGAGGTTTTCGGCACCGTGCACGCCAACTGGCCGCCGGTGCCGGGCCGCATCAAGGACTTCATCAGCACCCCGAAGAGCAACGGCTACCAGTCGCTCCACACCTCGGTGGTCGGCCCCCAGGGCCGCTTCATGGAGGTGCAGATCCGCACCGAGGAGATGGACAAGATCGCCCAGGAAGGCATCGCCGCTCACTGGGCCTACAAGGAAGGCAAGCGGATCAGCTCCGACGATGCCCGTTCCACCAACTGGCTCAAGCACCTCATCCAGTGGCTCCAGGAACTGAAGGACCCCAGGGAGTTTCTCGAGTCGGTGAAGGGCGGCCTCGACGAGCAGGGCGACGTCTACGTGCTTACCCCCAACGGCGAGGTCAAGGAGTTCGTGCAGGGCGCCACCCCCATCGATTTCGCCTACGCAATCCACACGGCGGTGGGCGACCATTGCGTGGGCGCCAAGGTGGCCGGCCGCATCGTGCCTTTGAAGTACCAGTTGCAGAACGGCGACCAGGTGGAGATCATCACCTCGCCGAACCAGCGGCCCCGCCGGGGCTGGCTCTCCATCGCCCAGTCGAGCCGGGCCAAGAGCCGCATCCGCCAGTACCTGCGGCGTGAGGAGCACGAAAAGGCGGTGGAGAATGGTCGCGAAGTTTGCGAACGCGAGCTTGCCAAGCACGCCATGACCCTCAAGAAGATCATCAAGACCGGCCACTTCAAGGAGCTTCTGAAGGAACTGAAGTGCACCACCCTCGAGGATCTGCTCTTCAAGGTCGGCTCCGGTGTGCTCACCATCGGGGCGCTGATCAGGGTTCTGCAGCCCGAGGAGATCCGCGAGGAGAAGCCGGTTGCCTTCGAGCGCAAGGCGGTGCAGGCCGAGACCGGCGAGGTCTTCGAGATCGAGGGCGTGGCCGACATGCTGGTGAAGGTCGCTCAGTGCTGTTTGCCGGTGCCCGGTGACCCGATCATGGGCTTCATCACCACCGGCCGGGGGCTTTCCATCCACAAGGCGGACTGCCCCAACTTCCTGGCCACCGATCCCGAGCGGCGGCTGGAGGTGCAGTGGGCCCGCGACGTGCAGGCCGCCCACCGGGCCCAGATCCAGATCGTCTCCCACAACCGCAAGGGCCTGCTGGCCGCCATCGGCTCGGTGATCAGCAACCACGACGCCAATATCCTCGAGATGGACGGCCGGGTGACCCCGGACAACATGGCGGTGAACAACATGGTGGTGGAGGTCCAGGACCGCGACCACCTGCACCTCATGCTCCAGCACCTGCGGGAGATCGACGCGGTGGTGGAGGCTTTCCGCAAATGATCTTTCCGGCCCCATGGCCGGCCAAACCCAGGGAAGGACGATGGAACTGCAATTGACCGTGGGAGTGATCGGCATTTTGCGTGGCATTGAGGCCGGGCTCTTCGGCCGCCTGATGCCCGCCGCCTTCGCGGCCGGCCTCGAGGCCCTGGAGGTAACCATGAACACCCCGGGCGCGGAAGAAATGGTGGCCGCCAACCGGCCGCTCGTACCGGCGGGAAAATGGCTCGGCATGGGTACGGTGTGCACCGTGGCGGAGGCCCGGCGGGCCATCGATGCCGGCGCCATGTTTCTCGTCACCCCCAACTGCGAGCCGCGGGTCATCGAATACGCCGGCAGCCGCTCGGTGCCGGTGGTGGCAGGCGCCCTCACCCCCACCGAGGTGTATGCCGCCCGGTCCGCCGGCGCCGCCATGGTCAAGGTCTTTCCCTGCTCCGCCCTGGGTGGGCCGGGCTATATCCGCGAGCTGCGCGGGCCCTTCGACCATATCCCGCTGGCCGCGGTGGGCGGCGTTTCCATCGACAACCTGGGCGAGTACTTCCGGGCCGGGGCCACGGCGGTGGGGGTTGGAACCTCGCTTTTCGGCAGAGCCGCGCTGGCCGCCGGCGATACCGAAGGGATAGGCCAAAGCGTTGGCCGCTTCATTGAAGCTTGTCGCAGCGCCCGCGATGGGGTATGATCCCGCACTTGTGCCGTTTTATAACGGAATACGCTCCTAGAACACGAGGACTTTTGGCATGTACAGACCGGAAATCAAGGTGATCGACTGCACCGTCCGTGACGGTGGGCTGATGAACAAATGGCAGTTCAGCGACGACTTCGTGCGTCACGTCTACAACGCCCTGGCCGACGCCGGGGTCGATTACATGGAGATCGGTTACCTCTCCTCGGAATCGGCCTTCGACCGGGCCGAGTACGGGCCTTGGCGCTTCTGCGCCGAACAGGATCTGCGGCGCATCATCGGCTCCGGCGAGAAGCGCATCAAGTTCTCGGCCATGGCCGATATCGGCCGCATCGAGTTCGACGATATCCCGCCGCGCTCGGAGAGCTCCATCGACATGGTGCGGGTGGCCTGCTACGTGCACCAGGTGGACAAGGCCATAGCCCTTGCCCATCACTGCCGGGACAAGGGCTATGAGACCACCATCAACCTGATGGCGGTGTCCACCGTCGGGCTCAGGGACCTCAACGAGGCCCTGGAGGACCTGGCCAAGAGCGACGTGCCGATCATCTACCTGGTGGACTCCTTCGGCGCCTTCTACTCCGAGGACATCGACACCCTGGCCACCAAGTACCGGGAGCGGCTGCCGGGCAAGACCATCGGCATCCACTGCCACAACAACCAGCAGCTCGCCTTTGCCAATACAATCTCGGCGATCATCAACGACATCAATTTTCTCGACGCCACCCTCTACGGTATCGGCCGCGGCGCCGGTAACTGCCCGCTGGAGCTCTTGCTCTCCTTTCTGAAGAACCCCAAGTTCAAGGTGCGGCCCATCGTCGAGTGTATCGAAAAGGAGATCTTTCCCTGGGCCAAGAAGATCGACTGGGGGTACTCCATTCCCTACATGGTCACCGGCGTGCTCAACCAGCACCCGCGCACCGCCATCGCCCACATGGAGTCGGACCGCAAGGAGCAGGTCACCGAGTACTTCGACCAGGTGCACTGCGCCGCCGATACCCCATAGGTGGCTTGACTGCAACAGCCCCACGGGGTATTGCTCTGGTGTGAAAAAAACAGGCCGGCGGATCGAATCCGCCGGCCTGTTTTTTTGTTTCGTGCTGGAGTAAAGGCGATCAGTAGCTCAGGGGCAGCCCGGCTTTCTTCCAGTTGTCGATGCCGCCCTCGAGGTTGTAGATCTCCCGGGCGCCGCGGCTTGCCAGGAAGCGTCCCACTCCCCAGGAGCGGCCGCCCACGGCGCAGACCAGGAGCATGGGGCGGTCCATGGGCAGGTTGGCCTGGCCCTTGGCGAGACTCGACACCGGAACCAGCTGGGAGCCTTCGATGGAGCCTTCCTTCATTTCCGAGGGTTCCCGCAGGTCGACCACCAGCAGGTCCTGGCGGTTCTGCATGAGGGCAAAGGCCTCTTGCGGGGTGATGGTCTTGAAGACCGCGGCCTGCTGCTGGGCCGGTTGCGGCGGACGCTGGCCGGGAGCGGCCTGGTAGCCCGGCGGCGGCGCGGCGGCGGTGGCCTGCTGGTCGGAACCGTTGGAACAGGCAGCGAGCAGGACGAGGAGCCCGGCGCCCAGAAAACGGGCGGGAAACGACAGCACTTTGCTTACAACATTTCTTTTCATGGCACTTTTTTCAAAAACTCCTTGTTGGGGGAGGCTGTTATCCTGGCAGCCCTGCCGGCTGCGAGGGACAACCTTGTTGAAAAAGATCAGCGGGTCAGGTGGCGGTACTTGATGCGGTGCGGCTGGTCGGCCTCGGCGCCCAGCCGCGCCTTGCGGTCCTTTTCGTACTCCGAGTAGTTGCCGTCGAACCACACCACCTGGCTGTCGCCCTCGAAGGCCAGGATATGGGTGGCGATGCGGTCGAGGAACCAGCGGTCGTGGGAGATCACCACGGCGCAACCGCCGAAGTTTTCGAGCGCTTCCTCAAGCGCCCGCAGGGTGTTGACGTCGAGATCGTTGGTGGGCTCGTCGAGCAGGATGACGTTGGCGCCCTCCTTCAGCACCCGGGCCAGATGCACCCGGTTGCGCTGGCCGCCGGAAAGCAGCCCCACCTTTTTCTGCTGCTCGGTGCCGGAGAAGTTGAAGCGGCCGACATAGGCCCGGGAGTTCACCTCGCGGTTGCCGAGTTGGATCACGTCCTGGCCGTCGCTGATCACTTCCCAGATCGATTTCTCCGGGTCGAGCACGTCGCGGCTCTGGTCGACGTAGGCCAGCTTCACCGTCTCGCCCAGCCGGAAGGAGCCGGCGTCGGGCTCTTCCTGGCCGGTGATCATCCGGAAAAGGGTGGTCTTGCCGGCGCCGTTGGGGCCGATGACGCCGACGATGCCGCCGGGCGGCAGCGAGAAAGTGAGGTTTTCGTAGAGCAGCCGGTCGCCGTAGGCCTTGGCCACGCCGTCGGCCTCGATCACCACCTTGCCGAGCCGCGGGCCGGGCGGGATGTAAATTTCGAGATCCCGGGTCTTCTTCTCCGCCTCCTGGCCAAGCAGATTCTCGTAGGCGGTGATGCGGGCCTTGGATTTGGCGTGGCGGCCCTTGGGTGACATGGAGATCCATTCGAGCTCGCGCTGCAGGGTCTTCTGGCGCTGACCCTCCTGCTTTTCCTCCTGGGCGAGGCGTTTCTGCTTCTGGTCGAGCCAGGAGGAATAGTTGCCCTTCCAGGGAATGCCCATGCCGCGGTCGAGCTCGAGGATCCAGCCGGCCACGTTGTCGAGGAAGTAGCGGTCGTGGGTGACGGCGATTACCGTGCCCTCGTAGCGCTGCAGGTGCTGCTCGAGCCAGGCCACGGTCTCGGCGTCCAGGTGGTTGGTGGGTTCGTCCAGAAGCAGGATGTCGGGCTTCTGCAGCAGCAGCCGGCAGAGCGCCACCCGGCGGCGCTCGCCGCCGGAGAGCACTTTGAGCTGGGTGTCGCCCGGCGGGCAGCGCAGGGCGTCCATGGCCATCTCGAGCTTGCTGTCGATGTCCCAGGCGTCCAGGTGGTCGAGCTTTTCCTGGACCACGCCCTGGCGCTCGATGAGCGCGTTCATGGCGTCGTCGTCCATGGGCTCGGCGAACTTCTCGTTGATGGCGTTGAACTCGTTCATCAGGTCGACGGTACCCTGCACTCCTTCTTCCACCACCTGGCGCACGGTGCGCGAATCGTCCAGCAGCGGTTCCTGGTCGAGGTAGCCAACGGTGAGGCCAGGGGCGATGTGGGTCTTGCCCTCGAACTCGCGGTCGACCCCGGCGAGGATGCGCAGCAGCGAGCTCTTGCCCGAGCCGTTCAGACCGAGGACGCCGATCTTGGCGCCGTAGAAGTAGGAAAGGGAGATGTCCTTGAGGATCGGCTTCTTCTCGTAGTACTTGCTGACCCGGATCATCGAGTAGATAATTTTATTCGGCTCGTCACTCATACCGTGTAGACTCCAGAGTTTGGAAAAAGAGATGGGTAGCCGCCGGGGCAGGCGGCATGGATAAACTGCGCAATATACCACAATGCTCTTTTTGACGCACCTAAAAGCGTTTGGCCCCGGGCGGGGGGAGGAAGGCAGGATGGCTGAAGACCGTGAGCAAGAGGCGGAACGGAACAAGGAGCAGGCCGCCCAAACCGCTTACTGCGACTGCTGCGGCAGACCCGTGGCGGTGGCCCGCCTGAGTTGGTTGGGCGGCGAGGACGGCTGGCTTTGCCCCGACTGCCGGGCCGAGCGGGAAAGCTGCGGCTGCAGCGATTGAGGGCGGTGGACCGGCGGTTCAGTCGTCGCCGGGCAGGGTGATGGTGAAGGTGGTGCCCCGCCCCGGCCGGGAGTCGACCTTGATGGTGCCCTTGTGCTCCTGGACGATGCCCTTGACGATGGCCAGCCCGAGGCCGGTGCCCTTGCCCTTGTCCTTGGTGGTGAAGAAGGGCGAGAAGATCTGGTCGCGGATGGCGGGCTCGATGCCGCAGCCGTTGTCGGCGAAACGGATCTGCACCTGTTTGCGGTAGCGGCGGATGGCGATGTCGATGCGGCCGTCCTTTTTGCCTTCCAGGGCATCGAGGCTGTTGATGATGAGGTTGATGAACAGCTGGTCGAGCATCACCGGGTTGGCGTGCACCCCGCAGATTCTCTTGGGCGTGGTGAGGTTGAGGGCGACGCCCTGGAGCTTGAGCCGTTCACCGAGCAGCACCAGGGTCTTGTCGATGCTCTCCGTGGGCAGCACCGACTGGAAGATGTTGGGGTCCTTGCGGCAGAAGGTGCGGAGCTGGTCGACGATGCGGGTGATCCGGTGGACCTGGACCAGGGCCAGGCGGAAGTCATCGAGCATCTCCGCTTCGTCGTACTTCTTCTTTGAAAGGTCGCGCACCGAACAGTCGAAGATGAGCTTGATGTACGAAAGGGGCTGGTTGATCTCGTGGGCGATGCTGGCCGACAGTTCGCCAAGAGAAGCGAGTTTCGACTGGGCCAGGGTGCGTGCCTCGAGTTCCCGGCGGGTTTCCTCGGCCTTCTGGCGCTCGGCGATCTCGCGCTGCAAAAGGAGGTTGGCTTCTTCCAACTCCCTGGTCCGTTCCCGCACCCGTTTTTCGAGCTCGTCGCGGGCTTCCTGGAGCTCGAGGCAGGCGGCGGTGAGTTCGCTCGTGCGCTGGGCCACCTGCTGCTCCAGGGCTCTTTTGTAACTCTCGAGCTCTTCTTCCGCCTTCTTCTGTTCGGTGATGTCGTAGAGAAAGGCCAGCGAGGCCGGCCGCCCTTCCCAGTCCACCATGATCACGTTTAACTGCAGCCAGAGGACGCGGCCGTCGCGGTGGACGATCTTGGTCTTGTAGAAGCTTGGCACCTCCTCGCCCCGCACCCGCCGCTCGTGGTTGCGGATGAGCTCGGCCCGGCAGTCGGGGTGCACGAAGGTGACGAAGGGCTTGCCGATGAAGTCACCCATGTCCGAGTAGCCGGCAATGGCCAGGGCCTTGGGGTTGAAGAAGCGGATGAGGCCGTCCTGGAAGACCATGATCGCCTCGTTGACGTTTTCGAGCAGGATGTGGTAGCGCTCCTCGTTCAGTTTGCAGAGAGTGATGTCCTCGTGGGTGATCACCACCTTGCGGACCTGGTTGTCCTTGTCCTTCAGGGGAAAGAGCCGGGAGCGCAGCCAGTGCTTGCGGCCCTTGGCGCCGGCCACCGTTGGGTCGTACTCGTAGTCCGGCAGCCGCATGGAGCGCCCTTCGAGAACCCGGCGGAAGATGGCCTCGATGCCCAGATCCCGGGCCTGGGCATCCTGCAGGATGTTGAAGCGGCCCACCGCTTCCCGGGCCGGGAGAGCCCAGAGATCTTCCCAGGCCCGGTTCACCTCTTCCAGGATGCCGTCGGTTCCGTGGATCTG
>JBFHWX010000064.1:0-17195 GCA_041599275.1 Desulfobulbales bacterium | reverse complement strand
AATGAAACTGACCATAGACCAACAGCTGGCGCTCATCGAGCGGGGCACGGTGGATGTCATATCCCGCGAGGATCTGGCTGCCAAACTGAAGAAATCAGCCGCCAGCGGCGTACCACTGAAGATCAAGGCGGGGTTTGACCCCACCGCCCCGGATCTTCATCTCGGGCACACGGTGCTCATCCAGAAGCTCAAGCATTTCCAGGATCTCGGTCACGAGGTCCATTTCCTGATCGGTGACTTCACCGGCATGATCGGCGACCCCACCGGCAAGAGCGAGACCCGCAAGCCGCTCACCCAGGCGGACGTGGCCCGCAACGCCGAGACCTACAAGCAGCAGATCTTCCGCATTCTCGATCCGGCACGTACAAAGGTGGTGTTCAACTCGACCTGGCTGGGGGATCTGTCGAGCTACGACATGATCCGCCTTGCCTCCCAGCTCACCGTGGCACGCATGCTGGAACGCGAGGACTTCAAGGTGCGTTTCGAGAACAACCGGCCGATCTCCATCCACGAATTCCTCTACCCGCTGATCCAGGGCTACGATTCGGTGGCCATCGCGGCCGACGTCGAGTTGGGCGGCACCGACCAGCTCTTCAACCTGCTCATGGGCCGCGACCTGCAGCGTGCCTGGGGTCAGGAGCCGCAGGTGGTGATCACCCTGCCGCTGCTCGAGGGCCTCGACGGGGTCAACAAGATGAGCAAGAGCCTCGGCAACTATATCGGCATCACCGATACGGCCGAGGACATCTACGGCAAGGTGCTGTCGGTTTCCGACACCTTGATGTTCCGCTACTACGAGCTGCTCAGTGATCTGTCCAGTGGGGAGATCGCCGGACTCAGGGAAGGGATGGAGGCGGGGCGGTTGCACCCGAAGGCGGTGAAGCAGCAGCTGGCCCGTGAGCTGGTGGCCCGCTTCCACGGGGAGGATGCGGCGCTGCGTGCCGAGCAGGGCTTCGAACAGGTTTTCAAGCACCACGGCCTGCCCGAGGACATCCCGCTGCTGGAGCTCGCCGCTGGCGGCGAACCGGTCTGGCTGCCCAAGCTGCTGGCCGATGCGGGCCTGGTGGCCTCCAGCTCGGAAGGTCGGCGGATGATAAGCCAGAATGCGGTGAGCGTCGATGGTGACAAGGTGGCCGACGTCGACCAGCAGCTGGCCCAGGCAGGGGAGTACCTGCTGCGGGTGGGCAAGCGCAAGTTCTGCCGGGTGTTGTTCAAGGCCTGAGGGCTGAGAGAGAAGCGTGAGTGCTGAGTGCTGAGAACTCGGGGCTGAGGAGGTGACCGGTTCCCGGGCCGCCCGGCTTCGGGCAGCGAAAAAAAAAGAAGGCCAGAAAAAGGGTGCGCACTGCCCACCCCTTGATCTAGCCTTCCTCAGTCCTCAGTCCTCAGTCCTCAGTCCTCAGTCCTCAGTCCTCAGTCCTCAGTCCTCAGTCCTCAGTCCTCAGTCCTCAGTTACTGTCTATTTTCAGTCGTTTCCCTGCATTTGCCGCAGAAACCGGTGAACTCCACATGGTGGCCGAGGATCTGGTAGCCGCTGGTGTCCGCCGCCTCGGCCTCCATGGCATCGACGGTGTCCATGTGCACGTCGTCCACCCGGCCGCAACCCAGGCAACGGATGTGGTAGTGGGGCGACGGGTTGCCGTCGAAGCGTTTCTGCATGCCGCCCACGTCGACCTTCTGGATGGTCTTGCAGTCGGCCAGCAGTTCGAGGTTGCGGTAGACGGTGCCCAAGCCGATGCGCGGCAACCGTTTGCGCACCATGTCGTAGACTTCGCTGGCGGTCGGGTGCGAGGTCACCTTGCGCAGTTCTTCGAGGATGACTTGGCGCTGGTTGGTGAGCCGCATGTTCTTCTCAAGATTCTTCATCAAAATTTCCCTTCGTTTGCTGCGAGCCTGCCCGCTCCCTGTTTACCCGGCCCCTGCCCTTTGGCTCCCCCGCTCAACCGAGCGGGGCATGGCCTTCGTTCCTGCCTCCACTCGCTAATTTATAATAAAAAATACTATTTCCTGCAAAATATTTTCGGATGATCGGCGCTTTTGGCTTCATTCAGAAAGGGATTGTAGTAGCCGAACCGCAACCAGGGGAAGCGCCGGCCGACCTCCTGGTGCCACAGTCTGATACCCATGGGGGGCTGGGTCGCGCGGTGTCCGATGGTGCGCAGGTACCATTCCGGGTCCATGTTGAGATTGCGCAGTTGGATGAAGTCCGGCCGGTGCATTTCCACCAGCCGGCAGAAGGCCGCGAATTCCTGCGGGTCGTCGGTGAAGCCAGGCAGGATGAAGTAATTGAGGGAAACGAAGCGGTTTCTGTTCTTCATTTCGTCGATGGAGCGCCGCACGTCGTCCAGGCTGAAGCCCTGGGGCCGGTAGTAGCGCTGGTGGCATTCGGGCCGAGCCGAATTGAGCGAGACCCGCATGGAGTCGAGGCCGGCTTCGGCCAGGCGGGCCACGGCTTCGGGCAGGCTGGCATTGGTGTTGCAATTCACCGTGCCACGGTCGGTGGCGAGGCGAAAGCGGCGGATCGCCTTCTCGATGGTTTCGGCCTGCAGAAGCGGCTCGCCTTCGCAGCCCTGGCCGAAGGAGACGATGGGGCGTGGGGCCTTCTGCAGATGCGGGACGGCGATCTCCTCGAGTTCGGCGGGGGAGGGCACGAAGCGGATGCGGTCCTGGGTCGACGGGCAGCAGCCCGCCGGTTGCAGGGAGATGCAGCCGACGCAGCGGGCGTTGCAGGCCGGTGAGGTGGGCAGCGGCGCTTCCCAGCGGCCGAGAAAATAGTTGCGGGCAGCCGGGCAGCCGTAGGTGAGGCAGCACTTGCCGAGGTGCTGGATGAGCCGGTTTTTGGGAAATTTCTTGAGTTTTTTCCTGGTGGCCGCTTCTATCCGGGCGGCATCGAAACGGTTGGCGTCCTGCCGGGGGTCGGGGTCGGAACGGAAGGCGGCGACCCAGAAGCGGTCACGGTACCAGCCCACCGCGGTGTAGGCGAAGAGCGGCAGCAGCGGGGCGTCGGTACCGGGGGTGAGGTAGGCCGCGGTGTGCACGGCTGTGTGGGCCGGGGCCATGAAGGCGGCCACCGCCTGGATCGGTTGGCCGGGCTCTTCCGGGTCGTCGGCCAGTTGCGCGGCTTCGCCGCTGGCCGGTTCGATGCCCACCGGCAGGCGGCCGGGAAGCAGAAAAAGCTCACTGCCCTCGGGCAGCGGGATGAGGTCATCGAGGGCCGGTCGCCGGTAATGGTCACCGCTGCGTCCCGCCATCTCGAGCTCGGCAAAATCCCTTATCCTGCCGTGCCGGTCGGCATAGACGAGGCAGGGCACCTGGTCCGGGTGCGGGGCGGCCATGGCCGGCGTGGCGCAATCAGGCCGGCCGCAGGGCCTGGAGGATTGAATCCACCGCCCGGTAGACGTCGAGATCGTCGCCGAAGACGTCCTGCACCTTGGGATGTTCGACGAGATCCTCGATAATGTACTGGGTGAGGTAGAGGGAGACGAAGTTGGGGTCCGGTACCAGGGAACGCAGGGGGGCGATCTTGAACTGCAGGTCGAACTCCTCGATGTCGGAAAGCTCACGCAGACGATTGGTGACCAGCTCCTTGATGGTGCGGTCGGAGGTGGTCTCCAGGATGTGCTCGTCGAGGAGGCGCTGAACCAGCCGGTTGGCGAGGGTTTCGGCGTTGCGGAAGGCCTGGTTCAGCATGTATTGCCGTTCCTGCTCGCGTTTGCGGTCGATGACGTTGATCGTCTTGTTGGTGGCGCTGTTGCTGCTGAAAACACGGGCCATGGTTTGTTCTTCCTTCTTCTGAGTACGGTTGGGGCCTGAAGGCCGGCGGGCGATGCGCCCTGAGCATCCGCGCTGTGCATATCCGTTAGACAAGACCTACTATCCCATGTCGAACGGCGAGTCAAAGAAAAAGTGACGTTCCGGCAAAAAGTTACGGTGTTACCGGGGCCAGAAATTTCTGGTAGACAAGGTAAGCTCCATCGTTTTCCAGGACTTCGCTGAACTGGTAGAGTTCGAGGGGCGTCAGGCTCTCCAGGATCTCCTGCGGCAGATCAAGGGTGGCGAGCGGGCCGAGATACCCGCCGTTTTTCTGGTGCGGGGCAGTGGCATAATCGTGCACCGCCCGGTTGAACTCCAGGCCGTCCCGCAAGGACCGGAGTGCTGCGATGGCGGCTTCCCGGCTCCCGGTGGCGACACGCCGCAGGTGGATCCCCACCAGGGGTGATTTTTCGGGCTCGACGGGTTTTATCTGCGGAGCCAGCCGTCCGAGCTGGCTCTTCAGTTCTTCCATATCCTGGCCAAGGCGTGCGGCCAGTTCGCAGAAGAGCCAGGAACGCTCGAACTCGCCGTCCTCGGCGGCCAGCACCGCCAGGTTGTGATGGACCTGGCCGTAACCGGGATTGTACCGCAGGGCCAGGAGGTATTCGGCCAGGGCTTTGTCGGTATCACCGCCGGCATGATAGATGGTGGCCAGGGAGAGATGCTTCATGGCGTCGTCCGGCTGCAGGTTTATGGCTGCCCGCATGGCGGTCACCGCCTTGGCGGTTTCCTGTTGCTGGGCATGGACGATGGCCAGATTTTCGTAGGAATTGGCGTTTTGCGGGTCAAGGGCGATGGCCCGGTTGTATTCCACCACCGCCTCAGCGTATTTCCCCTGCCGGGCCAGGCTGTTGGCCGTGTAGAAATGGCTGCTGGCGGCGCCGTCGCCGGTGGCCGGAGAGGGAGATTGTTTTTCGAGAAGACCCAGGTTGCGTTTGGCCTCCTGGTTGCCGAGGGCCGCTGACTGGCGGAACCAGAAAAGGGCCTGCTGCTGGTCATGGGGCACGCCCTCGCCCCGCACATAGAGGATGCCGAGGTTGTTCTGGGCCGAAGCGTTGCCAGCGTCCGCCGCTTTCTGCAGCCAGTAGAAAGCTTTTGCGAAATCCTGCTTGACGCCCTTGCCTTCGCTGTAGATGAGGCCGAGGTTGTTCTGGGCCGAGGCGTCATCCTGTACCGCGGCTTTGCGCAGCCAGTAGAGGGCCTCGGTGATGTCGGTCTTGCCGGCCCGGCCGTCGAGGTACATGAGGCCGAGGTTGTTCTGGGCCGAGACCGAGCCCTGTTCGGCGGCTTTCCGGAACCAGTACAGGGATTTTTCGGGGTTCGGGGTCTGGCCTTCTCCTTCTATATAGAAGAGGCCGAGATCGTTCTGGGCGACATCGAGGTTCTGGTTGGCGGCTTTTTCCAGCCAGAAGACAGCCATGGCCGGGTCGCGCTGGACCCCGTCGCCCTGGAGAAAACGGCGTCCCAGGGCATACTGGGCCGCCGCCTCGCCGGCTTCGGCCCGCTGCCGGTCGTCGGCCAGGGAAGATTCGGGCTGACTGGCGGTTGGCTGGGGGGCCTGTTGTGTTTCGGCAGGGGGTGTGTCTTCGGTGGCGGTGGCGGCTGGCCCGGAAGTGGTCTTGGGCGTTTGGGCGGCGGCGGGCGCTGGTTTTCCAGAGTCTTTGTTCTTGCCAAGCTCGGCCAGCAGTGCCTCCGCCTTGGGATAGCCGGAAGCCGCGGCCTTGCTGTAGAGCTCCCGGGCTTTTTCCAGGTCGCGCCCGACACCGAGGCCCTTCTCGTAAAGCAGGCCCAGATGGGCGAGACCGCGGGGATAGCCGACGTTGGCACTCATGCGGTACCAGTGGGCGGCCTGCTGGTAGTCCTGGACGACACCGACTCCCGTCTCGTAGAGAATGCCGAGGTTCACCTGGGCCCGGACCAAGCCCTGTTCGGCGGCGGCCCGGTAGAGGCCGGCGGCCCTGGCCGGGTCCTTTTCGACCCCCAGCCCCAGTTCGTAGATCACCCCCAGCGGCCGCTGGGCCTCGGCATAACCCTGGTCCGCCGCCTGCTGGTACCAGTGCCGGGCCTGGCCGAGATCCTTCTTGACGCCACGGCCTTCCTGGTAGAGCTCGCCCACCAGGGTCTGGGCCTCGGCAATGCCCAGTTCGGCGGCTTTCAGCAACCAGAGGTGGGCCGCCGAACGGTCCCTTGCTCCCCCCTGGCCGTGGAGAAAGCTCTTGCCTAACTGGAGAGCGGCCTCGGCGTCGCCCTGGGCTGCTTTGGGTTCGAGCTCCTGGCGGTCGAGGGCCGCCAGGGGCGAAGGCTGCCAAAAGAGAAGAAGCAGGAGAATGCAGAAGGGAAAAAGGCGGGGACGCATCAGTTGCCGGTCACCTCCACCAGGAATTGGCCGATTTCCGTATCGTCGTGCAGCGCGATGACCGGGTAACGCTTGCCGTCCCGCTCGAGGGAATGGCGGGCCAGCAGGTTGGTGCCCAGGTAGATGGGGAAGTTGAGGTCGTTGCCGTCGTTGGTCGCCTTGGGGGGCGCGAACCCTTTGAAGTTGACCACGATGTCGTTGTCGAGCAGGGCGTTGCTGGTCCGCACCCCGGTGAGGATGACCCGGGAGGAGGCGGGCAGCGCCAGGGTGGAGCCCGCTTCGATGGTACGCAGGGTGCCGTCGACATTGACCAGGAACTGCCGGGCCCGCAGGGGATCCTGGGGAGTGGCCGACGCGGGTTCCGGTGCTGCCGCCGGGGCCGGCGGAGACGGCTCGGTCGTGCTGGCAACCAGCGGCGCCGGAGCCGGGGCCGGGGCAGGGGGCGCGGCTGCCGCTGCGGTGGCCTGGGAGGGGCCGGCGGCGGCGTTGATATTGAGAATGACCCAGCCGCAGAGTTCGGCGTCCTTTTTGACCACGATCCTGGTGGGCTTGGCGATCCGGAACGGCTGCTTGATGTCGTTGGCGGTGCCCAGGCCCTGGACGTCGGCGATCAGACCCCGTTCGTAGTTGGCGATGATGTCGGTGATGGTGATCTCGTCGCCGGGTTGCAGGGTGATTTCCGCGTCATGGTGAAGCGCCATGGGCATGCCGTCGTTGACCTTGAGCAACAGGTAGTCGAGCTTCGGCTTGACCAGAAAGATGCCCGGTGTGTCGAGAAGAATGCCGAACTCTTCCATGAAGGAGTTTATCACCAGCTTGTGCAGACGGATCTTGGTCGCCAGGTCGCGGATGCTTTTCGAAGTCTCGACGCCGAAGGCGGGGATATGGGCCTTGGTGAGGGCATAATAGGTAGCGGATTTTCGCTGCTCGGGATGACTCGAGTCCGGGGCCAGGGTGTCGTGGTTGTTGGGCCGGAAGTGGAAGCGCGGCTTGTCTATCTGGCCGTTGGCCTTGTCGCATACCCGGCGCGCCAGGGCGCCGAGTTCGATGGTCTTGTTTTTCTCGGGCACGGTGAAGGTTTCGGCGTCGAAGATGATCGACTGTCCATAGCGATCGGCGTTTTCGTTGTCGTCGACCCAGGTGGGCGAGTAGAAGCCGGATCCCTCGTGGAGGTTGAGCAGACAGTCGCTCTGGGAGATCAGATCCTTGAGGATGATCACCACTTCCTCTTCCAGGTTGCGCTTCTCCACGGTGTCGAACTTGCGGTTCATGTCGCCGGTGAGGCCCTCGCGCTGGTTGAGCAGGATCGAGTAGAGATTGGCCCGGGGCACCACGATGAGGTTGCCCTTTTTGAGATGGATGTCGGCGTAGAGGTCGGCGGTCAGGTAGGAGCCGGGCTCGTCGCCCTGGATGCCGCCGATGATCATGATGGTGGGGCCGGGCTCCTCGCCGTAGATCCGGTAGACGTTCAGCTCGTGGTCGGTGTTGGGCAGATGCACGTCGTGCAGTACCTGGCCGTGGAGAGGGCCGGCGCCAAGAAGCAGGGCGAACCACAGAGCGGTCAGCAGGGCCAGTGGCTGGAGTGCAGAGAGCTTGGACGGAGGAGAAGGTCTGCGGCGGGTGAACAAAAGGGTAGGGATCATTGGTGCCAGAGTTCCTGGGTGATCTGCCAGTCGTTGCCGTTGCGGGCGAGAACCAGGGTTTTGGTGCCGTCGGCCTTGAAACGGTCGGATTTGTAAAGCTGGTGGAAGGTGACGAAGACCTGGCCGCCGCCGTGGCGGATGCTGATGTCGGTGACCGCCACGGTGATGAAGCGGTACTGCCGGTTCAGCCGGTCCTTGTAAGTGCGCCAGGCGGAACGGTCCTTTTCACCCTGGCGGAACTCCGGATGATAGCAGCTGATGTACGAGTCGATGTCCTTTCGTTCCCAGGCTGCCCGCCATTTTTCGAGCAGGTCGAGGATTGCCCGGTCGCTAACCGTGGCCGCTTCGGTGTGGACCTCTGGCTGCGCCGGTTCGACCTGGGCAACCGGCGGGGCTGCGACAGCGGCGGCCGGCGCGTCAACCTTCACGACTGGCGCTTCGGTGGCCGGCGGCTGGGCCGGGGTGGCGGACGCGGCGATGGTCGCCGGCGGCGTGCTGACCGCTGCCGGTGCCGGCTCGGCGGGCGCCGGCTGGGCCGCTGCCGGCTCGGAAACAGCCACGGGTTCCACCACGGTGGCCGCCACCACCGGTGCCGGCAGGGGCTCCGGTGCGGGTGCCGGCGCTTCGGCAAGTACCGTGTTTTCAGGCGGCGCGGGGATCGATGGAACGGCGGCGGGAGGAGCCGGCGTGCTGACCGTCTGCACCGGGGTGACCTCGGCCGTCGGCTGTGGTTCGACGGGCTCCGGCTTGAAGGGAGCTGCGCTTTCCGTCGGCGCCGTTTCGGTCATGGCGAGTTGGATCGGTGCCGCGCTGTTGCCCTCGGGCGTTGTCTCCACCAGGGCCAGATCGGCAAGTGAGGCCTGTTCGGGGGAGGTGTCCAGGCCGAGCTGGCCGTTCGCGGGAAAGCCGGGCACGGTGGAAACCACAACCTCCGGCGGGGTGTCGAAACGGAAGTTGCGGGTGGCGATCTTCACCGGATTTTCAGGCAACAGGCGGATCGGTGCGGTGTGGACCATCTTGCTCTTGGTGGTGAGACCGCTGCCGCTATCCATTTTGAGGTAGAGGCGGCTCAGCCCGAGCTGCTGCTTGAACTCCGAGGGCTGGTCGAGAAATTCCCCCTGGGCCACCACCTGATTGCCCATGTGCATGATGAACAGATTGCGGTATTCCGAGGCGGAGCGGTTGAAGGAGTCCGGCAGGATGGTGCTGGAAACCCGCTGGAAATCGCCGTTTTTCAGGGCAGGAGAGGAAAGCCCGGTAAGGGTGCGCAGCGAAGGCACGATGATCACCGGGATGGTGGCGATCCGCAGGTAGGGAGCCAGTTGGTCGAGATCGTTGTTGCGCAGCGTGATGCAGCCATTGGTGGAGAAGGGCAGCAGGGTGCGGTTGGTGCCGTGGATGTAGATGCCGTTGCCGTCGTGGCCGTGCTCGGCGTCGTAGACGTTGGGATAGTCGAGGTGGTAGGCCCGTTTGCCGAAGATGGTCACCTTGCTGTCGGTGAAAACTTCGGTGATGAAATAGACGCCCTCGGGTGTCCGCGAATCCCCGGAGGCCCGCTTCGGTCCATGGTTTTCGCCGGTGGCGCAGACGAATTGCCGGACTTCGCGGAGACTGCTGCCGTTGTGCTCGAGCACCAGCAACCGCTGGGCGTCTTTGTCGACCAGGATGAAATAGAGGGGTTCGGAGTTGTTGGAGACGTGCAGCAGGGGAGTGAGCAGGGTCGCGGCATCGGGCCCGGCCACGACGCCGGTTGCCGCTGGCGGCGTCGTGGGCACCACGGCGGACTGGGCGGTGGCGGAAAAGAGAAGAAGAAACGAAAGGAAAATCCGGACGAGCGGCCGTTTAGCGACGGAGGCTTTGGGTTTGGGGGTGGCGGACGGCCGCCGAAGCGCAGAAAAAGACATCACGGGGAGAACTGGTTTTTTACCGTCGGACCCCTTTTCAGATGGTGTCCAACCTGTTTCGAGGGTCATCCGAAGCGAGGACGTCGCCGGACTCGGGGGCCTGTGTTGCCGGGCAGGTCCTTTCAAAGCAGTGGACCGAGAACGAGGTCAGCAAAGATACTCAGCCTGCGAGACAAATGTCAAGAATAAACCATTAAGGTAGTTTCCGGCAAGCCGTTGTCGTGACGGGAGCGGGGAAAAGCCGCCGTTTTTTCCCTTGACATCTTTTCAGACCCTCTTTATAAATGGGCGGGGTAAGCAAATGAATGATGGTTCAGCGTCGACCACCGGCTCCCACCGTTACTTTTTTTTACGAGAACGGCGGCTGGGTCGGCGCGGCAGGGCTTGCGGTGCCGCAGGGAGGCACCGCCTCGTTTTTAGGAGAAACGCCAAAGCTCCGAGCCCGGCGGGCTCCCCGGAAAACGATCGGCCCCGGTGTTCTCAGCAGGCGTCTAGTTTGTGCCGGTGACAGGATTTTCCAGGAACAGGCTCAATTCCCAATAATCATCTTTATTTTAAGGTAAAGGAGATCGAAGACATGTCGAAACTGGTAGCCCCCCACGGCGGTAAAGGTTTGGTTTGTTGTCTGCTGCACGGCAACGAGCTCGAGGCTGAAAAAACGAAGGCCCAGGGCCTGAAGAAGATCCAGATCAGCGCCCGCGCCAAGGGCGACCTGATCATGATGGGCATCGGCGGTTTCTCCCCGCTCGACGGCTTCATGAGCAAGGCCGACTGGAAGGGTGTTGTCGAGAACTTCACCATGGCCGACGGCACCTTCTGGCCCCTGCCCATCACCCTCGATGTCTCCAAGGCCGACGCCGACGCCATCAAGGTCGGTGACGAGATCGCCCTCGAGCGCGACGGCGTGATCTACGCCACCATGAAGGTCTCCGAGAAGTACGAGATGACCGACGCCGACAAGAAATGGGAATGCGAGAAGGTCTTCAAGGGCCAGGGCGAAGAGTCCGCCGACGACAAGTTCTGGGATATCGCCATCAAGGATCACCCGGGCGTCCAGATGGTCATGGCCCAGAAAGAGGTCAACCTGGCCGGCAAGGTCAAGGTCCTCAACCAGGGCGAATACCCCGACAAGTACAAGGGCGTCTACCTGACCCCCGCCGAGACCCGCGCCATGTTCGAAGAGCGTGGCTGGAGCGACGTTGCCGCCCTGCAGCTGCGTAACCCCATGCACCGCTCCCACGAGTTCCTCGCCAAGATCGCCATCGAGGTGTGTGACGGCGTGCTGATCCACTCCCTGATCGGCAACCTGAAGCCCGGCGACATCCCGGCCGAGGTCCGCGTCCGCGCCATCGACACCCTGGTCGAGCACTACTTCGTGAAGGACAACGTCATCCAGGCCGGTTACCCCCTCGACATGCGCTACGCCGGTCCCCGCGAGGCCCTGCTGCACGCCACCTTCCGTCAGAACTACGGTATCACCAAGATGATCATCGGCCGCGACCACGCCGGCGTTGGTGACTTCTACGGCCTGTTCGAGGCCCAGGAAATCTTTGACCGCATCCCCACCCCGGCCGACGCCGGCAAGGCTCTGCAGTGCATGCCGCTGAAGATCGACTGGACCTTCTACTGCCACAAGTGCGACGGTATGGCTTCGCTGCGTACCTGCCCGCACACCAAGGAGGACCGCGTCATCCTTTCCGGCACCAAGCTGCGCAAAGCCCTTTCCGAGGGCAAGGAAGTGGTCGATCACTTCGGCCGTGAAGAAGTGCTCGTCATCCTGCGTGAGTACTACGCCGGCCTGACCGAGAAGGTCGAGGTCAAGATGCAGGGCGCCGCTTCCGGCTCCGCCATGTAAGACCAATTGTCTCGAAAAAAAAGGGATGCCTTCGGGCGTCCCTTTTTTTTTGCCTTTTTCCCGGGTGGTGCGGTATGGTTCGAAGCCGTGCCGCCGTGGCGGCGGGCAAAAGAGGGGTTCCTTTTCGCGGGGAGCCGGAAATACTGGTGGCGCGGTCCTGGAAAGGGGGTGCCGCCAGCATCCATACGGAGAGAAAGAAAGAGACAATGGCTCAAATTCACGTCGGGCTCGGTGAGCGGGCCTATCCCATAATCATCGAGGGCGGCCTGCTCGACCGGGTCGGCGGAGAGCTCAAGAAGCGCGGTCTCGCAAAGCGGTTCGCCGTGGTGAGCGACAGTCACGTGGCGGAGCTCTTTGCTCCCCGCCTCATGGCCTCCCTGCAGGCGGCCGGGCTGCCGGCGGAGCTCATCACCTTTCCCCGTGGCGAGGAAAGCAAGCACCTGGGCACCGTGGCGGAGCTTTCCAGCCGTCTCGCCGTTTTGGGCTTTGACCGAAAGGACGGCCTTATCGCCCTGGGCGGCGGAGTCACCGGCGACATTACCGGTTTCCTCGCCTCTTGTTACATGCGGGGCATTCCCTTTGTGCAGGTTCCCACCACTCTTCTTGCCCAGGTCGACAGTTCGGTGGGGGGAAAGACCGGCGTCGACATCCCCGAGGGCAAGAACCTGGTGGGCGCCTTCTACCAGCCCCGGGCGGTGTACATCGATACCGAGGTGCTGCGTGGGTTGCCCCGGGTCGAGCTTCTGAACGGTCTCGCCGAAGTGATCAAGTACGGAGTGATCTACGACCGCGACTTTTTCGGGTATCTCGAAGAGAACCGGGAGGCGATTCTCGCCCTCGACCAGGGGGTAATGGTTGAGGTGATCCGCACCTGCTGCACCATCAAGGCCAGGGTGGTGGAGGCCGACGAGCAGGAAGCCGATCTGCGGCGGATCCTCAACTTTGGCCATACCATAGGCCATGCCATCGAGGGGGCCAGCGGCTACACCCTGGCCCACGGCATGGCGGTGGCCATCGGCATGGTGGCGGCGGCCCGCATCGCCGTGGCCATGGCGTTGCTGACCAACCAAGAGGCCGAGCGGCTGCAGAGGCTGATCGCCGCCTTCGGCATGCCGACTGCCATTCCCGCGGAGCTCGACCGGAAGCTGGTGAAAAGTTACCTGAAAACAGACAAGAAAGCGGTCGGGGGAGTGCCGGTCTTTGTCCTGCCCACCGGGATCGGTCAAGTGGAGATGCGTGCCGACGTCACCGGCGCCCAGATCGACGCCGTGCTGGCGGGCTGATTTCGTCGCAACTCAAGGGCGAGACCGGCTGCCGCCGGGTTTTGCCGGTGCAGCGGAAAACGGCCTGACGGTTATCTGGTTTGGAGGCCAAGCCGTTTTATCGGTTCAGAAAACAGAGAGAGCAGGAGAGTCGTGACATGCTGGTGACCGTGGTGGCGGTGACTACCCTCTGCGGCCGCATCGAACCTGGCGGCATCGGCAGTGCCCTGGACCGGCGCCGGCTCGAGGAACTGCGGGCCACCACCGACGCCAGCCTCCTGGGGGCCGGAACCCTGCGGGCGGCTGATCCGGAAATGCGGGGACCGGGCGGCGTGCTTTCCGGAAAGCGGTTGCGGGCCGTGGTCAGCGGCAGCGGCAACCTGCCCGGAAGCAACCGCCGGCTCTTTGTCCATGGTCCGCCGCCGCTTCTCTTTACCCGGCGGGAACATGTCCAGCGCCTTGCCGCCCTCTATGCCGACCGGGCGGAGGTTCTGGCGGTGGACCCAACCGCTGACGGCGCTCTCGACCTCTGGTCGGTCATCGGAGAGCTTGCCCGGCGCGGCGCCCGTTCCCTGCTCGTCGAAGGAGGCGGCGGCCTCAACCACCAGGCTTTCCGGCAGGGGGTGGTGAACGAGTTGGCGCTCACCGTGGCGCCCAAACTCTCCGGCGCCCTTGGGGCGGCCTCCCTGGCGGATGGTCTCCCCCCCCTTGGCCTGCCTTTTCTTGAAATGGAACTGCTCTTTTGCGAGGCGCAGCCGGGCGGCGAACTCTTCCTTCGTTACCGGGTTTCCCGGGCAGCAGATCCGGCAAGGGCAAGCGGCGGGGAGAGGAACCTGCAGCATTTGACACCATAAGGAAAAAAACATGGACCGACAGGATCTGGCCATCATGTTCTCGGGCGGCACCGATTCCCTCGCCCTTTACGCCCTTGCCTCGCTGGGCAGCCATCCAGAGCTGCTGCGGCCGCGCAAGGTCCATCTCCTGCACATGCTGAACGGCATGAGCCGTTTCCACGATTTTCCTCGCCGCCGTTTCGAGACGGCCCGGGCCATACTCCTTGCCCAGGTGCCCCAGGGTGAAACATCCGACGGCCTCGACGACTTTCCCGCCGCCGAAATGGTCGAACTCGACATGGGCCGCCTTTTCCAGGGATTGTGGCTCGACCGCTATGAAGAGCTGATGCCGCGGTTCGGCGGCAAGAACCTGGTGTGCGTGGCCTGTAAGGTGGCCATGCATGCCCGGGCGGTGATTTACTGCACCGAGCATTTCGTGCCGCTCTTGGTTACCGGCTATGCCCGCAAACAGGGCTATTACCCGGAGCAGACACCGGTGTTCATGGAAAAAATCGCCGCCTTTTCCCGCCAATTCGGCATCCGCACCCAGTTTCCGGTTTACGACGAGTTCGACGACCAGAACGTCACCCGCCATCTTCTCGAAGATTACGGCCTGCCCTCCACCGGCGGCGGTGAACGCAAGTGCCTGTTCTGCCAGACTCTCACCACGGCGACGGAAACGGAGATTGGCGACTACCTCGATGCCATGCTGCCCAGGGTCTCCGAATACGTCGAGCTTCGCCTGGCCGGCCGGGTCGGAGCGGCGGCCCGTTGCTTTCCGCCCGGCCGCTAGTGGCCTTGTGCGGCTCATCGTGACCGGGAATTGTTGAGGAATCGTGGTGCCTCGCAAGGCGCGAAAACGAAGGCATAGCAGCGCTATGTCGAGTTTTTCGCAACCCAGCGAGGAGCCACTGGGGCCAGCAATCAGGTGACGGGATCAAGCCAGACAGAGCACGAGATGAAGCTTCAGGCCTCACTGCCGGCCTGAAGAATGTCGAGGCAGCGCTGCAGCCGTTCGACCCCCTGTTGGTTGCCCTTTTGTTCGTAATACATCTGGGCCAGCTCCAACCCTTCTCGAGCGAGCCTGATGCTTTTTTGCCGCAGTTGCGGAGGGCTTGCCGCCAGGCTGGCGAGAAAGGCCCTGGCTTCTGCTTCGTTGGCGATGGCTGGTGTCTGCATGGGAGTTGAAGACTGTCGGGCTGGCAGGGGAAAAGGAAAGGCCGACCCCGGGGGGCCGGCCATCTGCGTCTTGAGAGTGCAATACTGTTGGCGTCGCGAAAAGTCCGGTCTCCTGTGTCGTGGCGTCATCTCGGCTGCTCGATCCCGCCACTTCCGGCTTAGCACGTTTTTCGCTTGGCCGTCTCCAATCGGTACGATGGACTTTTTGCCGGTCCATCAATATTCTCATATCCAACCGGCGGCCGCTACCTTTTTGTGGCCACCGTCACCGGGCCGAACCTGAGCCGCCGTGCCGCGGCTCAGGAAACGATTTTCAACGGGTCGTCTTCAGCTGGCGGGGGCGTACCGGCGGCCATGATGTTGGTGTAGATGGTCAGGAACTTGTCGTAAGCCCGGCCGTTCCCGGGGGCTGGCTGCAGTTCGGGAAGTATGGAGGCGGAAAAGGATTTCTGCAGCGCTCCGAGGGTGTTGGCAAAGATTTTGTCGAGGGTGGAGAGCCAGGAGCTCACTTCCGCAGGCAGGCTGGGAGTGGGTGTTTGTTCAGGAACCGTTGCCACCGTCTCTCCTGTTTCGCCCTCCGTCGCTGCCCCGGTTTCCAGGGGAGATCCGTCGGTTGCCGGCATCGGCTCCTGGGCAAGGGCTTGTTCTGCGGAGGCGAAAAGAGCAGCCAGCCCATCTTTGAACTCTGTATGGGCGTTCTGCAGATCGGCCAGCAGCGAGTCGATGCCGTTTCGCTGCAAAACGTCCAAGCGCTGGGAAAAAGAAGCCGCCAGCTCATCAAAACCTGCCTTTTGTTCGGCTGTCAATTCCATGCCGCCGCCGAAAACGGCAAACAGGCCTTCAAGGCTGTCCTGAAGGGGCGGCAGCTCCCGGGCGACCTGGCTGGCCAGGGTGGCCTTTTCCAATTCCATGATCTCGTCGTGGAAATTGATCCGCAACCGGAGATCGGCAACCCCTTTGTAATGGCCGTTTTGCAGATTGCGGATGACGCCCCTCTGGTGTTCGGCCTGTTGGGCGGTTTTTCCCGTGTTCCTGGCGTCGGCGCTGGTATCGCCGGTTTGAGGGTCCGGGCGTTCGTTCTTGTAGAGGCTGGACGGCTGGAGATGGGTTTTTTCTATCTGCATGGTCGTCTCTCGGGCTGGAGATGGGGCACGGAGATGGTGGTCCCTGGCTGATGAAGGATTATCGGCCGGCGGTGAAGAAAAGTTTAGATGCCTGGCGGGAAAAAGGTGGTTGCGGGAAAAGGCTGAGAGTGGAGCGGACGCCGGCGGGAACCGGCGCCCGGACGTTTTCAGGCGGTGGAGAAGGGAGTCGGCAGCAAGGATGCGGCGAGGGGGGTGCCGGAGAGCCGGGGCCTTCTCTCGGGGCGTGTCTGGGAACGGATGAAGTTCCGGAGCAGGGCTTCCTGCTCGACGGAGAGGCCGTCGAAGAGCACGGCACGACGCCGCAAGATGCAGGAATCCGGGCCGATGACGCTGCAGTCGCTCACGGTTTCCACGTGTAAACCGTCGATGAGGGGTTCCAGGGCGGCGGTGGCGAGCCGGATGCGGTCGAGGTCCACGGGCAACCAGTCGGATGGCGCGTAGGAAAAAGCGAGACCGTCCAGGCTGAGGTTGAGCAGCTCATACCAGGCGCCGAGTGCAGGGATGCCGACCATGGTGCGGCGTTCCGCTTGAAACCGGCGTTCTCTTCTTTGTTCCACCAAATCGATCATAACAGCCTCCTCCACTTTTTTCCCGCTTCGCCTGCAGCGGCAAAGGGGTTTTGGCAAGGGAAATCCCGCGGGAAACCGTGATGGCGTCGCAAAACTCTGGGCTTCAGCGTCGTCGCCGGTCATCGGGGGGGGCGTCATGCCGTAAGGAAGCCTCCGCGCCCTCGACACCACGACTCTCCGGCGGAGTCGGCGTTTGCTTTGCCATCAGCGGTACGATGGTTTCTTCAGGAGTTTATCAACCGTGGGGACAGAACCGCTGATATGTTGGAGCGGGTACTGCTGGGGTCGGGGTGCCTCCTTTTTGGTGTTGGGGAAGAAAGGGGTGTTGTGCCGTTTACGGGTTGACCTTTTTCTGCAAAGGTAGCCGCTGGTTTACTAAAAGACAACACTTGTCTTGCGCATTGTTTCCTGGCACTTAGGGAGAAAAAGGTGGATCATTGTTTGGCTGGTGCCGGGTTCCTGATACATTGTGGTATGGCTGCGGCGGCAATTTCGTCAAATTGCGTTGAAGTGTCTTTTGGTTAGGTGTTTTGGGGGTGGGAGGGTGTCTTTTGTGTCAGGTGAAGTGATGCCATGGTGGTGGCCGCTGGAGAAGAGGAAACTTTTTTTCTCCAGGAGGAGGGGGCATGCGCTGTTTTT